>DAQG01000018.1 GCA_002502785.1 Methanothrix harundinacea | reverse complement strand
GTATCTGACACGCTCATAAACTTGATCCAATTTAAGTCTAATTGATCACACGGGCATCACCGGATATATGTACGCCCCCTGCAGATCCAGCCCCTGGAACCTGGCGAGGTACTCCTGATGAATGGCCACGGGATCCAAGTCCGGGAAGAGGTCAGGATGGAAGAGCTTTGCAAGGTATGCTACACCAATGAAGTGTTGGGCCCCACCCAGGATGTCGTTGGAGAGGACATAGACCTGATCTATTTTCACAGCATCGATCGCATTCCAGCCGGGGCGGCTTGCGACCGTGTCCCTCAGGGCCGACATCTCAGAGATGTCGTCTTCGCCATAGCCTCCAAAGTTCAGGTCGCCCGCACCGCAGAGCTTGATCACGATCTCCGGGTTTCTTTCGATGACGCTTTCCGGGTCGACGTCGGTGTAGGAAAGGGACAGGTCGCCGAAGATGTTCTCGCCTCCCGCCATCACCAGCTTGTCGTGCCAGGCCGCTCCCTGGGTGGCGGTCCTGTAATCGACCCAGCTCTCGAGGTAGACGGCAGGTTTATCGTCCTCTCCGAGACCAGAGACGACCGTTTCAATCGGGTTCAGGCATTCTTCGTGGAACTGGAGAAACTCTCGGGCCTCCTCCTCACACTCCAGAATCTCACCCAGCATCTGCACCTCGTCCTCGTAGCTCTCGGGCACGAAGCTGTCCACCCGGACCACCACGAGGTTTGGATCAGCTGACTCTAGCGTATCCTGGATCTCGTCAACGCTGGAGTTCATGAAGGTCCCGTAAACGAAGACCGCATCGGGGTGAAGTCCCAGCACCGCCTCGATGTCTGGGGTCCAGACGGAGCCTACACCTGGAAGCTTGCTCAGCTCTGGGAAATAGGCCGCATCTTCCTTGGTGTACTTGCCCACGCCTATGATACTGTCCTGGGCCTTCAGGGATCGAACCACCTCGACGGTCTCGCTGTTGAAGATTATGATCTTTTTAAGAGGCTTGTAGATCGTCACCTCTTTTCCTGACGAGTCGACGATCTCTTTGGGATAATTCTGGCTTATGTGCCTGATCTCCTCGAGCTGGTCGGTGGTAATCGTTCTATCCTTTTGATCCTGCTCAGCCGCCTCCAGCTCCTCGGAGGAGACGACGAGGTATCCGTCGAGATCGCCGGGAACAACAAAATCTTCAGCTGCGACACCCCCAACCCCAGAAAATAACAGGGCCAGAGCTAAAATCCACGAAGTTTTTTTTGTCATATATTCCACCTATTATGTAAGACTTTAACTCGAATCCGAATTAATTTACACGCCTTGATTATTACAAATTGAAATAAATTCACATTAATTACACATTTTAGTGTCAGTAAGCAGATCAATTAATAAGGATTTTGGTCTAAATAAGATGTGTCGGCTCAGGGCAAGAAGAAGCGATTTTAGGCAGAAAATCGTTCTGGGAGAGAAGGCGATGGCCGATGGAGGAGAAGAATTGGCCAATGATGCCGTAAAAATATGCTGCGCCGCAGGCCCGAAGACCGGCAGCGCACAATCCCGTGCTCATATTCGATTAAAGGGCTTAATCTGCTCCGTCAGATCGCAGGGTATACGAAGAAGTTCTCCTCCGGGTAGTCGAGTCCCCTCATGCCGAGGTACTCCTGGTATACCCCCACAGGATCAAGCTCCGCCTCAGGATGGATCATCTCTGCCCAGTAAGTGAGACCTACGACGGCGCCCGTCCCGAGGGTCATGTCCCTGAAGATGACGTAGACTCTGCCATTCTCCAAGGCTGGGACCGCGTCAGCGCCGGGTCGGCTCTCGATATCCTCGATTAGGGCCTCCATCTCGGTGGTGTTGCTCCAGCCGAGCTGGTTTATGACCGCTGGCACCTTGATGATCACCTCGGGCATCCCGGCGAGGACCGTCTCCCAGTCGACCTTGGGGTTTGCTTCGTCAGCGTCGATCACGTTCTCCCCCCCGACAAGATTGATCATATCGTTCAGAGCGGAACCGCGGCCGTAGGTCCATAGAGCCCCCAGGTCTCCGATCGACCCGCCCTCGACGTAGACCCTCGGCATGTCGAGACCCGAGACCGCTTCTGCAACCTCGGCCTTCTTCTCGCTGACCCAGTCGTTGTAAGCTTCGGCCTCGGCTTGGCGATCGAGGATCATGCCGAGGGTGGTCATCTCCTCCTCTAGGGTCTCGGCGTTGTAGAGGTCAAGGCCCACGACATTGATCTTCTCGAATGGGGCCAGGTTCTCCTCCACCTCTTCGGCCTTGTTGGCGTAAGAGATCACCAGCATCCCGGGCTCGATCTCACCGGCATCGTTCTTGGCGAGGTCTGCTATCTTCTCGTAGTTGAACTCCTTCCAGGTTCCCACGATCTCCCAGCCGCCCATGACGTTCGAGAAGTAGTAGGCTTTGTACTTGGGAACGCTGTCCGTCGTTCCCACGATCTTGTCGGTCGCCCCGAGGATGCTGACCGCCTCTGCAGCATCAGAATGCAGGACCACGATCTTCTCCACCGGGGCATCGATGGTCACAACTCTTTCCGCGGAGTCGGTGACGGTGAGAGGATAATCGGCAGCGTTCGCCATTCCTGATATCAGGAAGGCGCACAGAGTTAAAAGTAAGACTAACGGCTTCTTATTCAAAATATGAGCCTCCTTCCGGCTTGCACATGTAAATATTGAGAATGTTTGTTAACTAATAAGAATTTCGGTCATTTATTTGTAATTCCAGGAAAGGCGGTGCTCCTCTGAAAAGGAGCCGCCCTCTGTATATTGAGAGGATATGAAAAGGAGGGTGGTTCGCCCGCCCAAGCGAGGGCAGACGGTAGAATCTGCCGATCACGGATAGGCGTAGACCTCTTCAAGATCCAGGCCGTAAAACTCCCGGATAAGGTCTTCATGCACTTTCTCAGGATCGAGATCTTCGAAGAGCTGGGGATGGAACCACTTGGCGAGGTAAAGCTCCCCCACTATCGAGCGCAATCCGCTGTTCGTCTTGCTGCTCAAAACGTGAACCCGCCCGTCTCTGACGGCCCTGGTGTTCGAAAGTTCGGGCCTCGAGACGATCTCGTCCCAGGTCCCTTTCAGCTCGTCCTCTGAAAAGGGCTCGCCCGTCGTCGTCCAGGCTAGACGGACGATGACTTCGGGGTCTCTTTCCACCACCCACTCGGGGCTGACGGTGGGGTACTCGATCGACTCCTCGGCGGCGATGTTCTTGCCTCCAGCCATCGCCACCAGGTTGTGAGATGAGGTCCCAGCGGAGGCGGTATGATATGTCCACTCTCGCTCCAGAAATACGAGAGGCATCCCATTTTCACCAAAGACTGCCGTAGCGTCCCAGATGATATCCTGGTAACCTTCGATGAACCCCGCGAGATCGTCGGACCGATCCTGCGCTTCGAGGACGAGGCCGAGGTCTCTGACGACCGCCGTCACCCTCGATGGATCGACGAAGCTCTCCTCCAGGACCGGGATTCCGACCGACTCCATCATCTTGCGGTCGTCCTCGGAGAGCATGGTGTCGGCGATCACGAGATCGGGACATAGCTCCAAGATCAGCTCCAGGTCGAAGGTACGAGAGCTTTTGCCCACGACGGTCACCTCCTCCAGGCGGGGGGGAAAGACTGAGCTCTCGCCCCGGCCGACGATCAGATCGCCCGCGCCCAGGGCGCAGACGATCTCCGAGGCTGACGACGATAGGGAGACGATCCTCTCCACAGGGAGGGGCACTTCCACATGTCGTTCGGTATAATCGACGATCGTCACTGCTTCTGCGCCGCATCCCGGCATGAAGATGAGAAAGAAAGATGGGAACAGCAGCAGGATGAGGAAAATCATTCTCTTGTTATTGTTCATGGCCCTTCCAACCAATTTAATCAACGTGTCTTGATCTAAGGTCAAATACTTTGATTAATAAGCTTTCCGCCCCAGGCGGCGATATCGGAGGAACACCGAAAACCAGATTAACGGGCCACGGTTTATTACTTGGAGCCAAAGGAGCCGCCGACGGTCGGCAGGCTCAACGTGAACTACCCTACCCTAA
>DAQG01000025.1 GCA_002502785.1 Methanothrix harundinacea | reverse complement strand
ACACAAAACAGCGAGGAGCCTTTTTGATCTTCTGGTCATGGCTGTGGACCATTGAAAATCGCAAACCATTGGCTTATTCGTTGAGACCCCATAAATACAGTGAATGAAGCTGCTTTTAGGGATATGTTTCAACGGCCTGCACCCTCGAACGATCTTCTTTTTTGTCCTTAATGGTTACGTTCTCGATTCCGCCATAAGGGGTCCGGACGGGTGCGCCACGACGAGATGATTGATAAGAGCCGGGATCGTTCCGCCGGTTTCCTGGTCGGTTTTCTCAGTCCCAGCTGCGTCTCGGAGTAGCATATTTGATAAGCTATCGGATATGGATCGTCCAACCAATTAGCAGTTATCCATTTTCTGACCACAATTTACAAGTTCATCGCAGACTATAGTCCTATATCAGTTGCGTCATATCTGTCGTTGGAGGAATCGCGTTGAAGCCTGAGATGTACAAAGGGATGCCCGCCGTTTTCAAGAGGAAAGACGGGAAGTTCGAGATAAAGATCCTGGTGACCGGAGGGATGCTCGCCCCGGTGCAGGTCAAGCGGATAGGAGAGGTTGCCGAGAAGTATGGCGCTGAAGTACACGTCACTGTGAGGCAGGAACTATCGATCCTTGGGGTTTCTGAGGAGAAGCTGGAGGCGGCGCTCAACGATCTCAAGGAGGTGGGCCTTGCTCCCGGGTCCGCCGGCACGACCTTCAGGAACGTCGTATCCTGTCTTGGGGAAGAGTATTGCTTCAAGGCCGCGGCAGAGACCACAGATCTCGCCAAAGAGATAGGGGAGAGGTTCACGGGTGAGAAGACCCCGGGACCCCTCAAGGTTGGGATTGGCGGATGTCCCTTCCCCTGCACCAGGCCTCAGTTCAACGAGATCGGCCTTATGGGGAGGGTCAGGCCAGAGATGGACCTTGAGAAGTGCACCGGGTGCGAGAAGTGCGTCCAGGTCTGCAAGGTGGGGGCTGCTTCCGTCGTCGACGGAAAGGCGGTCATCGATTACGACAAATGCGTCATGTGCGGCCGATGTGTAGTGAACTGCCCCGTCGGGGCCAGGTACACCGCCGAGGAAGGCTACATGTTCTTTGTGGGCGGGCGCGGAAGCTGGCCGCCGCACGAGGGCTGGATGCTGCGCGACTTTGTGGCCAGAGAGGAGATCGTCCCCCTGATCGAGCGGATTCTGGAGGTTTACAGAGTGAGCGCCAAACCCGGAATGCGGCTGCGGGAGTTCATAAACTCCATCGGATTTGAGGAGTTCAAGCGGCGAGTCCTATCTTCCGAGGCCGAAACGACCTTATGAGCTGATTTCGTTGACTGCCCATCCATTTCCCAATTTTTATCTCTTTTTTACGACCGCCAGAGACAGAGATTCGTTTCAGACGTCCAGAATCTCTGATATTCGCTTTTTTTATCGGAACAATCTCAGAAAAGCCGGGGAATTTCGCTTTCTCCCATCCCGATAATATATCATGCAATCAACAGATTAAAATAGGTGGGTGGCGCTAGATTATTGTAAGACTCTACCGGACTTAGTTTAGACGGAGGGAGTGATTTGAGAAAAGTTACACTCGCTATACTCGCCCTGTCGTTCCTGATAGGGATGACGATGACGGCGGTAGCTGGTACTGAACAGAACGTCAGCTTCAATTTCGAGCAGAGCGTTCAGGGCAGCGGCTACTTCATGACCTACAAGTACATCCAGCTTGACACGCCCAGCGCCGACACCACCACCAGCGGCCAGAAGGGTCCGATGTACAAGGACTACGCCCACGGGAGCGGCACCATCGACAACGAAGTGGTCATCTGCGCACAGGATGTCTATTACAACAAGGTTGTTGGCTGCTACCGCGAGATTATGGACTACTCATGCATCTCGGCTAGAGAGGACAACTCCATGGTCTACTCTCCGATGACCATGTCCTACGGTAACGGCTACTACGCCAGAAACCCGGTCCGCTACGACTCCCTGCTGAAGGAGAAGACCGAAATAAAGAACTACAGGCCTCTCACTTCGATGCAACACCAGGTGGAGTACGCGAAGGCAGTGGACAAGGAGATCGACATCATAGTCAAGGACAAAAACTACTCCTATGAAGATCCGGTCTACGAGGGAGTCGGCTACACTTCCATGAACATCACTGAGGACATCACCGACGGTACGGTTCACATCGGTGTGCTCCAGGGTGAGCCCAACAGCATGAAAGGTACTGGTTACAACGTCCCAGAGACCTCTGCCTGGAAGAACCCCATGATTGAGATCGATGAAAACTACGTCGGTACCTTCCACATCGAGAAGAACATGAACATTGATGTGCCCTACAAGTATTCCAAGGTGGAGAAAGACTGGCTCTCCTGCTGTATCGGTGGATGCGCTGACATGGACGAGTGCGACAGGAAGTACATCTGTGACGAGTGCGTTGTGGGCGCGATGCCCATTACTAATGTCACCGAGAGTTCTGTCTTCTTGCCAACGACCAGCGGTGGATGTTGCAGCTAATCGGGGGATATCTTTCCCCTCTCTTTTATTCTTTTATTTGATTCTGCTCTGTTCTTCTTGTCTTTCTTCTATGCCGAGACGCTCGCCCCTCAAAAGCGTCATCAACCATAACATGTAGAAAAGGCTTAAGCCTCTTCGTGGAGAGAGGGCATATCATGCAGTTTGAGGACTGGGAGCCGATCTACGAGGAGATCCTGGAGGATTTCGGTTTTACCAGAGCAAGGGATGAAGAGGCGGCCCGACTTCTCCAGAGTTTGCTCGAAGGTCGAGAGGGGGACCTCTCTGCCGAAGATCTCGATTCGATTATAAGAGGACGCGAGGTTCTTGTTTGCGGAAACGCTCCGAGCCTTTCGCGAGATCTGGAAAAGATCCTGGAGGAATTGGACAAGGGGGATATCGCCGTGATAGCCGCCGACGGTGCGACGACGACGCTTCTTGATGCGGGCGTTCTTCCTGACGTGATCGTGACCGATCTTGACGGCTTTTTACCGGACATAATCGCCGCCAACGAGAGGGGGTCGGCGGTCGTGGTTCACGCTCACGGGGACAACGTGAACGCTCTGAACGAGCACGTCCCCAGGCTCACAAGAGTTATCGGCACGACTCAATCCGGGCCGATCGAGGGGGTCAACAACTTCGGGGGATTTTCGGACGGAGATCGGTGCGTCTTTCTCGCCCGAAATTTCGGAGCCTCGAAGATCAGAATAATCGGTTTCGATTACGACGATCCCAACGTCACAACCATCAAGAAGATGAAGCTGAAATGGGCACGAAGGCTGGTGGCCATGGTCCTCGAAGACGTGTTTACACTTTAGATTTCGTCTCCGAGAGAAGTTCAGCTAAGGCCGTCATCGTCTCCTCCAAAATCTCGGCCTTTCCGCGAGTGGCGTCGATGGCGACGAACCTTTCAGGCTCTTCTTTCACAATCAGCTCGAAGTTTCTGGCCACCTCTCTCAGAAACTCTTCCCGCTCGAACTTCTCCGGGCCTTTCGGCATCTGGGAGGACGCGCACTCCTCTTGTCTTGACTGACACCTCTTTACCGCCAGGCTGGGGTCTATCGAGAAGAGGATCGTCTTGTCGGGAACGATGCACCAGGGCCGGTGAAGCTCTTTCACCCATTCCATGGGGCGGGGGATGACGCCGCGCAGGGTGGCTCCCTGGTAGGCGACCCTGGAGTCGGAGTATCGATCCGAGATCACCACCATTCCTCTTTCCAGAGCGGGGATGACCGTCTCTGCCAGGTGGCGGGCGTGGTCTGCCATGAAAAGGAAGAGCTCCTCAAGCTGTTCTGCTTCTCTCGCCCCCGATCCCTGACCTTCCGCCATCCGGGATTCCCTCTTGAGCTTCTCTCTTATCATGCGCCCTTCATCGCCATCGGTCGGCTCAGCGGTGAAGAGAAAACGCCTTCCAGCGAACGGCGGTCTCTCCTCTTCGGCGATCCTCTGGGCGAGCTCGGCGGCGATCGTGGACTTCCCGCTCCCGTCTATCCCCTCGAAGGTGATCAGAATTCCCCTCATAATCTGCAGGCTTCGATCAAGAGCTGCTGCTATTTAAGGTATAGCTGAAATCCACGGAAAGATAGTTCATATTTATGAACCAAAATCGGCGTCTATCTGTCCAACTATGTTGGTATGTCGCCCGATGCTCTGCTAACTCTGAGGCCTCATCCTCTGGATAATCCGCAGTCGGCTCAGTGACCCTCGCAGCGGGCTTATTGTACCGCATTTGGGTTGTCTTGAGGTCATGGGCAGACTATAGTCAGTATCTCCCCCAAGGACCTATCAACGCGGCTTTTCGTGTCGTTCCCCTTTTGCACCGGCAGTCACGGCGACGGCGGATGCCTGGGCTCCTGTCAGTCCTCTAAAGGGAACCCGTGATATATAAGCAATGTACTATATAAAGATGCCGACCTCTATCGATTCGTCGATATTTCCCAGGGCGGGATCTAATATAATTTCGGGATAAACGGCGCGAGGCAAAGGTTAAATCGAAGTTGCGCGTTGAATAACTTCGGAGGTGTTTCATCTGGCTGATAACGTCTACGTGGTTGGCCACAAAAGTCCAGACACTGACTCTGTAGCTGCGGCTATATCCTATGCGAACCTGAAAAACCAGCTCGGGCTGCCGGACATATATATCCCCGCGGCGGCGGGAGTGATAAACAGCGAGACCAAGTTCGTCCTCGAGCACTTCAGCGTCCCGGTGCCGGAAACGATCACCGACGCCAAGGGCAAGAAGATCATCCTCGTCGATCACAACGAGGTTGCCCAGGCCGTGGACAACATCAAGGATGCGAACCTGATGGAGGTCGTAGATCACCACAAGATCGGCGACATCCAGACCGGAAGCCCCATCTTCTTCCACAACGAGCCCGTCGGCAGCACCGCGACGATAATCTCGGCGATGTACGACCAGTACAAGGTCCCCGTGACCAAGGAGATGGCAGGGGTCATGATCTCCGCCATACTGAGCGACACCGTCCTATTCAAGTCCCCCACCTGCACCGATAAGGACAAGGAGCAGGTGGCAAAGCTCGCTAAGATCATTGGCGAGGACTACGAGCAGTACGGGATCGCGATGCTAACCGCCAAGAGCGACATATCTACCAAGACCGCCCGGGACATCGTGAAGGGCGACTACAAGCACTTCGACTTCGCAGGGACGAAGGCTGGCGTCGGCCAGATCGAGGTCATGGACCTCTCGGTCCTGATGCCCAGGAAGAAGGAGATCCTGGAGGATATGGAGAAGGTGAGGAAGGAGGAGGGTCTCAGCTTCGTTCTGATCATGCTGACGGACGTCATGAAGGAGGCGAGCGACCTACTCTTCGTTGGAAAGCCGGTGGACAAGTTCGAGAAGGCCTTCGATGGAAAGATGGAAAACAACTCCATCTACAAGAAGGGCGTCTTGTCCAGGAAAAAGCAGGTCATCCCCCCGCTGGAAGCTGCCTTCAAGTGAGGCGGCTTTCTTCTCTTTTCCCATTTTTCTACCTGCTCGGATGAATCTTTCTGTCCCTCATCCTGATCAGAGGCTTTGAGAGATGTCTCCTGGCGCAAGGAGGAACTTCATAGAAGCCCGTATCGATCTCTCTCGGAACGACGGCAGTCACCTTCCCCTCGGCAATCGTTTTGCACCTCCTGCATCGGTAACCCTGGTCTCGGCCCGCAGACTTCATCCTTCGTTTGCAGGAGGGGCAGATTGGCGCTTCCAGAGCTGTCCTCTCGGCCAGCCGAACGACCTCCATCTTCTCGATGTTGAGGGTCATCTTTTTAACGGCGCCGTATACCTCGATCAGATCTCCGGGTACCAGATCTCTGACCAGATCCCTGAAGTTCTTCGTGGGTTCGAAGGCCGCGCACTTGATGGAGCTTTTTCCGTCCTCTGACTGAAGTGGGAAGAAGAGGTGGCCCCCCTCGATCGCCTCGGGCTCTTTTTTCACCACACCCCGGAGCCTGTAGCTCCTGTTCTCGACGACCTCGGGGATCACGCTCCGGTTGATGTGAACGTCGGTCCCCTGGTTTGTCTTGTAGATCACCATCCTCTCGAAGGGCTCAGACCTTATCGTCTCCAAAGAAGATATGAGAAATTTCGGATCCTCTCCCCTAATCCCGAAGAGGACGGGGTCTTTTGAGTGGGGGGCGAAGACCACCTTTCTGTTGTGATGGTCGACGGTGTCCCAGGTACCAGGATACGTCAATTCGTCGGCCCTCCAGACCGACTCTTCGTCGATCTCTCGGGGGGTGCCCCACCTTTTCGGCTCCCTGTAGGCGAGAAGCTCGAATGTTTTATCCGGAAACTCGGCGCCCATCGCCGCCAGAGCGCCGATCAGGCCCCGCCGGTTCTTGAAGCCTCGGGACCAGAGACCGTACTTATCGATGATCTCTTCGGCCTCGCTGACGTCCAGGACCTCGTCGAGGGCCCTTCTGTAGAAGCATGACAGCTCCGCCGGCACCTCTTCTGCAACCACCAGACCCGGGTTTGTCTTGGGGCCTGAGAAGTCGGATAGCTCCATCAGGGTCTTCAGGGCGACCTCTTTCGTCTCTTCCAGCCGGTCGGTATCGAGGGAGAAGGCGATGGCGGCGTTTCCCCTGGTCTTGAACTGGACGCAGGGGTTCAGCCTCACAAGACTCGGGAGCCCTTTGATCTCGCCGATCCTTTCAAGCCTTTCCATCATCACCGCTGCGAGGTATGTGGTGCAAAGCCCTTTTTCCGAATCGGTATCGTCTACGCCTATGGTGATCATGATGGTGAACCTTTAAATAACGGCTAAGCTCAAACATATATAATGATGAATAAGGAGTTTCTGACCGATCGGGTTTCTGATCTGCTCGTAAAGTCGGGCTTTTCGGTCTCGGATCGGTGTTACGTGAGGCCGAGAAGCTTCGATTTGGCGGCCAGGCGAGGCGGCGTTCTCCTTATTCTCAAGATCCTATCAAACATCGACGGTCTCAATGAGAAGACCGGGGTAGAGATTCGCCGCTTGGCCAAATATCTTTCGGGAAACCCTCTTCTGATCGGGGAGAAGACGAGGGATCACAGTCTTGAGGGCGGGGTAGTCTACTTCAGGTACGGGGTGCCCACCATGAGCTTCGGAACTCTCGCAGACTGGATCGTCGACGACATCCCTCCCTTCGTCTACGCCGCCCACGGGGGGCTCTACGTCAAGATCGACGGCCGTCTTTTGAGAAAGCTGAGGCTTGAGAGCGGCATATCCCTCGGGGCTCTAGCCTCGGAGCTATCCGTCTCCAGGCGAACGGTCAGCAAGTACGAGATCGAGAGCATGGACACCTCCATCGATGTCGCCCTCAGGCTTGAGGAACTCTTTGGCCAGGAGCTGATAAAGCCCGTCGAGATCCTGGAGCCTGCAAGTCCCGTGGCCAGGGAGCTGGAGTGGATCGATGACAAAGTTCTCAGGCACCTCGCCCAGATCGGCTTTGACGTCTTCCCCACGGTCCAGTCACCTTTCAACGCCATTACCCAGAACGATGACCTGGTGGTTTTGACCGGGGTGGGAAAGTTCTCGACCACCATGCAGAAGAAGGCGAGGCTCATGAGCAGCCTCTCGATCATCACAAAGACTCTTTCTGCTGTGATCGTCGACGGCGAGACGAAGGTCGAGCGGATCGAGGAGACGGCGGTCATCGAGACCCGGGAGCTGGAGCTGATCGACAAGACCAGCGAGTTTGCAGACCTGATGTCGGAGAAGCAGGACCGATGAGAAATCCCTCAGCAATCCGATATCGGAGGACCTCTTTGTGACGTCCAGCCTGCCTGAAAGGCTCAGAGAGTCGGGGAGGGTCTTCGTGGTGGCGGTGGCGGGAGATAGTGGGTCCGGCAAGACTACCTTCTCTCGGGGGATCAGAAGGCTTCTCGGCGAGGATCTTGTATCCACCTTCAGCTTGGACGATTATCACAGCCTCGATCGCGAAGAGAGAAGGGTCCTGGGAATAACCCCTCTCAACCCCGAGGCCAATCACCTTGACCTTCTGGCAGAGCACCTAGGAGCCCTGCGGAGGGGTGAAGAGATCGAAAAGCCCGTCTACGACCACACCGAGGGAAAGATCGGTGGCCTGGTTCCCTTCAGGTCGGCTCCTGTCCTGATCATCGAGGGTCTGCACCCCTTTTACACGACCGAACTTCGACGTGAGATCGACTTCAAGATCTTCGTAGATCCCAGCAGGGCCGTCAAGAGGCGTTGGAAGATCAAAAGGGACTGCGTTGACCGGCATTACGAACGGGAAGCGGTGATGAAAGAGATCCTGGAGCGGGAGCCCGACTACAAGATCTACGTCGACGTCCAGAAGATCTACGCCGAGGCCGTGGTCAAGATCGAGGACTCGAGGCTTCCACCGTCCCTTTCTGCGGAAAATCCTCCTGGAAGGTACTCGGTCAGGCTCATCCAGGAGGTGATGTACGCGTCTCCGTCGGAGGTTGACCTCACCATCGACCTTTCCGCTCTTTTCCGTCTTGCAGAACGCGAGTTCTCCATAGCCTTCCAGCGGGACGACTACTACGGCAAAAGGGTGAGCGTAATGACCATCGACGGCGAGCTTCATCGATCCATGATCGAGGGGCTCGAAGAGAAGCTGTGCAGCCTCACAGGGTCGCGAACGCCCATCTGCGACCGGGCCGGAGACGAGCACGTCAGCTCCACCGGCATGGCCCAGATCCTTTTATGCTGGCGCCTATTGGAAAAGCTGCAGCTACATCTGGCGAAGATCGAAAAATAAAGGGTCTCGGAAGCGTTCGGAAAAATTTTTAATAAAAATATTCTGGGCGAAAGGAGAACGCCGAAAAGGGTGCACTCGACCCCATCAGTCTATCTTCTTGAACCTCTCTCCTTTCACGCCGCATACCGGGCATTTCTCCGGAGGTTTCCGCTCCGCGGTCATGCCGCATACCGGGCAGACGTAGTAGGGGTAGCTCTCCCCCTTGGACGCCTCCAGGTTCTCCATCATCTCGTGGTAGAGGCCGGCGTGGATCTTTTCCACCTCGTTGGCGTAGCTGAAGGTCCTCTCGGCGGCCTTGTCCCCTTCGGTCTTGGCGGTATCGATCATGGCCGGGTACATCTCCTTGAACTCTTGGGTCTCTCCAGCAATCGCCTCTCTCAGGTTCTCCTTAGTATCTTTGACGGCCTTCATCGCCTTGAGGTGATTCATGGCGTGGACGGTCTCCGCCTCGGCGGCGGCGCGAAATAGCCTTGCAGCCTGGGGGTAGCCTTCCTGATCAGCCTTCTCGGCAAAAGCGAGGTACTTTCGGTTCGCCTGAGACTCCCCGGCGAAAGCTTCTTTCAGGCAATTTTCCGACTTGGACATGTCGCAAGTTTATCCAACTGATTCGATAAAAAGGGTGTGGAACTCGAATGAGATCTTCATCAAAAGCCGCGACTGGCAAGTGGAACAATTTGGCTCTTCCATCAGGCCAAAAATTTCAGCACAACTCACAACTTTTTAGTATCCGATAGGTCAGACTACCCTTCTATGCTGACCATCGACGAGGGAAGGCGCGCCGTCGCCCTGGCGAGAGATGCCCTGACGGCTTACGTCGAGAGAAAGGAGAGGATAAAGCCGAATGATCTGCCCCCATCCTTCGATGAGAAAGCGGGGGTCTTTGTGACCCTCCACGAAGACGGCGATCTTCGAGGATGCATAGGCTACCCGGAGCCGGTGATGGAGCTGGGACGGGCGATAGTCGACTCGTCGATCAACGCCGGCGCAAACGATCCAAGGTTTCCGAGGGTCAGGCCCGAGGAGCTTTCCAGAATCGAGATCGAGGTGACGATTCTCTCGCCACCGCGGCCCTACGACGTCAGAAACCGGGACTTGCCAGATGCCGTCAAGATCGGAAAGCACGGCCTCATCGTCCGGAGGGGAATGTGGTCGGGGCTCCTCCTACCCCAGGTGGCGACGGAGTGGGAGTTCGACCCGACGGACTTTCTATGCCAGACCTGTCTCAAGGCGGGCCTTCCTCCCGATTCATGGATAGACGAGGAGACCGAGGTACTCTACTTTGAGGGAAAAGTCTTCGCCGAGGTGGCTCCAGGGGGCGATGTGGTGGAAAAGGAGCTTGAGCAGTGCGCCTGAGTTTGCATACTCAGGTCTTCTGCCTTCGGCTATAATTTAGCCTTTTTCTTTCCCCTCATCTTCTTTGCCTTCTCTTCCTCCCGCTCCATCGCCTCTCGCGCGAGCCTGATTGCGCATAGTTCGTTACACATGGTGCAGGTGTCGACTTCAACGCCCCTCCGGTGGCGGATCTGCCTTGCAAGGTCCGGGTTTATCGCCTGGTCGAACTGGGCTGGCCAGTTCAGGTCCCTCCTGGCGACGGCCATCTTCCGGTCCCACTTGCGGGCCCGGTCTTTGACACCGGGCTTTGCAAGGTCCGCGGCGTGGGCGGCGATCCTGGTGACCACCGTCCCCTCGAAGATGTCTTCTTTTGTCGGGAGGTCCAGGTGCTCGCTGGGGGTGGTGGCGCAGAGGAAGTCTGCCCCGCTCATCCCTGCGATCACGCCTCCTATGGCTGCTGTGATGTGGTCGTAGCCTGGGGCGACGTCGGTGACGATCGGCCCCAGAAGGTAGAGGGGCGCGCCGTCGGTTACGTACTTCATCGCCTTGACGCTCGTCTCGATCTCGTCGGCTGGGACGTGGCCCGGCCCCTCCACCAGTGTCTGGACTCCTGCCTTTCTCGCTCGGTCGACGAGCTCGCCGAGCATTATGAACTCCATGTACTTGGCCCGGTCGCTGGCGTCGTCGATGCATCCAGGCCGCAGGCAGTCGCCCAAGCTCAAAGTCAGCTCGTGCTCCCTCGCTATGTCCAGGAGGTGGTCGTACTCGGCGTAGTAGGGGTTCTCCTCTCCGGTCTCGCTCATGTACTTGAGGGTGAGCGAGCCACCCCTGCTGACGACGCCCATGATCCTGTGGCACCCTTTCAGCCTTTCAAAGGAGTTCAGGTTGACGCCGACGTGGACGGTCACGAAGTCGACGCCGTCCTTCGCCTGACGTTCCAGGGCGTCGAAGAGCCCCTGGCTTGTGAGCTTTCCTTCCACCTCGGCCTGGTATATGGGCACTGTCCCGACGGGGATTTTTACGGCCTCGAGCACCCGTCGCCTGATCAGGTCCAGGTCGCCGCCGGTGGACAGGTCCATTATGGTGTCGGCTCCGGCCTCCATCGCCACGACTGCCTTCTCCACCTCGGCTTCGGGGTCGGCGACGCCACGAGACGAGCCCAAGTTGAGGTTGACCTTCGTGGTGAGGGTCTCGCCTATCCCGATGGGGTCGATCTTTCGGCGGGCGTTTCTGGGGATCACCACCCGGCCGCGGGCCAAGAGGCGCAAAAGCTTCTCGGGGTCGACCCCTTCCTTTCGGGCGACGATCTCGACCTCTGGCGGGGTCTTTCCCTTTTTCGCGTCTTCGATCAAAGTCATGATACCAACTAACTAATATATTGAAGGAACTGCACTTGTCTTATGGGGTGATTTGTTTGGTGGAAGTGCATAAGGTTAACGGCGGCGGTCCTTCTCACGAGGGAAACGTCTACCTGATCGTCGACGAGGTGCCGGTTCTCATCGATGCCGGGAGGAACGCTGAAGCCATCCTCGGCAACGTCGAGAAATTCGTCGACCCCAGGAAGGTCGAGTTTATAATCCTCACCCACTGTCACCACGACCACACAGCTGGGGTTCCGGCCCTCAAGGAGGCGACGGAGGCGAAGGTTCTGATCGGCGAGGGAGAGGTCTGCGACCTGGGCGATGACGTCGCCACCGGCTCATACCTGTACGAAGAGGATCCGGCGGAGTTCGGGGTCGACGGGACTTTGGAGGAGGGGGACGTCATAAACCTAGGCGATTGGTCCCTCCAGGTCCTCATGACGCCGGGCCACTCGCCGGGGTCGATATCCCTCTACGAGCCGAGGGCGAAGGTCCTCTTCTCCGGCGACACCCTCCTTCCCCACGGGAACATCGGGAGGACTCGTCGGTCGGGGGAGGCTGTAAAGGTGCTGGTCAAATCACTCGAAAGGCTCGCAGGCCTCGATGTTCTGGTCCTCTACCCCGGCCACATGGAGCCGACGGACGAGAACGTCGCCGAGCAGTTAAAAACAAGCCTGGAGTTTGCAAGGTCGATTCACTGATTCTGCGAAGCCGGACCGGACCGCCGCCTATTTTTGCCATTCCGATGAAAAGGACGCTTCATGCTGGACGACGTCTTCGATCTCGCCTACCTGATCGGATTTGTTGCTGCTTCCCTTATCCGCGCCTATTGGCTGAAAAGAACGCCCTCCTGGTGGCGGAATCGGGGATCGGTCGCAGAAGACCGCGAGAGGAAGCAGGACAGACCCCTTATGCTCCTCACAACCCTGGGCATGATAGTCGTTCCCTTCCTATATCTCTTCACGAGCAGGCTCGACTTTGCGGACTACACCCTGCCGCCTACCGCAAGCCTCGTGGCTGGCTCTCTTGGGGCCGCCCTCTTCCTCCAGGCCCTACGGCTTTTGTGGCGGTCGCATGCAGACCTGGCGGGGAGCTTCTCGCCGGGGCTTCAGATCAGAAAGAATCACAGGCTTGTGACCACGGGCGTCTACGAAAATATCCGCCACCCGATGTACGCCGCCCACCTCCTCTGGGCCGTTGCCCAGCTCCTACTGCTCCAGAACTGGATCGCAGGGCCCTCCTTCCTGGTGGCGTCCATCCCCCTTTACGTCGCCAGGATCCCGCGGGAGGAGGAGATGATGCTGGATCAATTCGGCGATGAGTACCGGCGGTATGCGGAGAGGACGGGGCGGGTGATGCCGCGCTGGCGGGGATAGCCCGCCGGGATCGATTCGGGCTTGCCAAAGAGACGAGGGAGGGGGGGCGTTTCGTGGAAGTTCTTCTACCTCCCGACCGGCACCTGTATCTCCGTCACCCACTCCTCCGGCGGCATCTCCTCGCCCCATTTGACGTAGACCTCCCGGGCGGCGTCTACGGGCCGGTACCCCTTCTCGAAGACCCAGCCAAAGAGCTGGCTGTAGGCATCTTCGAGGTTGGTGTAGGGTCCCCTCACCGTCAGGTATGCCACCTCTGCCTCTGGCAACAACTCCACCGCCGCCCGGCCTTCGGCGACCTCGGGCGTCTCGGGGGAGACGGGGATCGCCACCTTGAACCTCACCTCCTCGGGCTTGACGGCGCCGGGGTCGTCGTAGTAGAGGGCAAGGCCCATCGGCGAGCCCGAGGGGGGAGGGATCATCTTTTCGGCCATCCAGGCCGCCAGCTCCTCGTAGGCCTTGGGGACGGTGACGTTGAAGGGTAGCCCCTTTGCCCAGAGGCTTGCCACCCGCATGGCTGGGACCTTCTTGATCTCGATATCGTATGTGGGCATATCGACACCTCTCTAAAAGCTGGTTTTAAGTGGATCTATTTTCTTAAAAGGTTGTTGATCTGGCCGATCCCCGGGATGTCCAAGATCGGCCTCAATCCGTCCTCGAATCGCCGCCGAACCTCCCCAAACCCGGTGCCAAACAGATATATCGGTGGAGCCCATCCTCGGTGGAAGGTGTTGGAATGGTGGAAGTGCACAAGGTCTCAGGCTCGCCCTTCGACGGCAACGTCTACCTGATCCTAGACGAGGTCCCGGTCCTCATCGACGCGGGGATGGACCCGGAGCCTACGCTTCGTAAGATCAAAAAGTACATCGACCCGACAAAGATCGAGATGATCATCCTCACCCACAGCCATCACGATCACTCCGGCGGGGTTGTGAGGCTGAAGGAGGCGACGGGTGCAAAGGTCATGATCCACGAGGAGGAGGCGGGCTTTCTCGGGGACGACATGGCGACGGTCGCCTACCTCTTCGGCCGCCCGGCCCCGGAGATCGAGGCCGATGGGCTGTTGAACGAAGGGGACAAGATCGACCTGGGGGAGTGGCGGCTTGAGGTGATGCACACGCCGGGCCACTCGCCAGGCGGGATCTGCCTCTACGAGCCGAGGGCGAAGGTCCTCTTCTCCGGCGACACCGTCTTCCCCCAGGGGAACATCGGCAGGACCGACCTCTATGCGGGTTGCGATGCCGACCTGATCAGCTCCATCGAGAGGCTGACGAAGCTGGACGTCGAGGTCCTCTACCCCGGCCACATGGAGATCGTGAGCGGGGACGTGGGCCGCCAGATCCAGGCGAGCCTTCGGTTTGCGCGGAGCGTTCTATGACCAAAAAAGAGAGCGATGAAAAGATGAAAATGAAGATGAAGTCGGAGACTGAGACGAAGACTGATGAGGGAACGGATAAGGGGACAGAGATGCCGGAACTTGATCTATCGGGCGCCGAGAGGACCGCTCGGATCGTGGAGCTTGAGAGGGAGTCGGTCGTCCAGACCTACACAAGGCAGCCTGTCCTCCTGGTGAAGGGCGCTGGGGCCAGGGTCTGGGACGCTTCGGGAAAGGAGTACCTGGACTTCGTCGCCGGGATCGCAGTCAACAACGTCGGCCACTGCCACCCTTCGGTCGTCGAGGCGATCGCCAGGCAGGCGAAAGATCTGATCCACACATCAAACTTATACTACACCGAAAACCAGGTCTTCCTCGCCGAAGAGCTGAAGACCCTCACCGGGATGGACAGAGCATTCTATTGCAACTCCGGCGCCGAGAGCGTCGAGGCGGCCCTGAAGCTCGCCCGGAGGGCGACGGGCAGGTCAGAGATCGTGGCCGCGGTCCACTCCTTCCACGGCAGGACCCTCGGTTCCCTGGGCGCAACCTACAAGCCGATGTACAGGGAGCCCTTTCGTCCCCTCAATGAGGCGAAATTCGTTCCCTACGACGACCCCGAGGCCCTGAAGGCAGCGGTCTCAAAGGAAACCTCGGCCGTCATCCTGGAGCCGGTCCAGGGCGAGGGCGGAGTCAACGTCCCCAAGCCCGACTACCTTAGGGCGGCCCGCCAGATCTGCGACGACTGCGGGGCTCTCCTCATCCTTGACGAGGTCCAGACCGGCTTTGGAAGGACCGGTCGCTGGTTTGGAAAAGAGCACAGCGGCATCACGCCCGACGCCATGACCCTCGCCAAGGGGATCGCCGGAGGCCTTCCCATGGGGGCGATGCTGGCGGCGGAGACGGTCACCGACGTCTTCCAGAAGGGCGACCACGCCTCCACCTTCGGCGGAGGGCCCCTGGTCTGCGCCGCCGCCCTCGCCTCCATCGGGGCGATCAAGGAGGAGAAGCTGGTGGAGAGGTCCGAACAGATGGGCGCATACTTTCGTTCCAGGCTCAATGATGAGATCGACGCCAAGGAAGTCAGGGGCCTAGGCCTGATGGTGGGCGTGGAGCTTGAGGCGAGCTGCCCTGAGATCGTGAACCAGGCTCGGGAGCGGGGCGTCCTCCTCAACGCCACGAGCGAGCACGTCCTCAGGATGGTGCCGCCCCTGGTGGTGGGAAAAGGGGAGATCGACCGTGTGGTGAAGGTGCTTGGCGAGATACTCGAAAAACCTTAGGGCCTGCTTGGGGCGGCTCAAGCCCTACGTCGCCGGAAAGGGTATTGGGGAGATCGCGGCAAAGTACGGCATAGCTCCGGATGTGATCGTCAAGCTCGGAAGTAACGAGAACCCCTACGGCCCAAGCCCGAAGGTCTTCGAGGCGATGGCTTCTGTCCGGCCCGAGAGGTACCCTGAGCCCGAGCGGCTCATCGACGCCCTGGCAGAGTACTCCGGGACCGCCCCCGCAAACGTCCTCATCGGGGCCGGGATGGACGGAGTGATGGACACCATCACCAGGCTCTTTCTCGATCCCGGCGACAGAACCCTGATCTACACCCCGACCTTCAGCTACTACGAGATCCTGACGGTGACGGCGGGTGCAGATCCGGTATTCCTCTCGAGGGGGGAGAACTTCGAGGTGCCGACGGAGGTGCCCGACGGCATCAAGATCGTATTCATATGCTCTCCCAACAACCCTACGGGGAATCTGATCCCCGAAAAGGACGTCAGATCGATCGTCGAAAGTACAGACGCCATCGTCTTCCTTGACGAGGCCTACGCCGAGTTCAGCGACCAGAACTTCCTGTCGCTGGTGGCGGAATACGAGAACCTGGTGGTTGGTAGGACCATGTCCAAGGCCTTCGGTCTCGCCGGCATGAGGCTCGGCTACGCCGTCGCCCCAGACTGGATCGCAAAAGAGTACAGGGGGGCAGCACCTCCCTTCTTCGGCATCACCACCCCCTCGGTGGCGGCGGGGATCGCGGCTTTGGATGACATCGAGTACATGAGACGATCTGTAAAGGCCATCCGGCAGGAGAGGGACAGGCTGAGGGCGGCGATTCCGGAGTTTCGGCCATCTGGCGGAAACTTCCTCTATCTTGAGACCGAGGAGCCCTCGGGAATGGTGGCGGAGAAGATGCTCAAAATGGGCGTCATCGTCCGGGACTGCTTTTCTTTCAGGGGCGCTGGAGACCACGGCATCAGGGTGACGGTCGGAACCCCAGAGGAGAACGATCGCTTCCTCAAAGCCTTTGGTGAGGTATGCGGGCGGCCTTGACCGGGACTCCCGGGACCGGGAAGACGACTGTGGCCAAACTTCTCCCCTACAGGGTGATCGACCTCAACGCTCTCGTGAGGGATGAGGGGCTTTCCCTCGGCACCGATCCCGAGAGGGGCTGCCTGATAGCCGACGTCGACGCCCTGGCTGAGAGGGTTGAGGAGCTGGCCCCGGAGGGGGACGAGGAGATCGTGATCCTGGAGGGGCACTTCTCCCACCAGCTCGCCTCCGAGGCGATAGTCCTCCGGACTTCGCCTGGGGTTCTGAGAGAGCGGCTGAAGCTGAGGGGGTACCCTGAGAAGAAGGTCCGAGAGAACCTGGAGGCGGAGGCCCTGGACGTGATCCTGGTGGAGGCGGCGGAGTGGTGCGATCGGGTCAGTGAGATCGACACCACAGGAAAGTCCCCCCAGGAGGTGGCGGACCTGGTGGTGAGGATACTGGGCCGGGTGATCGCTATGCCTCCGGGAAATATCGACTGGACTGGAGAGATGGAATTTGACCCTTGACGACCTGAGATCTAAGTCCCTGGCGGTGACCGAGCCCCTGGCCGCCCTGGCAGAGAGGGCCGGAGCCACCCCCAACACGATCTCCCTCGTCTCCATGATATTCGCCCTGGCTGCAGGGGTCTTCTACTACTTCTCGGCTGGCGAGGTCTCCCTACTCTACCTGGCGGCGCTGATGGTTCTTTTGAACGCCGCCTTTGACGCCGTCGATGGGACTCTTGCCCGGAGGACCGGGAAGGCCGAAGCCAGGGGCGACTTTCTCGATCACGTCATAGACAGGTACGCGGATATGGCGATCCTGGTGGGGATAGTTCTCGCAGGCTACGTCTCAGAGGCTTGGGGGCTCTTCGCCGTGATGGGCGTTCTTCTCACAAGTTATCTTGGGACCCAGGCCCAAGCCCTGCGGCTCGGCCGCCTATACGGCGGGGTAATGGGGCGGGCCGACCGCCTGACCCTCATCCTCGCTGCTACCATCGGCAACGCCCTATTTCCAGGAGATCTGGCGGGACTCTCGATCCTGGGCTGGGCAGTGATCCTGGTCACGGTGGCAAGCCACGTCACGGCCCTCCAGAGGATAGTTCTCATCTGGAGACGGCTCTAGTCTTCGTTTAGACCTTCTCTGAGATGGATTTTCGAAAGCTCGAATATCTCCACCATCTTTCCGACGTGCCAGGCCAGATCTTTCAGAAATCTTAGAAAATCTTGCTCAATCACCTTTTCTCGACCTAATACAAGCAGTCCTCGGAGTTCTTCCCCGTTGCAGAAGGGAGTCGAGGCCCAGAAGACGGGACGGTCGCTTTCGACCACAATCTTCGACTCGGTCGCCATTAAAAGCTCTTCGGCATCGGTCTGGTTTACAAAGCTCATGATATCCTCCAAGGGTCCCGCTAGCGCCCGCAGAACCAGCCGTCCCTTCTCCAGGAGAAATACGCCTCCAACCTCGAACCCATCCAGCCCGGCCATCAATTCAGAGAGCGCCTCTTTCATGAGGTCGTCGACCTCTCCACGAAAATCGACGGCTTTCATTACGAGAGAGTAGAGGACCAATAGCCTTCTCTTATCCATCAATAGATCCTTCTCGTCCTCCTTCCGGTTGGTTATGTCCACCAGATTACCGAGAACCCACCTCTCGTCCTGGTAGTCCAGGGGCACGATCCTCGCCTCAACCCATCGTTTGGACCCGTCCTTCCTGGAGATCCTGAACTCGTAGACGATCGATCTTCCGGCTGCATTGTCTTTGGCGACACCCTCCACTCACTCGAAGCTCTCGGGATCTGCGAGACTCCAGAAGTACTCACCTATCAGATCCTCCTTCTCGCAGCCGAAGATCTCTCCGAACTTGGAGTTGACCATCTTGAAGCAGCCGTTCTGGAGGACGTATATCCCCGTGGGCGAGTTCTCCAGGATGTATCTGCTCACCGCTTCGGACCGCTCCATGTCCCTTTTCATCCGGCGCTCTTCAGATCTGAACTTCGCCTCGCTGATCAGCGCCTCGAAGATGTGGGGCAGGCTCCGGAAGCTGTCGACGCTCTTCATCACGTAGCTGGTGGCATATTTTTCGAAGGCCACCACCTGCAGTTCCTCGGTGCCTCGGCCCGTGACCATTACGACTGGAACGTCCTGGTCGGTCTTTCGGATCTCCTCCAGCACGTCAAGACCGCTTATCCCTGGAAGGGCGAAGTCCACCGAGACGAGGTCGTAACTGCTATCCGAGATCTTCTCGAGCCCCTCCTCGCCGGTGGTAGCGACGTCCACAAAGAACTCGTCGTGTTTCTGGAATCCGAGGAGGATCAGCTCGACGTCGTCGGGGTCGTCCTCTATGATCAGGATTCGATAAGGTTTTGTCATGCTGGACCGCCTTTCCATCTCGTCTCCCAAAATATCCAATTTCATTTGATTAGTATCTTCCTGTATAAGTCCGGGTCCAAAGTTCCGGTTTTTGTTTCAGTGGCGAAAAGCTCGCCTTTTGGAATCGGTTGTCGCGATTCGTCATGCTACCAGGGCGGCGAATTCGACGGGGATAGAGTTATTTATTCCTCAAGACAACGGGATCGTTGTACCGGATTGGGGGTATTGTCACGAAAAAATTCTGGCTTTTGATTTCGCTCTTTCTGATCTGTGTCGTCCTTCCAGAAGCCTTGGCCGAGACGCTGGTGGTCGATCGTGGTGGTGGCGGGGGGTTTGAGACCATAAGGGAAGCCGTTCTCACCGCGAGTTCTGGTGACGAGATCCTGATCCGTCCCGGATATTACAGGGAAGGTGCGATCTCGGTACTAAGCCCGGTCTCTATCATCGGTGCTGGCGGTCAGGTGACCGTCGATTCCGGATCCGAGGTAGCCTTCAGGGTGGATACGTCTGGCTGCATCATATCTGGCCTTGCAATCAGGGGTTCTGGCGAGGGCGTCGGAGTCGAGCTGAACTCTCCAGGAAATTCGATTGAGGGGTGCAGAATTTCGAACTTCTCGACGGGGGTCCTTTCCGCCTCTTCGAAGAACCGGATTATCGAGTCGGCGATCGAGGGCTGCTCTGTGGGCATCCGGCTTCGGGACGGATTGGATAACGTCGTCATGGATTCCCGGATCAGATCCTCGCGGGGCATCGAGATCACCGGGTCCCTAGGATCTGAAATCTCAAACTGCACCTTTTCGGGAGATATCGGGGTTTTTCTCGCCAACTCCAGCGAGAACGCAGTTTTTGGCTCCGTCTTCCTGTCGGCGACGGGCATCGAGATTTCTGATTCCGACCGTAACCAAATCGAAGGAAACCACCTATCATCTTCGGAGTGGGGTATTGTCCTCGAGGGATCGGAGGATAATGAGATCCGGGATAATGGCATATCAGGGTCTGACGTTGCGGGCGTCATCCTTCTCGGTTCCGAAAAAAATGCGATCATCAACAATTCGGCGCGGGAGTGCACCGTTGGCATCAGGTTGAAGGACTCGGCAGACAACCGCATCGGCGATAACCTCCTGGACGAAAATGAGGTCGCCGGGATCCGCCTCGAAGGGTCGACGAAGAACGTAATTATGGGGAACGTCCTCATTGAGAACGGTGAAGGGCTGCTTTTGAAATCGAAGTCTATCGAGAACGCCATCGAGGTGAACGAGATCCTCCGGAACGGACGCGGGCTCTCCCTTCTCGGGTCAGGGCTGAACGTCCTTCGTGGTAACCGGATGGAAATGGACCGCTACAGCATCAGAGTCGATCGGGAGGACCTATCGACCTGGGACGACGAGCCCTTCCGCCAGGACGTCGACTCCTCCAACACCGTCGACGGAAGGCCCGTCTGCTACATCGTTGACGGGCAGGACCTGAAGCTGTATGAGGATTGCGGCTTTTTGGCCATGGTGGGGTGCAAGAACGTTATCGTCGAGAACCTGAACCTCGTCAACAACAGCGTTGGAGCCCTTCTCGTCAACTCGACGGGCTGCATGGCAAAAAATCTCACCCTATCAAAAAACGAGGCCGGCGTTCGCATGCTGAAAACCACCGACTGCAAGGTCGAGGAGAGCAAAGCCGAGAACTGCACCGTCGGGTTTTTGGTACAGAAATGTCAGGGGGACGATCTTCTGGGCTGCGAGGCCAATGGATCTTCCGAGTCCGGCTTTGAGATCGAGGATTCAGAAGGCGCTATCTTGAAGGGGTCGAAAGCATCAAAGAACGGGGTGGGAATATCGCTTCTGAACTCGTCATCATGTCAGATACTCCAGTCCGATGTCGGGAGCAGCCAGGAGGAGGGGATCAGGCTGATAAGATCTCCAAAATGCATCCTGAACCAGAATCGTGTCTACGAAAACCGCCAGGGGATCGGCGCGTCGGGCTCCGACGGGGTGATGGTGATCAGAAACGATCTCTATTCCAACCAGGATGCGGGTCTAGCCCTCGAGCAGCTCTCGACGGCGACGGTCTCGGGGAACATCGCCCGTGAGAACGGAGACGGGATCTTCCTCCAGTCCGTCGAGAGGGCGAGCATCGAGGGGAACAACCTGAGCAAGAACGGCCGCTACGGCTTGCGTATGAGCTACTCCAGGGACGGGAAGCTCGCTGGAAACTCCTTCATCCAAAACGGGCTTGGAGGGGCGAGCCTGATCGACTGCAGCGGGTGCTCGATATACCACAACAACTTCATCGAGAACGGAAATTTGATGATGCCTCAGAACGCCGTCGACAACGGGAACAACGCCTGGGACGCGGGTCCCGAGGCTGGCGGAAACTACTGGAGCGACTTCCAGGTCGAGGGAAACCCAGCAGCCGATCCAAAGCAGGTCCCGACGAAGGGGACGGACAGATATCCCTTCCAGGATCCTGACGGCTGGAATTAGCTCGCGAAGGAGATGATTAAACGACAGAAGAGATCGACGATCTGGACCTCGCCCTCATCAGGGCCGCCCAGGAGGGGATAACGCTCTCGCCCAGGCCCTACGAGGCTCTGGGGATGGAGCTGTCCATCAGCGAGGAGATTGTGTTGGAGAGGCTTCGCTTCCTTTTAGAGGAGGAGGTGATCAGGAGGTTTGCGGCCACCATAGGCCACAGGGCTCTTGGGATCGTAGCCAACGCCATGATCGTCTGGCGCGTCCCGCCAAAGGATGTGGAGCGTGTCGGAGGGATCATGGCCTCCTTCGACGAGGTCACCCACTGCTACGAACGCCCGCAGAGGCCGAAGTGGCCTTACAACCTCTACACCGTCGTCCACTCCCACTCCAGGGACGAGTGCCGAAAGGTCGCAGCTGAGATATCCCGAAAAGCAGGGATCGAGGATTATCAGGTCCTCTTCAGCGAGAGGGAGTTCAAGAAGACGGGGGCCAGGATCTGAAACGCCACATCCCCCTCCTCCTCGATTTATCGGGCAAAAAGGTCGTGATCTTCGGCGGGGGCGACGTCGGCGAGAGGAAGGCGAGGCTTTTTTCAGAGCACGCCAGGGTGGCGGTGGCAAGTCTGGACTTCTCTTCCGGCCTCATCGAGATGGCGGAGGATGGAAAGGTCGATCTCGTCAGGGCCAGCCTCCCTCAGGGCGCAGACGACCTTCTCAGAGGGGCATTCATTGCGATCCCCGCCACCAGTGATCCGGCCCTGAACATCCAGCTGGAGGAGAGGGCGGAAGATATGGGGGTCCTGGTGAACAGGGTCGACGGCGTCGGCGAGGTGGTCGTACCCTCTGTCGTCAGGAGGAGTCCGGTCGTCGTCGCGATATCGACCCTGGGTGAGAGCCCGGCCCTATCAAAATACCTTCGCATCAGGCTAGAGGAGGTCCTGGACGAGAGGTACGCCGATATGGCCCGCCTTCTGGGGGAGATGAGGGCTGTTTTGAAGGAACGGGTATCGGAGCAGGCCGATAGGAAGAGAATCCTCTGGGAGATCATCTCCGATGAGAAGGTCTGGCGGCTTCTGGAGGAGTCCTATGAAAAGGCCTATAAGAGGGCCGGAGAACATCTCCCCTCAAATGAGCGAGATAGCTTCGATGCTGGTGACCCACAGGAAAGCCTGCATCGACGAGATTGAGCGGGCCTGGCACGGCGACCTCGTGGCGCTCTTATCCTGGATCTCGTCCCACGAGCTGGTGGAGGAGTGCGCCGTCCTCAAGACCTGCAACCGGGTCGAGATCTACGTCGTATCGCCAAGGGGCGAGAAGGTCCTCTTCGAGTTCGCCAAGAAAGCCCGAGTCTCATCGCGCATAATCGATTTTCAGGATCATGACGAGTCTCTCTTGCACCTTCTCCGGCTCGCCTCGGGACTTGAGTCGATGATCATCGGCGAGGACCAGATCCTCGGCCAGATGAAAGAGCTCTACTCGATGGCGAAAGAGGCGGGAACGACCGGATGGACCCTGGACGTCGCCTTTAAGAAGGCGATCTCGGTCGGCAAGCGCGTCCGTCGCGAGACCAGTATCAACGAGAGGTCGATCTCCGTCGGCTCTGCTGCTGTCGACCTGGCCGAGGAGATTCTGGGAAGCCTGGAGCGCAAATCGGTTCTGGTGATCGGGGCAGGGGATACCGGGACCTTGATTTCGAAGGCCCTTTTATCGAGGAACATCGGCGAGCTTTATGTCACCAACAGGACCTTTGGACGGGCCCTGTCCCTTGCCGCAGGCCTCGGAGGCACGGCCGTTCCCTTTGACGAGATGAAGGAGATGATCAGGACCTCGGACCTGGTGATCAGCGCCACTTCCGCCCCCCACTACATTTTGAGGCGGGACGATCTCGATGAGGTGATGGCGAGAAGGACGAAGGGTACCCTTCTCATGATCGATATCGCGAACCCCCGAGACATCGCCGAGGACGTGGGCGAGATTCCCGGCGTCGAGCTTCGGAACATCGACGCCCTCCGGGAGATCAGCGCCGAGAACATGAGGCTTCGGATGACCGAGATGGAGCGGGCCGAGGCGATCATCGCCGAGGAGCTGGATCTTCTCAAGGCCAAGTACAAGAGGAAGAGGGCCGAGGAGCTTTTGGGTATGATCTACTTCCAGGCCGAGGAGATCAAGGCCCAGGAGTGCACCAAAGCGATGAACAAGCTCGGAGCCCGCCACACGCTGGGGGAGATCGAGGAGAGGGTTCTGATGGACATGAGCCACTCCATCGTGAACAAGATCTTCGCCGAGCCGACGAAGGTCTTGCGAAAGGCGGCGGAGCGGGGGGACGAGGAATGTCTGAGGTTCGTCGAAGAGCTATTCGGGCTGGAGGTGGATGAAGATGAGGAGGATGCGTAGGCTTCGTAAACCGGGGCTCTTGAGGATGGTCGCCGAGACGAGGGTCTCGACGGACGACCTGATCATGCCCCTATTTGTGGACGAGCGGCTGAAGGTGCCGGTGAAGATCGGGTCGATGCCGGGCCAGTCGAGGCACTCCATCGAGAGCCTGGCAGAAGAGGTCGTGGAGCTGGAGGAGCTGGGGGTTCCCGCGGTCATCTTATTCGGCCTTCCGGAAAATAAAGACGAGGTGGGCTCCGGCGCCTACGATCCCGCGGGCATCGTCCAGCGGGCCACAGAGAGGATCAAGGAGACGACGTCGAAGGTCGTCGTCATCGCTGACCTCTGCCTCTGCGAGTACACGAGCCACGGCCACTGCGGTTTAATCAAAAAACAGGAGGTTCTAAACGACGAGACCCTTCCCCTCCTCGGAAAGACCGCTGTCTCCCAGGCGAGGGCAGGAGCAGACGTCGTCGCCCCCAGCGGAATGATGGACCACATGGTGGCAGCGATCCGCGGAGCCCTCGATGACGAGGGATTCTGTGACACGCCGATCCTCTCTTACGCCGCCAAGTACGCCTCCTCATTCTACGGCCCCTTCCGGGAGGCGGCGGAGTCGGGGTACTCCTTTGGCGATCGGTCCGGCTACCAGATGGACCCCGCAAACGCCCTCGAAGCCCTCTGGGAGGTTAGGCTCGACATCGAGGAGGGGGCGGACATGATCATGGTGAAGCCCGCGATGCCCTATCTCGACATTCTCCGGATGGTGAAAGACGAGTTCGGGATGCCGACGGCCGCCTACCAGGTATCCGGCGAGTACTCGATGATCATGGCCGCGGCCGAGAGGGGCTGGCTCGACGGCGAGCGGGCGATGCTGGAGGCTCTGACCTCCATCAAGCGGGCCGGGGCCGACATGATCCTGACGTACTATGCGAAGGAGTTTGCGAGGAAGGAACGGGAAGAGTGATTAGAAACATCGGCCGCTCTCCTTCCTTAAGCAGCTATGTCACAACAGTTCCATGAGAGATTCGACTAATGCAGAAGATTTACACAAGAAAGAAGAATGACTTTGAGGGCGGGATCGAACTTGAAGGAGGGATCTAATAAACCTAGCTATTTCAAGCGTTTGAAACAAAGAATTGTGAGAAGAGCGCCATCTACGATCGGCGATTCTGCAGGTGCTGGGGCCGGTGCTGTAGTTGGTTTTGGCTTGGGAGGTCCTTTAGGGGCGGTTGGGGGTGCTTTCGTTGGAAGTGTGATAGGTGGGGAAGTAGAAGACATATTACAACGAGCACTTAGTAAACAAGAACGAACGCGAATTAATATGTTGACTGAATATTTGATTAAAAAATTGAAAATAATATAGTTGCAGGTCTTGAAATTCGAGATCCACGAGCCGTCGATCCCCTCATTCTGGCATTGAACGACTCGAATAGCAATGTCCGATATTGTGCTGCTGTGGCTCTAGGAGTGATCGGCGAGCCCGCCGTCAACCCCCTTATTCTGGCATTGAACGACTCGAATAGCAATGTCCGACGTTATGCTGCTTATGCGCTCGGCATTATCGGTGATCCACTAGCCGTCGATCCCCTTATTCTGGCATTGAACGACACGGATAGCGATGTCCAATGCATGGCTGCTTATGCGCTCGGCGAAATCGGTGATCCACTAGCCGTCGATCCCCTCATTCTGGCATTGAGCGACTCGGATAGCAATGTCCGACGTTATGCTGCTTATGCGCTCGGCGAAATCGGCGAGCCCGCCGTCGATCCGCTTATTCTGGCATTGAACGACTCAGATAGCGATGTCTGATGTCGTGCTGCTCGGGCGCTCTACGAAATCGGTGATCCAAGAGCGATCGATACACTGACCTCCGATGCGAAGAGTGACGAGGACGAGGGTGTCAAAGTTGAGGCAGCAGAAGCGCTGGTGAAGATTAATTAGGTTTTTCGAAATCCTCTGTAAATACCGCTCGAACCTTGAAAACGGCAACCTCAAATGGTCTTATCAAGATCAAATTGAGAGATATAACCAGTTTGAACGAGTGAATTCGATACCCACTTTCGTTGTCATCGGACTCGGCGGAAATCCGAGCAATCCAGAAAAAGAATGTTTTGTATACCTCTAAAAGATGTGAAGTATTCCGTCCTTTATCCGAGTATATTTGAGAAATTCGAGCGACCACCTGCCAGAAGATTCTTTTGAGAGATGGAATCTTAAGATCGCCGTTCAAATCTGTGTGCAATGCTCCGGCTCATTTGTGGATGGTGCCCGATTTTCCCGTGCGCCTTGTGGCATATTCCATTATTTCTGTGGAGGGGATAACGCCTCAAAAACTTTATCTATTAACTTGTTCAGATGTTATACCATGTTTTTCAGCCAAATCCTTGATGGAGGGATCGAGTGAGAAGAGTTGTCAGCGTCTTCCTGCTCTCGGCCCTGCTCTGCCTTTCGACGGTCGCCTCGGCCCAGGACGACGATTTCATTGGCGGGGTCATAGGTCCGGGAACCGAGAGCCCTGGCGGCAACATAGGCATGTCGAACCCCGCCGCCGACTACTGCTCCAACCAGGGTTACGATTACAGCGGTGGAAGGTGCGTATTTCCGGACGGATCGTCCTGCGACGCCTGGGAGTTTTACAGGGGTGAGTGCAGCTACAACCCGGAGCCAGAGAAGCCGATAGGTATGCCGAACCCGGCCTCGTCCTACTGCAAGGCTCAGGGGTACAACCTCCAGATCAGAACTGACCCCAAGACCGGGGGAGAGGTTGGATACTGCGTATTCCCTGATGGGTCGTCCTGCGAGGAGTGGGCTTTCTACAGAGGACAGTGCAAATACGAGCCGAAGCCCAAACCCCAGCCGACTCCAAAGCCAACGCCCTTGCCACCCGTTCCCAAGCCCCAGGTGCCTATAGCCACCTACACCTGCGATGCTCCGCCAGCCTCCGAGCAAGAAGCGATCCTGGACTACGACGCCAAGTCGGCGCCGCCAACCCAGGTTTACTTCCAGGGAAGCTTCGTTTCCTGGCGAAACTTCGAGGATGCATTTCCCGCCACTTCGCCCGCCCTCTGGATAAGGACATCTTCGGGATGGTCCTGGAACGCCGTCTGCCCCCTGGACGCCTGGATGAGTGAGGTGATCTACCTTCCGAGGAACGGATCGGTCAACCTCTACCTGATGGACTTCAACGGAAACGCCAGGCTGCGCCAGCTAGGTGCTGCCACAGAGGGGTACAAGCAGATTATCCTCAACGCCAACGCGCCGGGACAGCAGATGGCGATCTTCACCCTCGACGGCGTCCCGAGCAACGTCGTCTTCATCAACGTGAAGTCCGACTGGACGCCCTGCGGAACCCGAGACGTCCGCGCTTCTGCGAGCCCAGGGGTGGACCTCGTCTCCTGAGGGGGATGGATATTCGATCAGAAGTTATCGATCAGAAGGTGATGAATTGAGCACGAAGAGCATGCTTTTGCTGATGGCGGCCCTTGCGACGGTCAGTCCCGCGGTCGCAGATCTGGTGACGATCGAGGCAGATGATTACTCGATAGTTCTGAACGTGGACCTCGTCATGAACGACTCCCAGGAGATCGATAGGGGAAGCCTCACCTACCCCCTGGTGGTCAGGGGATCGGAGTGGCCGGGCGAAATCGCCTCGCCGACGAACTACTCCCGCCAGACCTTCTCGATAGGGTCGGCCTCCGAAGACCTAAAGGACGTGCCCCACGACCTTTTGACCCTGGAGTCGAACGTGGGGATACAGCTTGACACGTATTCTGAGCCGCCCGAGGGCGGACTGAACACCACCCCTGTCGGTCTAGGCGGGGAAGTGAAAAACCTCACGATGTCCGTCGTCAAGAACGTGACCGTGGGCTGGATCAATCCGATCCAGACGCCGATGTACAGGTCTGAGTGGAACTATGGAGACGGCAATGATCTTCCGGGCGTCTACTTCGTCTTATTCGCCGTGGACGACGTTACGACCTGCAGGATGGAGTCGATCTACGGGGTCTCCAGCGACGAGATGAGCGTCGAGGAGTTTGAAGAGTTCCTCAAGAACGTGGACGTCCTTCTCAACGTCCGCTCTTCTTGAGGAGATCCGATCATGAACAAAGCGGAGTGATAGATGTGTTTGAGAAGATGAAAGAGAGCTCGGGAAACGTCATCGGATTTCGGATGACCGGAAAGCTGACGGACGCCGACTACAAGGCCGTGGCGCCTGAGTTCGAGGATGGGATCAAAAAGTTTGGGAAGATTCGGCTCCTCTGGCTCCTGCAGGATTTCAAGGGATGGGAAGCGAAGGCCGCCTGGGACGACTACGAGTACTGGCGAAAGTACGGAAAGGGGATCGAACGGATCGCCATCGTCGGGAACAAGCGGTGGGAGGAGTGGATGACGAAGCTCGCCAAGCTCTTCATGAAGGGCGGGGTGAAGTACTTCGACGACTCCCAGCTCGAAGACGCCTGGACCTGGGTGCACGAGGGCGCCTCGAAATAGGGGGGGTCTGCTTCCAGCCCTCTCCCCTCACCGTCATTTTTTCCACACCCTTCCGGTCCCGGACCCACTCCGCACCGCCACGCACCGCACCGCCGGGCGGCGCGAGCCCCCTCAGGCAGCCGAAACAAGAGGATGATTCCAAAGGTTAATATGGCAAAGATGAGTATAAAAAGATGCAGCAGTCTATCCGTCCGTTCGATTCGGCCGATCGGTGGCCGCCTGCCTGCTCATCCGCGCTGAAGAGATCAAAGGGGGAGAAAACCACGTCTGAAAAGAAGGAGAAGAGGGAGAAGATGGTCGAGGTCTGTCCGGTCTGCGGAAGCTCCGAGCTTTACTACGAGGCCGGGAGCTCCATCGGCAAGGTCTACCACTGCAAGGACTGCAACTACATCGGGGCGCTGGTGATAGAGGCCGACGAGGAGATGATCGAGGCGATAAAGGAGGAGTACGAGCGGGAGAAGAAGGCGGGGAAAGGGAAAGAGGAGGAGGATTAAAACTGACGTGCCCCATAATATATTCATATTTTATTTTTATCTTATTGTTACAATGCTTTAACGGAGTTGCTCGAATGACGATACATGAATATATTTTTGTAATTGCTAACAAAATTTTGGTTTGGCAAGGGTGGGGCGGTCTGTTGGTTTTTGTAACATTCATCCTAGTTGTTATAACTGGATATTATGCTCGCCAAGTTAAACGCCAAACAGATTTCATGTATAGGAACTCGAAAATTGATTTAATCAATAAGAAAAACGATTTAATTATAAAACCGCTAATCGAAATGGATACTATTATTCGACACTACCCTAAAGATTGGTTTAATTTTTTGAATGTGCCACCTGAAAAGGGTAGTAACAGTATTAGACATTTTCAGAATTCGGTGCAAATAATTAAACAATATAAACGCCTTGATGCTGATCTATATCCTTCGATAAATAATTACATAAATTGTTTAGAGAAAATGAGACAATACATAGATACATTAGACAATCCTAATTTAAATGAAGTCGGAAAGACTACTTTAGCAGAGGTGCTTCATAAAGCAAAAGACGATTTGTTCAAAAAAGCAAACATTAGGGCAGATGAGATCTCAGAAGAACTGGAGGGCTTGACGTAACAATAGTGGATTATGGAAACTGAATACTGATAATATATGCAAATCTGGTATATGTTGTCCTGGAATTATCACATGAATCTCATTCTAAAATTTCGCTGTACTAGGTTTTTCACCACTCTAAACCTTTGAAGTACCATCACTAGATTTTGATCACACATTTCATAAACCCCGAGGTAGAACCCAGACCACAAGATGACCTCCACCGACTCTGAAGTCCCCGGAATGACCACCCACAGGATAGAGGCTCTCACCGACGGGATCTTCGCCGTGGCCATGACGCTCCTGGTCCTGAACCTGAAGCTCCCCCAGGGCGGGGTGGAGGAGGTGGAGGCTGACCTCCTCGGCCTGATCACAGGCCAGAGCCACGTATTTTCCAACTACGCCATGAGCTTCCTCCTCGCGGCGGTCTTCTGGATCATACACCACCAGCAGTCCCACGTCATAAAGAGGACCGACCGAAACCACCTCTGGCTGAACATCCTCATCCTGATGTTCGTATCGCTAATCCCCTTCTCGACGTCGCTCATCAACGACTACCACGACGACTGGATGGCGAGCATCTTCTTCGGCATGAACATGTTCATCCTGGGTTCGCTCTTCTACATCAACTGGGATTACGCCACCCGAAACCACAGACTGGTGGCTCTGAACCTCGACCCTCGTCGGATCGCCGTCGGAAAGAGAAGAAGCGCTGTGACGCCGATAGTCTCGCTTCTCGCCATGGCTCTCGTTTTCGTGGACGTCAGCATCTCCTCTTTCGCCTACCTCCTGATCCCGTTGATCCTCTTTCACCCGATCTTCAGGTACGATCCCAGCGCCCCCGAAAAGAGGTGAGCCGATCTGAGCTGGGCATGGGCAAGCAGAGCGAGGGAGGAGCAAGCGGAGCTTGCTTGCTTGAGTTCACTCCACCTTCCGGACCTTGTCCCTGGCGAGGGATGCGAAGACGCCAACAAGGCATAGGACCACGAAGACCGAGAGGATCGCTGTCACGCTTTCGAGGAACTGAGGGTAGACCTCGGGCGTCACCTGGACCCGGCCCATGAATATCGAGAGGGCGGTCATGGCGATCGCCATGCTCGTCATCATCCCGATCGACCTCATCGTCCCCACCATCCCCGAGGCTACGCCGTAGTACCTCTTCTCGACAGAGCTCATGATGGCGTTGGTGTTCGGCGACGAGAAGAAGGCAAAGCCGAGCCCCAGAAGGGCAAGAACCGCGACGATGAAGACGAGGCTCGTATCATCGTCCAGGGCGTAGGCGAGGAAGAATAGGCCGATGGCAGTAAGGCCCATCCCGATCGATGCCACGACCTGGGCCTCGATCCTGTCGGAGAGCTTCCCGGCCCAGGGCGAGAGGGCCGCCTGGACCGCGGGCTGCGCCACCAGGATGAACCCTGCCTGCAGCGGCGTAAGCCCCTTCACCGTTTGTAGGTACAGTGTAAGGACGAAGGCAACGGCAAAGGTTGCCCCGTAGTTTATCAGGGCGGCGAGGTTCGATAGGGCGAATACCCTGTTATCCCGAAATAGCCGGACGTTGAGGACCGGACTTGTGCTTTTCAGCTCCACCCAGCCGAAGGCGATAATCCCAGCGATCCCGAGGGCCAGGAACCCCGTCCCCGAGGAAGATGGGAGGGTGGTGAGGCCGTGGACCGCCGAGACGAGGGCGAGGCCGTAGATGATCGAGCCCGGCCAGTCGAACTTCTCCCCCGCAGCCTCAATCCACTCGCCTTTCAGCTTTCGAACCGTGAGAAGGACGACGCATAGGCCGAGCGGCACGTTCACGAGAAATATGCTCCTCCAGCCGAGGTACTGGGTGAGAACCCCGCCGAGGAAGGGCCCCAGAGAGAGGCCCAGGTAGACGGCGGTGACGTTAATCCCAAGGGCTCTGCCCCTCTCGCCGGGGGGGAAGACCGAGGTGAGCAGGGCGACGGCCGTCCCGAAGATCATGGAGCTTCCCATCCCCTGGAAGAACCGGAAGAATATCAGGACCGGCCCCGAGGAGGGGAAGGCGCAGAATAGGGAGAAGAACGTGAAGGTGGCCATCCCCAGGGTGAAGAACCTCTTTCTACCCCAGATGTCGGCGGCCCTTCCCAGGGGGACCATGAAGACCGTCATGGCCAGGAGGTGGGCTGTCACAACCCAGCCGAGGAGGACCGCATCCATCCCGAACTCGACTCCGATGGGTGGGAGGGCAACGTTTATCGCCGAGTTTATGAAGGCCGGAAGGAATGCGGCCACCGTGGCTATAAATAGGACGCTGTTTTTGCTCTCGGCTTCGCACATCAATTCCGAGAGATTGAAGAGCGGCTATTTACCATCTCCCCTCGGCGTTGCAGGCGGCGCCAGAGATAAATATAAATCGCATACGAAATTAATATGATCGCCATGAAAATCGTGGGAATCTGCGGCAGCCCTCGGGAGAAGGCGACGGATCACGTCCTCAAAGAGGCCCTCAAGATGCTGGAGGAGAGGGGGTTTGAGATCACCTTCTTCGGGTTGAGAGGCAAAAAGATCAGCCCCTGCCTCCACTGCGACTTTTGCCACAAGAACAAGGAGTGCCGGATAAAAGACGACATGTACGAGCTTTACCCCCTTCTCCGGGAGGCCGACGGAATCGTCTTTGCGACTCCGGTCTACAACGGAGGCGTAAGCTCTCAGACCAAAGCCGTAATGGACCGGTGCCGGGCCCTTGCCGCCGCCGACTTCAATGTATTCAGGGGCAAGATCGGGATGGCGATAACCGTCGGCGGCGACCGGATGGGCGGCCAGGAGCTGGCGATCCAGCAGATCATCACCTTCTACGTCCTGAATGGGGTCGTCCCCGTGGGTGGAGGTTCCTTCGGCGCAAACCTGGGCGCCACCTTCTGGTCAAAGGACACTCTCGAAGGGGTCAAAGAGGACGAGGAGGGTTTCAGATCCCTCCGAAAGACTGTTCGCAGGTTCTCAGATAATCTGAAAGGCGTCGCGCCTGGGAAGGAAAAATAAATCAAGGTGTGAAACGATAAAGGTGCTACCATGACCGATATGAGGCGAACGAAGAAAAAGGTGGTCTGGGGTATCACTGGCAGCGGCGACCGGATCCGGGAGACGGCCGAGATCATGACGGAGATGAGGCGAAAGTACGAGGACGACGTCGAGATAAGAGTCTACATCTCCAAGGCCGGGGACCAGGTTGTGAAATATTACAAGCTCTTTCCGGAGCTGGAGCAGGAGTTCGACAAGATCTGGGTTGAGGCGAACGCCAACGCACCCTTCCTCGCAGGCCAGGTCCAGATGGGAAGGTTCGAGTTCATGCTGATCGCTCCGGCCACCTCCAACAGCGTCGCCAAGATATCCCTCAGGATCGCAGACACCATGCTCACCAACGCCGCCATCATGAGCCAGAAGGTCCTCATGCCCCTCTACATCATGCCCTCCGACTTCAAAGAGGGAGAGGTTATCACAAAGCTCCCTGACGGAAGAGACCTCAAACTGGTGATAAGAAAGGAGGACGTCGAGCACGTCCAGAAGCTGGCGGCGATGGAGGGCGTCACCATGCTGGAGCGGCCCAAGGATATCCCCCGCGTATTCGAAAAGCATTTCGGGTAACGATATCAAGCAGGATGGACGACGAAACGAACGGATTCAAGAGATGCCCGGTTTAGACCTGATAGTGGCGAATCCCTCCCCACATTTTCGCCACCAGCTGGATAACATAATTCAGATAGAATAGATACTACGAGCTGGTGTGGTCAGGAGGACTTAAGCTCCTTGAGCCTGCTGATCTTGTTCATTACGTGATCGGTCTCAGCTTTCTTGTTCGTCTCCAGGTAATCAATTATGTCGTAAAGCCCCTTCTTCAGCTTGTAGATCCTGTAGGGCCTTCCCTTACCCGGGTTCTTCTCGTCCCTTTCGGCTATCCAGTCCAGCTTTCTAAGTTCTCTCATGGCTATGCTGACCTCTGGCTGCCTCAGATCGGACCCCATCTCGATCTCCCGAGAGGTGGTCTCGTCAACACAGGCGAGATAAGTCAAGACCTTCGCCACGTTCCTTTTAAGGCCGATCTTCATCAATATCGATGCGAACTCTTCGCGTTCAACGTTCTGAGCGGGTAGCGAAACATTCCTCAATCCGGTCACCATTGTGGTGGTCGTTATAGATCCATATATAAGTTTCGTTCAAAATAATTATCGCCTAATCCGGACCGGGCGAAGGGGCTGCACTTTATTCGGTCAGGGAGATCGAAACTGATTTTACCAACCCTTCCCGACTACAAATCGATATATTATCGGGCTTATGAGGCGATCTTATGAGTGGACTCTACATCAATGACAGCTATCTTAAGAGCTTTGAAGCCAGAGTGGAAGAGGTCACTGGCGACAAGTTCGTCATCCTGGACAAAACCGCATTCTATCCGAACTCCGGAGGCCAGCCCCACGACACGGGCCTATTGGTCAGAGACGGCGAGGAGTATCCGGTCGTCTACGCCGGATTGTTCGACAGCAAGATAAGCCATGAGCTGGGAAGATCTGGTCTTGAGACCGGGGACAACGTCGCGGGGTCGATCGACTGGGATCGAAGGTACCGATTCATGTGCAGCCACACCGCCTGCCACCTTTTGAGCGCTGTGATATTCAGGGAGACGGGAGCGATGATCACCGGAAACCAGATCGGGGAGGAGAAGTCCAGGGTCGACTTCAGCCTCGAAGAGTTCGACAGATCGAGGCTCGCCGAGTACATTGACCAGGTCAACGGGATCATTAAAGAGGACAGGACCGTAAAAACCTCAGTCCTTCCGAGGGACGAGGCGATGAAGATCCCGGACCTCGTGAGGCTCGCAAAGGAGGTCCCGGATAGAGAAGAGATAAGGATAGTCGAGGTGGAGGGTATCGACCTTCAGGCCTGTGGCGGAACCCACGTCAAAAGAACGGGGGAGATAAAGGGCATAATTATGCTGAAGGCCGAAAATAAGGGCAAATTCAACCGCCGAGTCTATTTCGAAGTTTTAGAGGGTGATTGAGCTTGGACGAAATGGAACTATTGGGAAAGACAAGGGTAAAGGTCAAGGACGGGCAGGTCGTCGAGACGGGTGAATCCCTCATCAAGTGGTGTCCCCTCTTCGATAAGGTCCGGGGGATAAAGGAGATAACGCCAGAGGCTGCGGCCGCCAACATGGAGTTTCGAATGAAAGAGCACGGGATGTTCACCCCAAAAAGGAAGCTCGAGATGGACGTCTTCGTCGGCTTTGGCGCCTCCGAAGTGATGATGACGGCGACGCGTCGGGGCCTCATCGAGGCTGCGGTCACCGTCTGCGACGGGGCCGGCACGGTGATAACCAGCAACCCGAGCCTCATCCAGGGGATGGGCGGCTGGATATCGGGGCTCATCGAAACAGATCCGATGCCAGAGGTACTGGCCGGGATCGAGGAGAGGAACGGAACCGTCCTGGACCCGAAGACCGCCAAGATCGACCAGGTGGCTGGAGCGAAGATCGCCGCCGAGAGGTACTCGAAGTTTGCGGTCACCGTCGCTGAAGCCGACGATGCAGAAGAGCTCCGACGCCTGGAGAAAGAGCGGGACGTTCAGATCCTGATCGTGGGGGTCCACCTCACGGGGATCGGCGAGGTGGAGGCCGAGCGGCTGCTGGGCAGCGCCGACATAGTGACGAGCTGCGCCTCCAAATTCATAAGGGAAAAGGTCCGGCCCCTGGTTCAGGTGGGAACGGCGGTTCCGCTATTCGGCGTGACCCAGTGGGGAAAAGAGGTTCTGGTGGAGAGGGCAAAAGAGGTGGACCGGCCGATCCTCATAAACACGATGCCTCTGCCGGTCCTGCCAGAAAATAAACAGCCGCGTCCGCTTGTTTAGATCCTGCGTGCGAAATTCCAGCGTGCGAGATATAGCTGGCTGGGGTTTGTGATCTATGGACAGGTCAGGAAGAACTCGCTTCCGGTGCCGATCTCCTGACGGATGTTGAAGTCACCGATGTAGGTTCCGCCGTAGGTCATGATGGTGGCTCCTTCGTAGCCGTCCTTCACCCGAGCGCCGAGCCGGGCCGTGCCCCTCCCCTCGGAGGCGATCGAGTAGACCGACGCGTTATCGTTCTGGAAGATGGTGGTGTCTTTGATCAGGTACTCTATCTCGGTGTAGCTCTCGGAGATGACGGTGCCCACCTCGTAGTTCTTGGCACATAGGGCGTTGCGGAGGTCGCCCTCGGATTGGAAGACGCCCCACTCGTTGAAGAACATCGAGTTATTGTCGACGTAGGCGGTCTGTCTCCTAGCGACGATCCCACTCCCCTCGGTTCCCACGACTAGCTTCTGGCCTGCGATTCCCTTATCGGTCTGGTAGATCTTCATCTCGTCGATGTAACCGCTCAGGTAAATGTAAGAGTGCTCGGTGACGTTCCCGGCGATGCTCCAGGCCGCGAGGCCCGTCGGAGAAGCGAGCATCAAAGCCAGGACGGCAATCGGCAGCAAAACTCTGGCCTTCATGATAAACCCCTTTACTAATCTCATATTCTTGTACATCCATTATAAACCTGATGGGTCCTCGCCACTCGAATTGGAGGGCCCTTTCGCCCCCTTCACCAGGTACCTAGACGGGCCACGCTCTGCCCCTGAGACGATATCTGGTAGATCGGCACGCCATCGCTATTAGAGGTGGTGGTGTCCTTGACCAGGTACTCCATCCCGGTGTAGGTCTCGGAGATGATCGTTCCCATCTCAAGGTTTTTGGCACGCAGGGCACTGAGAAGATCGCTCTCGGAGGTTTGCGGCTTGTAAGGCTTGTAGTCGAAGACGCCCTGAACGTTGAAGTAGATCTCACAATCGTCGACGTAGGTGGTCATGGTCCTGGAGGCGGTCCCGCTGCCCCGAGCCCCGTAGACGAGCTTCGAGCCCTCATAACCCTTCTCGGTCTGGTAGATGAACATCTCGTCCATGTACCCGTCCAGGTATATGGTCGAGCGCTGAGTGACGTTTTTGGCGATCTCCCACTCCGCAAGGACCATCGGAGATGATAGCACCATGAACAGGACTATGAGCGGCAGCAAAACTCTGGCCTTCATGATCGACCCCTTTCTAACCCTCGTATTTTGGCAACTTCATTATAAATCTGGTGGACACCAGGCTTTCGGACTGGAGGCGGATCGTTTCATCGCCTCGGCCTCTTTCCTGTTCTTCGTTTTCCCGGCTTGCTTCGTCGGATCTCGTCGATCCTAAGGTCCAGAGCCGGTTTCAGGTCGGAATTCAGCTCGCCCGAGTATCGGTCGATACGAGACCCGATGGCGAGCTTCGCCGCCAAGGCGCGAGCGGCCCGACCCCGCAGCATCCTCGACGTTCCCATGACGGCAGGATGTCTATAGATCATGCCATGCTTGGGTGATGGAGCCTTTCCCCGCAGATGCTTGAAAAGTGCCTTTTCCGCCCCCATCACCTGGATCGCCGAGGCCGGCATCTCCGAGAGGCGCTTGAGACCTCCCGCTCTCGATATCATCCTCGCCGCGAGAAGCGGTCCTGCGAGGTTCGAGAGGTTCGGAGCGATCTGGACCGTCGCAGTCTCTAGGCTATTTTGGACCGAACGGCGAGCATCTTGAAGATCGAGGATGGATCGGGCCAGCGCCCCGATCGATTCCTCCTCTTCGGCCAGGAATTCTGCAAGGGCTTTGCCCCGCAAGCGACGATCGTCGTGGAGGCGGGACCACTCGTAGAGCCTCTCTTCGAGCCTGTTTATTACCTCGTTCAAATCGTCGAGGGCCTCGATCGTCTGGAGAAGCTCCGCCTCGGCTCCAGCCTGAGCCCGGAGCTTCCGTCTCACAAGACTAAGAGCCGTCTCCCGGATGGCGGCGTTATACTCGGAATCGTCCCGGAAAAGGCCACTCGCCAGGGCGAGGGTGCGAAGGTCGGGCTGGACCGCCGCCTGAGGGGTGGTGCCCTCCAATCTCCCAAACCCAGAGAAGGCCTCGTCCTCCGAGATCCTAATCAGCCCTTCGGCCATCTCGTCGGGCGCTCCGGCCAGGGCGACCTCACCGGATTCGTCGTCGAGGGTTCCAAACCAGGTCGTGATCTTCATCTTGCTACCTACTCTTCCGCCAGATCCAATATTACTTTCGCCCCGCCGGAAGTAAGTTTATCTACCATGAAGGCGACTTGAGTATTGCCTCTCTATTAAATAAAAACTGGAGGTCATATATCATGAAAGCAGCCGTAGAGCAGATTTTGGCTCGGTTGCGGGATCAGAACGTGGAGGTTCCCGCAGACGAGGTGGAGAGCCGCATGAGGCTCCTGGTGGAGAAGTTCGGGGTCCCTGAGGGCGAGGCGACCCGGAGCGTAGTCAACTATTTTCTCAAAGAGCACGGCATTGCGCCTGCGTCCTTTGTCGCGAGAAAGAGCGAGAGCCTGAAGGTCGGCGAGATCAACAGTCCCAGCCGATGGATCGACCTGGAGGCGAAGGTGGTAGAGCTCTGGGAGCCGACTAGCAGCGCCATATCCCAGACGGGCCTCATCGGGGACGAGACCGGCACCATAAAGTTCGTCAAGTGGACGAAGTCCGAGCTTCCGGACATGGAGCTGGGAAAAAGCTACCACTTCAAAAACGTAGTCACCGACGAGTTCCAGGGTAGGTTCAGCGTCAAGTTGAACAGGACGAGCGGGATCGAGGAGCTGGCCGAGGAGGTTACGGCTGCCGAAGCCCCGGCAGGGGGCCAGGTCCAGGAGATGAAGATCTCGGAGATCGCAGAACCAGCGCGGTGGATCGATCTGAGGGCGAAGGTGGTCCAGCTCTGGGATCCGACGAGCGAGACGATATCCCAGACAGGTCTCATCGGCGACGATACCGGGGTCATCAAGTTCGTCAAGTGGACGAAGTCCGAGCTTCCGGATCTGGTGGAGGGGGAGAGCTACCTCTTCAAAAACGTAGTCACCGACGAGTTCGAGGGGAGGTTCAGCGTCAAGCTGAACAGGACGAGCGGATTCGATCCCCTGGAAGAAGAGATCGAGGTCAGCCCTCAGGAAGCGAAGTTCACGGGGTCCATCGTGGACGTCCAGAAGGGGTCGGGGCTGATCAAGCGCTGTCCCGTCTGCAGGAGGATGCTGACGAAAGGTGTCTGCGGCGAGCACGGAAAGCAGGAGGGAACCTACGACCTCCGGATCAAGGCGGTACTGGACGATGGATTGAAGGTCCAGGAGATTCTGATCAACCGGGAGAGGACCGAGAGCCTCATCGGAATCAGCATGGAGGAGGCGAAGACGATGGCGATGGAGGCCCTCGACCACGAAGTGGTGAGGGGCATGATCGAGGAGAGGCTTCTCGGGAGGTACTACACCGCCTCAGGACCGACAGTCGACCGGTACATCCTCGTCGAGACGATCTCGGAAGTTCCCCCTGTGACCGAGGGAGAGGCCGATGCCCTCGTGAATAGGGCCCGGGCCCAGGAGGCGATCTGAGATGGCGAGCTTTGCAAGGGAGGTTGCAAGAAGGATATTCTCCCAGGAGCTTCGCGACTCCGACCTATCCTTCAGGGAGAACGAGGACCAGTACGCACCCCTCTACCTGATCACGCCGACTGGAGCGCGGTGTAACAGGGTCCTTCTGGTGGGAACCCTCACCGAGAAGGACAACATTGGAGACGACGTCGAGTACTGGCGGGGCAGGGTCGCCGACCCCACAGGCAGCATCTTCGTCTACGCTGGCCAGTACCAGCCCGACGCCGCCCAGGCTCTGTCGGCAACCGAGCCACCGGCCTTCGTCGCCGTCGTCGGCAAGCCCAGCGTCTACGAGACTGAGGACGGGACGAGACTGATATCCATCAGGGCCGAGTCGGTCCAGAGGGTCGACTCCGAGACGAGGGACCGGTGGGTCCTGGAGTCGGCGGCAAGAACCCTGGAACGGCTCGAAGCCTTCTGGGCATTTCTGGGGATGGGGGGTGCCGACGCCTTCTCCAGCAGCGACGAGCTTCTCAAAAAGCCCCAGGCCCCCGAGGACGTGGCCGACATCGGAAAAGCTCACCTCCATTATTCCACAGACCTGGAAAGGTACAGGCTGATGGTGGTGAAAGCCCTCGAATCCCTGAAAGGGGAGATATCAGAGCCGAGAGTCGAGGCCCCTGAGACAAAAGCCGAAAAGGGGACGGCAGGATCCGGACGGTCCGGGCCGGCCTGGGAGGGCGAAGATGCTTTCGGGATCAGGTCGGAGGAGCTTGAAGAGGATATCAGCGAACTCAAAGACCTCGGCGAGACTTTGAACTTCGACGAGGATGAAGAGCCAGGGGCCACCGAGAGGATCGAGGACAACGAGGTTTTCTTCGGCGGACGCGGAAAAGCTTCCCCAAAGAAGAGGAAAGAGCGATGAGACCGAAAACGGACGAGCCGAAATCAGCCATGAAAAGTTTATATAATGTGGCTGAGTTTATATTAGGTGGTGATAGAATATGGTGATCGGAGTGACGATGGTCAAGGTGGTGCCGGGACAGGAGAGGACCGTTTACAACGCCCTGAGAGAGATCGAGGGGATCAAGGACGTCTATCACGTCTTCGGCGAGTACGACTTCGTGGTGGTTCTGGAGGTGGAAGGGCTGAGCGTCTTAAACCGCCTGGTGGACACCATCCGTGAGATTCACAACGTGACCGCAACCCAGACGGTGGTGGGAGCCGAGCTCTAAGCTCCCTCCTTTTTTCTGACATGGAGATAGCAGAGGAGCTGGCCAAGCATCAGAAGGCCATCTCCGTAGCCGAATTTTTCGAGAAGAACCGCCAGATCCTGGGCTTCGACTCGGCTCCTCGGTCCCTCATAACCACCGTCAAGGAGGCGGTGGACAACTCCCTAGACGCCTGCGAGGAGTCGGATATCCTCCCGGACATCTTCGTCCAGATCATGAGGAGAGGCGAGGGGTTCAGGGTGGTGGTGGAAGATAACGGCCCCGGCATCGTGGGGCCTGAGGTTCCCTGGGTCTTTGCCAAGCTCCTTTACGGGTCGAGGTTTCACGCTCTCAAGCAGAGCCGGGGCCAGCAGGGGATCGGGATCTCGGCGGGAGTCCTCTACTCCCAGCTCACAACAGGACGGCCGACGGCCGTCACCACCAAGATCGGGCCGAACCACAAAGCCGGCCGTTGGGAGCTGATGATCAACACCGCCACCAACGAGCCCGAGATCCTGAAGACCGAGGATGCCGAGTGGGATCGGCCCCACGGAACCCGGGTCGAGCTGGAGATGGAAGGGTCTTACGTCCGGAGCCGGAGGCAGTCGATTTATGGTTATTTAAAGAACGTGGCCATAGTCAACCCCCACGCGCGGATCACCCTCGTAGAGCCCGACGGCAACATCGAGACCTTCGAGAGGGCGACGGATAAATTGCCAAGCCCCTCCTACGAGATCAAGCCCCACCCCTGGGGGATGGAGCTTGGCGGCCTGATCAAGATGCTCAGGTATACCGATAAGAAGAAGCTCAAAAGCTTCCTTCAGGGCTCTTTCTCCAGCGTCGGGGCGATCATATCCCAGGAGATCTGCGAGCGGGCGGAGCTCGATCCCGAGATGGTCCCCCAGGATCTGACCCACGCCGAGGCTACGAGGCTTCTTGCTGCCTTCAAACAGATGAGGCTGAAGTCGCCCCCCACCGACTGCCTCTCCCCCATCGGCGATGAACTGATAAGGGCGGGCCTGGAAAAAGAGTACCGGGTGGATTATATCGCTACCTCCACCAGGTCGGTCTCGGTCTATTCGGGAAACCCCTTCCAGGTGGAGGTGGGGCTCGCCTACGGCGGCGAGCTGAAGGCAGACGGCAAGGTCGACGTATTGAGGTTCGCAAACCGGGTTCCCCTTCTCTACCAGCAGGGGGGGTGCGCCATCACCCACGCCATCGAGAACATATCCTGGAAGACCTATTCTCTGAGCCAGCCAGGTGGCGGGGTTCCCACGGGGCCGGCGGCCATCCTCGTCCACATCGCCTCGACGAACATACCCTTCACCTCCGAGTCTAAGGACGCCGTCGCCGACGTCCCCGAGATCGTGGCGGAGGTGGAGCTAGGGCTCAAAGAAGTGGGTAGAAAGCTCCGGCGGTACCTCTCCAAAAAGAGCGCCCTCTCTGAGCGAAAGGAGAAAGAGGAGATCATAAGAAAGCTCCTTCCCAGGATCTCAAAGAAGCTGGCAGAGCTTCTCGAACGGGAAGAGCCGGACATCAACCCCGTAGTCGCCAAGATCATGGGAAACCTCCTGGTCAAAAGGTCCATCGCCTCCGAGAACGGCGAGACCTTCGTTACGTTGGAGGTTGCAAACTACAGCGATGCCGCCAAGGCCTTCAAGCTACACGAGACGGTCTCGGTGGAAGCGACGTCCATCGAGCCTCCCGCGAGGGTGATCGCTCTCGGGGACGGGTACGACCACCTCTGGAAGGTATCTCTTCGGCCCGGTGAGCGGCAGAAGATCAAGTACAAAGTATCCTCAGAGGGGGTCAGGTTCTCCGAGCCCGTGGTCGAGGGCGTCCCCTCGGAGCTTGTCAGCGGAGCAAGGGTGGTGGGATAGATGAAGGATGCAGAGACGACGAGGAAGAGGCTTCTGGGCCTCGCGGAGACGCTCTACGACCAGTTCGAGCGGGGGATTGTGCCTCACCTCGCCCTTCCCAGCAGGACGAAGAGCAACCTCGAGTACGACCAGGAGGGAGAGATCTGGGTCTACGGCGACCAGGAGAGCGTCCGGTCCGTCAAGACCGTCCGGGGCGCTAAAAGCGTCCTCAAGACATCCTACCTCGTCGAGCTTCTGATCAAAGAGCACCTTCAGCACAACCGGGGCTCCACCCTGAGAGAGATATACTACATCTCCGAGAACTGGGATGTGGCCAAGTTCGGGGAGCAGGCCGAAAGCGACCGGCTCGTCGAAGATCTGGAGATTTTGACCGCCCTTCTAAGAGAGGACTTTCACGTCCGGCCCGAGGAGGACGGGGCGACGGTTTTCGGTCCCCTCACCATCAGTGAGAAGACCCGGAGGGGCGAGAGGACGATCCACTGCCAGGAGGACGTCGGCGAGGCCGGCTACCAGATACCCTTCAACGTCGACAACGTCGAGTTCAAGGATCACGACGCGAAGTTCGTCGTGGCGATCGAGACCGGCGGAATGCACGCAAGGCTTATCGAAAACGGCTTCGACCAGGAGCACAACGCGATCCTCGTCCACCTGAAGGGCCAGCCCGCAAGGTCCACAAGACGGCTCATAAAGAGGCTGAACGAGGAGCTCGCCCTCCCCGTCCTCGTTTTCACCGATGGCGACCCCTGGTCATACCGGATCTTCGCCAGCGTCGCCTACGGCGCCATCAAGAGCGCTCACCTCTCCGACTATCTGGTGACGCCGTCGGCCCAGTTTCTGGGGGTCCAGCCGACGGACATCGTCAACTACGACCTCTCCACAGACAAATTGACCGACCAGGACCTCCAGGCCCTCCGAAGCGAGCTGACCGACCCGAGGTTTGCAACCGACTACTGGAAGGAGCAGATACAGCTCCAGTTAAAGCTCTCGAAGAAGGCTGAGCAGCAGGCCTTCGCGGGGAAGGGTCTCGACTTTGTGACGAGGGTCTACCTCCCCGAGAGGCTCTCGGAGATGGGGATGATCTAATCTGGCAGATCGTCTCCCCTCAAATCTCAACTATCCAAAATTTTATCCATAATTTCAGCGAGGGGTCTGGGTGGTGTTTTTATTCTTGAAATCAGCAAATTTCTGAAATGTTCATATTTGAGGCCGTTCTTACTACAGTAGGCCTTGAGAAGATCGCGGCCTTTACATTTAGCTTGCCAGGTATTATTATCTAGAGCAGATTGCAATATACTTCGGGCTTCATCCGACACATCTGAAAACTCAATACGAACTGGTGGGATTTCCGAAGGATCTCTACCTTGAAACAACGCGTCGTAAGCCTCTTTGGCACCCTTTGCCTTTCGAGCATCTAAGAGAGCCTTTGTATATGCCATTAAATGAGTACTAGAAAGAACAAGGTCGCGCAGAACTGCTTTTACCTCTTCAGCTGTTTTGTAAGAGCATCCTGGGCCTAACATTTGACGGGTAACTTCGAAGATTTCATACTCATCAATCAACAAATTTTCAACATGATACACTGGCAAGTGGAATAAACGCTTACCACCCGTTGGATCTGGTTCAAAGCGCTCAGTTATATCGCCATCAACAATGCTGAAATATTGTTGGAAACCTACTGATGCTGTCAGCAACATATTTACTCGTTCAGCTGTTTTTCGTACAATTGTAGAGTTGCCCACGGGCACAAAGCTAATATTGTACTCCGCTGGCGGATATGCAGCGTCATATATTTGAAGATCAGCTGATGAATCTTCTCCCTCGATGAAGATGATACGTTGGTTAAAGCTGACAATTCCTTTTGACCCCATCAAGTCTGAAAGAATGGTGTGCATTTGTTCATCATGAGTTACACGTATCAACTGATTGCTGCCATCCGACGGTGGCACTTTGAGTATGGTATAAAGAGAGTCTGTTCCCGCAGCAATCATCATCTCCGGTGAATGAGTTGTGAGCAATAGCTGATTGCCCTTGCTAAGCTGTTTTAATGCTTGCAAGTATCGTCGTTCGAGATCAGGATGAAGGTGCGCGTCAGCTTCATCAAACAGGATTACAGCACCCTTTGGTTTCAGTTGATGAAATCGGATGAAGATTGTGAGAATCTCTTTTTCACCGGAACTCAAATCATCGATGTCGATATCGCCCTGTGGGGTTGAAATGACGAATTCAAACGGTGATTTATGTATAAGAACGTCTTTAAACTCCATTGGGGCAAAAAAACGATTAAACAGATCTTTTATGCCGCTTAATGAATCTTTAATATCTGTGTTACCAGATTGTTGAATATCCTGTAAGTCCTTCATCTTGAGTCCAACAAGATATTGCTTTGTAAACTGGAATTTCTGCTCTGAAAGTGCCAGCGTTTGCTTAGTCCGTTCCTCGCTCAAAACGCTCGGGTCCCACGTTTGAAGAGGGAATTTCTTTGTGTGCCGATGAGCATTGATGTAGTCAAAGAATCCTGGGGATTCGGTAGTGCGATCATAGTAACTAAGCAATTGACCTACCGGTGGCGACCTTTTTATCGCACGTGCACCACCTCCTTTGTTGATTTCGATAACGATTTCATCTGTTTCGGGGCACTCATTACCGAAATGTTCTCTGACAAACGAACGTTCCTGTTCCGAGAATTTTAACTCGATTTTTATTATTGCTTTTGTTGCATCAACTGAGACTGCTCTTGAATCAAAATTAAAATTGCCATATGAACCAGCGCGTTCTTTCGCTGTCATTAGCGCTTCTAATAAAGCGCTTTTACCACAGCCATTTCCACCACAGATAACCATGAAATCTGGAACGTCCGAACATTCAACGAGGCGAAGGTTACGAAAATTCTCAATGCGAAAACTTGAAAGTCTCATATATCATACCCAGCATTTCTAATTTGTATCATGCTATGGATTAAAGCATAGGTAATATAACGTTTTCGAGAGCATGCAAAACTAAGCGATGTCGTGGTCGGTGATGTTGTCCACAGATAAGTTTATTCCCTACCCCTTAGATCACTTGAAGGTAGTAGCCTAATTAGGTATACCTCGCCGAGGGATGGAGGAGTTATCAGTGGTCATTGACTTTCACGCTCACATTTACACTGATGAGATGGCGCCCAAGGCCATCGCCTCCGTCAAGAGAAGAATGGGGGGTGAGAGTTCTTGGCCGTGGGACCGTCGCCAGCCTGCGGAACTCGATGGCGAGGGCCGGGACCGACTTAACACCCCCCAACATTTTGGCGTACTATGTAGCCACTATTTCAGGCTCGGGATAGACGAAGACCCCTTGCTCGTCGAGGTCGATATCTACGCCTTGATACTGGCTCAGGTACTCCTGGTAGGTGGCCCTTGGATCAAAGTCGCTGAAGAGCTCGGGATGGAACCATTTGGCCATATACCCCAGGGCAAGGAAGTACCTGGCCGCGCCCCTGGTGCTGTCCCAGGTTAGAACGTAGACTTGCTCGTTCTTCACAGCCGTGACGTTTTGCAGCTCCGGACGATCGAGGATCTCCTGCCTTATGGCCTCTAACCCAGAGGTGTTATCGATGGCCATGCCCAAGCCAGCCGGGGCTGGATAGCGGTACTTGACGATGATCTCCGGATCACGGGCTATGACCGCCTCCGGGTCGACGTCCTTGGAACCGTTCACCTCGACGAAGATATTCTCCCCGCCAGCCGCGGCCAGCAACTCATGGTGGCCATGGCCTTCGCCACAGGTGACGTAGTTCTTGCCACCGCCGAAGTCGGCCTCCAGATAAACCTTGGGCTTATTCACCGAGGTTGCGACATTTTCCTCAATCGTCCCGGTGTATCCTTCGTAGAAGTCTATCAGCTGCTGGGCCTCCTCCTCGCGTCCGAGGATCTGTCCAGTCTTTGCCACCTCATCTTCGTAGGTGGACATCTTATTGAAGTTGAAGCGGACAACCTCAATCCCCGTACCTTCCAGCTTTTCAAGGATGTCCTTTGGGCTGCTGGTATAGGTGAAAACCACCTGCGGCCCGGCCTGTATCAGAGCTTCATAATCCACGGAGAAGGAGGAGCCCAGGTTGGTGTAGCTGGAGCATCCAGGGTAGAGCAACTCGTCTTCCACCACATATTTGTTCGCTCCCACCACCTTGTCCAGGGCATCGAGTGCGCGTATCACGTCGAAAGACTCGCTTGTAAGCGCGACCACCCTCTCCACCGGCATTTCAAGCGTCACCTCTCTGCCCGAAGAATCGACTATGCTCAGGGTCTGGGCTGCACTGGCCTGCGAGGCAGCTGCGAATAGCAAGAGCAAAAGAGGTAATCCAATCTGTATTACTTTTCTAGCTTTAGTCATATTAATAACTCCTTGAAACGTGAGTTTTACATACCAGGATATTTAATGATTTCGAAATCATCCTGATAAAAATGTGATCTTTTGCTCGCAAACGATCTTATTCATCAAATTACGGCGGCCCTCGGCAGCAGAGCGGCAGGGTCTTCCATAAAATTCGAGCTCAAAAAGAAGGTTGAGCAGCAGGCCTTCGCAGGAAAGGGCCTTGACTTCGTGGCGAGGGTCTACCTCCCCCAGAGGCTCTCGGAGATGGGGATGATCCGGGGCGAAATTTTATCTATTTTGAGAGAGCCTTCCGTTCGTGGTAATCGACTTTCACTCTCACATATACACCGATGAGATGGCGCCCAAGGCCATCGCCTCCGTCAAAAGGAGGATGGGGGTCAGGGTTCCGGGGCTTGGGACCGTCTCCGACCTCAAAGACTCGATGGCGAAAGCGGGCGTCGAAAAATCCATCATCCTGCCTCTCGCGCCGCTTCCAAAGCACGTGGGGCCGACTAACGACTTCTTCCTCGCGGCCGCCGAGGGAAACGGCCTCATACCCTTCGGGGCGATCCACCCCTTCCAGCCGGACCTCGAAGAGGAGCTGGACAGGCTCTTAGCCTCCGGGGTGAAGGGTGTAAAGGCAGTCCCCTTCCTCCAGGGCTTCTATCCCGACGATCCAAGGTGCGACCGGCTCTATGAGGCGGTGGTTGAGCGGGATATGGTCCTCCTCCTCCATGCCGGGAAGGTGCCCGAGGACCTGCCGGAGTTTTTCGGCACCCCCGAGCGCTTCGCTCGGATGGTGGAACGGCACCCCGACCTCGTCGTCGTCCTCGCTCACCTGGGCGGGTGGGAGATGTGGTCCGGGGTGCGTGAGCACCTCATCCCCGCGGGCGAGAACGTCTACTTCGACACCGCCTACATCTCGCCGAGTTTGACCTCAGCGGAGGCCTGCGATATCATATCCGAGATCGGAGCCGATCGCGTGTTGTTCGGGACAGACTACCCCTGGACAGATCAGGCGGAGGAGATCGAGTTCGTCGGGGATATGGACCTCTCGGATCGGGAGAAGAAGCTCATCTATTTCGAGAACGCCAAAAGCCTCCTCTTCCGTTGAGCCAACTTTTTTAACGTATCGATATGGTGTTAATAACATGAAGCGCGATCTCATGGAGATTCTGGCCTGCCCCATGTGCAAGGGCGATCTGGACCTGGAGATCTTCGAGGAGAAGGATGAGGAGATCCTGAACGGCAAGCTCTGCTGCAAGAGCTGCGGCGAATGCTACCCCATCGAGGACGGGATACCGAACATGCTGCCTCCGGACCTGAGGGAGGAGATGTCTTCTTAGGCGGCTGGCGAGGCCTCTCGCCTGCCGGATCTGTTCTGATCCTATTTTAATCAGATATCCCACTCTTCAAATTCTCTTTTCTTCTGATCGCCAATTTTATCTATGTCCAAAATACCTTCTCGAATACGTGATAAGCGTGAGATACATCGTCGTTACGGGCGGGGTGATGAGCGGCCTTGGCAAAGGGATCACCGCCGCCTCTATCGGTCGGATGTTGATGGAGAGGGGCTACAAGGTCACCGCCATCAAGATCGATCCCTACATAAACATCGACGCGGGGCTGATGAGCCCCTTCCAGCATGGCGAGGTCTTCGTCCTCAAGGACGGGGGCGAGGTGGACTTGGACCTCGGCAACTACGAGCGATTTTTGGACGTGGAGCTGACCCGCGACCACAACATCACCACTGGCAAGATCTACAAGAGCGTCATCGAAAAAGAGAGGCGCGGCGAGTATCTGGGTAAGACCGTCCAGATCATCCCCCATATCACCAACGAGATCAAGGAGAGGATCAGGAACGTGGCGAGGGAGAGCGGCTGCGAGGTCTGCCTGATCGAGGTCGGCGGCACCGTCGGTGACATCGAAAGCATGCCCTTCATCGAGGCGATGAGGCAGCTTAGAAACGAGGAGATGGGAAACATCGCCTTCGTCCACGTCACCCTCGCCCCCACCACCACCGATGGCGAGCAGAAGACGAAGCCCACCCAGCACAGCGTCAAGGAGATGAGGTCGCTGGGGCTTCAGCCCGACATCGTCGCCGTCCGGTGCACGCGGCCCCTGCGGGACGAGACGAAGTCGAAGATCTCCCTATTCTGCGATGTTCCCGTCGAGGGGGTCGTGTCTAACCACGACGTCGACGACGTATACAAGGTGCCCCTCCTCCTGGAGGAGCAGAGGACCCCTCTATACCTGATGAAGATGCTCAGGCTCTATCCTCTTGAGCACAGGACCGACTGGGTGGAGCTGATCGAGAAGATGGTCTCGATCAACGATTCCGTCAAGATGGCGATCGTCGGCAAGTACACCGCCGGGTCGCAAGGCACGACCCACATGGAGGATACCTACCTTTCCATCCGGGAAGCCCTCAAGCACGCCGGGATAGGGGCTGGCGCCTGGCCGAGGATCGCCTGGATCGACGCCGAAGATTTGGAGCACAACCCGCCAGAGGAGGTCCTAAAAGACGTCGACGGCATCCTCGTCCCCGGCGGCTTCGGCGCTCGGGGCACGGCGGGCAAGATGGAGGCGGTCAGGTACGCCCGCGAGAAGGGCGTTCCGTATCTTGGTATCTGTTTTGGGATGCAGCTTGCCGTCGTGGAGTTTGCTAAAAACGTCCTGGGCCTCAAAGAGGCCAGCTCCACCGAGTTCGGCGAGACGCCCCACCCGGTCATCACCATCCTTCCGGAGCAGGAGGGAGTGGAGGATATGGGGGCGACGATGCGCCTTGGAAACTACGACACCGAGCTGAGAGAGGGCAGCATCGCCAAGAGGATCTACGGCAAAGATCTCATCGTCGAGCGGCACCGGCATCGTTACGAGGTGAACCCCGACTACGTCGACGAGATCGAAGAGAAGGGGATGATCTTCACCGGCAAGAACAGAAATCGGATGGAGATCGCCGAGATCCCCGACCACCCGTTCTTCTTCTCGACCCAGTTCCACCCCGAGATGAAGTCGAGGCCCGGTCGCCCCTCGCCTCCGTTCCTCGCCTTCGTCGAGGCGATGAAGGAGCGGGCGGGGACGCGGGGGTAAGGGGGCGAAAAGCGATAGGATGCGCCGCTGTGGCGGGCGGCGCGGGAACACTTTTTGGCTTGCCTCATGGGCCGCACCTCTCCGAATTTGTAAATTCAAAAACCGATTGGTTTATGTAAGGAATTTGCTAAGTTGATACTATGATCGATCCCCTGGTTTCGCTGGCGTTTTCAGTCCAGTCCAACAAGGGCGTTTACGCCCTTCTGTTGGGTTCGGGTGTCTCTCGCTCGGCGCAAATTCCGACTGGCTGGGAAATTGTTTTAGATCTCACAAGAAAGCTAGCGGAACTCGAAGGTGAAGATTACGAAACAGATCCCGCTGCCTGGTACAAGGACAAATTTGGAGAGGATCCAGATTATTCTGAGGTGCTTGATACAATCGCCAAATCCCCAGCTGAGCGAAATCAGCTATTGAGAAGCTATTTTGAGCCTAATGATGAGGAACGTGAAGAGGGGATCAAGCTGCCAACAGCAGCCCACAAAGCCATTGCGAAGATGGTCGCTCGGGGCTACATTCGAGTTATTGTGACTACAAATTTTGATCATCTGCTGGAAAAAGCACTCGCAGAAGATGGGATCGAACCAACCATTATCAGCACCACAGATTCGGTGAACGGTGCATTACCTCTCATACACACAACTTGCACCATCATCAAAGTGAATGGGGATTATCTCGATACTCGAATCAAAAATACTCGAAACGAGTTAGCAAGCTATGATGAAGAGATCGACAAACTCCTCGATCGCGTCTTTGATGAGTTTGGCCTAATCGTCTGTGGTTGGTCGGGAGACTGGGATATTGCCTTACGCTCCGCCCTGGAAAGATGCAAGAACCACAGGTTCACAACTTATTGGACCGATATACGAACTCCAACAGATAATGCAAAAAAGCTAATTCAGCAACGCCGAGCCGAGACCATACTAATTCAAAGTGCTAATGCGTTTTTTGACGAATTAGCTGAGAAAGTTTTCGTATTGGAAGAGTATAACAAACCTCACCCCCTTTCCGTAAAGGCATTAGTAGCCCAAGTTGAAAAATATATCGTTGATGAGCGCTACGAAATTCGCCTTAACAATCTGATGAATCAAGAAGTTGAGAAGCTTTACAAAGAATTATCTGATAAAGAAAAGTTCCCTTTTGATGGTATATCTAATGATAAGTTCGATGATGAGTTCAGAAGACAGGTGAAGCTTTACGAATCACTTACAGAGTCATTACTGGCTATGATGATCACAGGATGTCGCTGGGGCAAAGAATCTCATGAAGATCTTTGGGTAAATTGCCTTGAAAGAATTGCAAACCCACCTGAGGAAGGGAGCCGAAGATTTCCAGCGTTATACAAATTGAGATTGTACCCGGCCCTTCTTCTCCTTTATGGGGGTGGGATTGCTTCTATTGTAGCTGGAAAATATAGTACTTTTTTGTCACTCCTCACGGTCCCCAAAATCAGGCCCACTTATGGTGAAGGGGGCCCCCTTGTTCTTGATCTACACCCATGGTCGGTTATGGAAAGTCCAAAAATTCAAAGCCTTTTGCCTGGATTAGAGAGGAATCCTATACCACTTAGTAATCATTTGAATAATATACTCCGAGATCTACTTAGAGAGATCCTACCACAGGATGCGAATTACCAAGAATATTTTGACCGATTTGAATACTTGGCTGCATTAGTTCATGCAAATTTACAAAAAGAAAAGTACGATGAAATATGGGCGCCAGTTTGTCTTTTTGGCTATAGATCTAGATTTTATAGAGATACCAGCATCATGGACAAGATTCAATCAGAGTTCGAAAATTCGACTCAAACATATATTGATGCTGAGGGTGGCGTACCGACCGAGCAAGCATATTCAACGTGGCCGCCTTTGAAGGCAGGCCTTTTTGGTGGTAGTGTAGAGCGATTCAAATTGATTAAGCGAGAATTCGATGAATTGGCTATACGAGTCAGCAGAAGTAGATGGTGACGGAGAAGAAAGATGATGGTACATGAACCGCCAACTCGAACCACACCTAGATGCGCCCCTCAGCACCCTCCTTTTGTGTTTCCCTCTACCATTCCAGATAAAATTCTCGCGTAACTTATTTCTCCTAACATCCCACAAAACCACCCCTCGGAGTCCCTCGCATGACCAACCAGAAAAGCCCCAGTCAGCCCATCCCCAGGATCGAATCGATTAGAATCAAGAACCTCCGGGCGCTCCGTGACCTCTAGACCAAGCCCCTCTCGCCCTTAGCCGTCCTCCTCGGCCCCAACGGCAGCGGCAAGTCCACAGGTCTATCGACGTCTTCGCCTTCCTCTCAGAATGCTTCTCTGTAGGACTGCGGCGGCCTGGGACAAGCGGGGGCGGTCCAAGGAGCTATCACTATCGCGCCCAGCAGCATCCTGCACCATCGCCAAAATGAAAGGATAGGACGAGCCGACGTTCCTCAGAACGTCAGCCCGCACGTATCGTTACAGAAAACTTCTGCTGAATATCCGACATACTGGAAGTCCCAGCTTGGGGGCTGCCACCCGTCGCAGGAGGAAGTCCCATACCCCTCTACTGCGCCGACGTCGATCACTGAGCTTGCGTACACCGGCTGGATGGCGGGTCCGTCGACGGACCTTGCGTCGACCTCCACGGAGTTTGTGAACCGTCCGGCCCGCTGCGCCTCGACCCTGTAGGCGATCGTCTCCGTCTCGAAGGGCCCGATCTCGACCAAATTCCAGATGACGGTGTTGCTCTCGTAGGTGGCGAAGGGGATCGACTAGTCGAGCAGGACCATGCCATCAGGGAGATGGTCGGTCACCGTGGCGACCCTGGTGGCATCGGCCCAGTTCGTGATGTCAACCCTGTACCAGACGACATTTGGGTTCTCCTCGTCCTGCTCCGCCGTCTTCGTGGCTGAGACGGTCTCGTTGGTACAGCAGGTGAGCCACCCCATCTCCAGCGCCGAGAAGTTCGCTGCAGCGACCACCTCCTCCGTTTCGTTGTTCACACCACCTGTGACGACCACGCGATTCACCAGCTCGTCAGAACTGTATTTGGAGACGTCGAGGTTCAAGACGATCTCAGATTTTCCGCCGATCGAGATGTGGGTCAGAGTCCACGTGGCAGAACCCTCGGTCTCTTCAGAAGGCCGGACCGAAGAGTTGATGAAAACAGCTCCCGGCGGGAAGAGATCCTTCACGTGAACCGGTGCCAGAGCCCTGTTCCCGTCGTTCTCCACGGTTATGATGTAGGTCGCAACGGTGATGACCTCATCCCTGCTCTCGCCCACCAGGTTTTCCTCCTTGGCATCCAGAACCGTCTCCTGGTGAAGCGATCCGTTCTTGACCACGGTCAGGTGGGGCCGATCGTACTTTGGAACTCCCGAAAAGAGAATCTTCCTCTCTATGGAGTAGTCGCCGTTGTACTGCTCGTCAAAGTCGACCTCGTCCTCCAGGACAGCCCTGTATCGAGCCCGGCCTGAAAAGTTAGCTTCAGTATCCATCTCGTTGAGGCCCATGGCCACCGTCTCTTTGTCAAGTTTGGTTGCACCAGTGTACTCCTCGCCGATAAAGCTAGCACCAGCCGTCTTAGAGTATATGCCCTCTTTCCACTTCATGGACGCGTCGATCGAGACGTCGTCGGTGAGACTCTGATCCACCTGCGAGTAAACGAGACCGATCTCCTTTGAGATGTAGTTGGTATGGGTCGCTACGAACTCCTCGGAATCATAGGCGCCCGTGCCTGACTCATAGCTCCTCTGGCTGTCCTTGACGCGCTTGTCGACGGTGACAAGCCCCTCCCCAGAGGTCGACTTCTCAGATGTCACGCTAGACCCGTATTCGTCGACCGTCTCCAGTATCTTGAAGCTACCGGCATAGTCCTCACTTGCCTCGAAGATCGGGGCATCCTGGGACGATCTGTTGGTGGGCATCTTGAGGAAGCCAACGTGACCTGTGCCCTCAAACTCCGAGTCGATCGCCATCGTCGATCCGTTCTTGTCGAGGAACACGACCGATTGACGATCGATAGATGTGGCGTATCTGTAATACTCACTCAAAGAGGTTCCAGTCACCCGGTTCTTGGCGCTGACACCCTCGGTCCACCTCGACGAGTAGGCCAAGGTTCTGTTTCTGTAGAGACACAGGGTCGTGGGATTGTAGGTCGCTGACATCTCCTTATTCATCGAGATCGACTTGTTCTCAGTCCTGAGCCTTACCTGCTCCTCGCCATCGTACGAACCGCTTCCGTGCTCACGGGCGGACAGCTCCGTTCCCGGATCCCCAATAACCAAGACAGTTGCGCTGTCCCCGAATCCTTCGTCGGTGCCGTTCAGCGTAACGAGGACGTTGTTGTTGATGGCATAGGGCTGGAGAGTCGTCGAGTAGTCATTGGCTACGTTCACGAACCCCTCGCCTCTGACACCCTGTTCCATCTCGAACTCAATATCCTGTTTTGGAACCTTGACGACGAGGGTGATCTCGACAAATTCGCCAGCAGGGATCACGTCAATGAGCCAGAGGCCGTCGCCGATCGTTTCGATTCGGTGAGCACTATCGCTCCAGGAGAAAGATATAGAGATTTGTTCAACGTGTCTGTCAAAAGCATCTCTTATCAAAACGTTGGTTGCATCCGTACTGCCATTGTTAAGGATTCTGATCGTGTAAGTGACCTCTTCGCCGCGCCTGACCACCTCCTTGTCAGCAGCCTTGGTGACGTTTACGGAGATTAGATCGGTGGTCTCAGCCGCGTCGTTGTTGCTGGGATCTGGATCTAGCGTATCAGAACTCACCGAGGCGATGTTGTTGATGAGTCCGTTCGCCGAGGGGTCAATCGTACCCCTTATCAGAACCACTCTGGATTCGTTAGCGGAGATATTAACCCAGCTCAGAGCACCGGGCCAGACGTTCCAGATCGTCCCACCATCCACCGAATATTCGGGATCTAGTATCTGGTCGGGCACATCATCGCTGAGGGTGACGTTATCTGCCCCTTTCGGACCCTTGTTGGTGACGTTTATTGTGTAGGCGATTGGCCCATTCACGATCAAGGGATCTTGTGAATCGGTCTTGGTCACCTCCAGATCTGCCATCTTTGGGAGTATACCGGTGGTCTCAGCCGCGTCGTTGTTGCTGGGATTTGGATCTAGCGTATCAGAACTCACCGAAGCGGTGTTGTTGACGGATCCGCTCGCCGAAGGGTCAACTGTGCCCCTTATCAGAACAATTCTTGAATCGTTAGTGGAGATATTAACCCAGCTCAGAGCACC
>DAQG01000070.1 GCA_002502785.1 Methanothrix harundinacea | reverse complement strand
TCACATTCGGCACGCTGCCTCGTATCTCGGATTTTTCTCATAATATTTAAGTGTTATGTAGTAATAAACGCGATAAAAACTGATTGAGTTTCGCACATAACTTCGCATGCCTCAATCTGGGTTTCTGATCCCGAATCCGCATCAGACAACTCAATAAGCCAAAAAGCACTTCGTAACGTAACGACATTTAGCGCTACCTGAAGATCATCGACGATGGAGCGGACGTCCTCTCCGAAGAAGAGAAGCCCGATGTCTTTCTGGGGTGGTCTCCTGATTATCAGACGGACACCAACGGCACCCTGTACCAGCTCTGCAGGATGGCGGCAGTATGAACATCGCCGCAGACATTCCCGGTAAAAATCCACCGATCGATGCAGAATGGCTGATGACCGAAGACCCAGATATCATGGTCAAGTTCCCCTTCCGCAAAATCGCAGACCACGGCTACAATGTGGACAATTCATCAGGCTTGGTGCGGCTCAGAGACGACGTTATGGCCCGACCCGGCTCTGGTGACATCACCACGGTAAAAGAGGGGCGAGTCTACGTGGTAGGCCAAGAGATCGTCAGCGGGCCAAAGGCGCTGGTGGCGGTGGCGTACATGGCCAAGTGGTTCCATCCCAACCTGTTCATGGACCTCGATCCCCGAGCGATCCACCAGGAATACCTGACCAGATTCCAGGGGTTAGACTATGATCTGAGCAGACAGGGGGCCTTCGTCTGCCCGCTCCCCGAGGGCGACGGACGATAGATGCCGTCTGCCCGCCCTATTTTTTGTTAGATTGGATCAGATCCGACAACCTGAGCCGCTAAGAGCAAATTCAAAGGAAAAGACCCTTCAGGAATTCGAACGGACATCGAAGCGGAGCTAAAAACGTTTAAGGATAAAAATTGGATCGAAGAGATGTGGAAAACGCATCTCTGCCCTCAATCTCTTTACCAGGTCATTTTATTTCCTGATACATATTTACGATCTCGTTTATGGACGCCACGGCTATGGGCGTACCGCCCCGCGTGCCCACAACGGAGATGGATGGAACGTCAATCTGTCTCAGCCTCTCTTTACTTTCCGCGGCGTTCACAAAACCCACGGGCACACCGATCACAAGTTCGGGCTTCGCCGCACCCTCTTCGATCAGATCACATAGTGTCAGCAGTGCCGATGGGGCGTTTCCTATCAGTACGATGCTTCCGTCGAGTTCGTCCTTCAACTTCATCACCCCGGCGGAGGCCCTGGTAACTCCCCTTTCTTCTGCGATGTCGTCGCCTTTCCCCAGAAAGACCGTCACTTTGCTTTGGTGCCCCTTTTTAACCACGCCCGCCTCCACCATTTTTATGTCTGCGTAAATCCCGGCTCCCTTTTCCAAGGCTTTCAGCCCGGCGTTTAACGGATCGTTCTTGAATTGCATTATATCCGCTACATTCACGTCACCTGTCGCTATAACACATCGCTGTCTGATCCGGTCTTCCGGGGTTTCGTTCCCCACAACGCCGGCTATGTAACTTCTGCTTTTGTTGTAGATCTCCTGGGCCTCGCGGGTGACTGCGCCCAGATCTGCGTATTCGTTCTCGATCATATTTCAACGACCTCTTAGATTTACCATGATGCACCTTCCATCGAATCTCGGCCCGGTCTAGATGCTGGCCCTCCTCAAAACCACGTAGCATCCGGCAGAGAAGGCAGCCCAGAACCCCAGCATGGCCAGAAAGGAGGTCCATGGGAACGATTGGCCGAGGACGGCAGCTCTGAGACAAAGGCTCGAATGGGTCAGGGGAAAGACATACAAACCGAACTTCAGGGTTTCAGGGACCTGACTCAGGGAGAAGAAGGTCCCGCCAAGAAAGGTCATCGGCAGCAGAATGAGGCTGCTGAAGGTGCCCATGTCCTCGTGGGACTTGGATAGAAGGGCCGCCAGCACTCCAAGGAAGGAGAAGAGAAGGCAGGTGACGAGCAGACTGACCAGAAAGAGCGGCGTCACGTTGAAGGTTGGCGATACCAGCAGCGCCAGCGCTACGAAAGCGAGAGAGCTTACCAGCCCCCGGACCGCGCCCACCATCGCCTTGCCCAGGAGGAGAGACGAGGAGCTAATGGGGGCCATGAGACATTCATCGAAGCTCTTGAAGTATAGCCGATCGACGTTGAGCCTGGTCCCTGCGCCGGAGAAGCTGCTGTTCATGGCAGTGAGAGCAATTATACCAGGAACCACGAAGGCGAAATAGCTGGTGCCGTCTACGGAGATGCCTCTGCCAAGCCCCCACCCAAAAGCGACCAGATAGAGAAGGGGGCTGACCAGGGTGGTGGTCAAGTATCTGGATATTCGGCGCCTTAGGACCATCAGATCGGCCCAGAGCACCGAGTAAGCGTCTGCGAATATCATCCCGTCACCTTCCGGCCCGTAAGCTCAACGAAAACGTCTTCCAGGTTTGACTCTCTCATGATCATGTTGCCTTCGGGCGGCAGCGTCTTGACGTATTCTGCAGCGGCTGCCCTGTCAGGGAAATATCGGTACTCGGTGTTGTTCTCGTTTTGTCTGGACTCTACAGTGACAAGCCCGAGATTCTGGCGCAGCTCAAGGGGGCTTCCAAGCGATATCATCCGGCCCTGGTGAATTATCCCCACCCTGTCGCATAGAACCTCAGCCTCCTCGATGTAGTGGGTTGTCAGGAAGATGGTTGTGCCCTCCGATTTCATTCCCCTTATGAGGTCCCATATCTTCCGCCGGGCCTGAGCATCCAATCCGACGGTGGGCTCGTCCAGAAAGAGCAGCTTGGGCCTGTGGAGAAGGGCTCGGGCGATCATAGCTCGCCTGGTCATCCCTCCCGATATCCGTTCGATCAGGTAATCGCCAAACTCCGTCAGGCCCACATAATCGAGCATCTCGTCGATCCGTTCCCTCCGCTCCTTTTTTTCCAGATGATGAAGCCGGGCATGAAGCTCCAGGTTCTCCCTCACAGTCAGCTCTCTGTTGAGGCTCATGTGCTGCTGAACTATCCCAAACTCCTCCTTCACCTTTGGGGACTCATCCACCACGTCGAACCCGTTGATCCAGGCTCGTCCGGAAGAAGGCTTGGTCAGGGTCGAGAGCATCCTGATGGTGGTGGTCTTCCCAGCGCCGTTCGGGCCCAGAAAACCAAAGGCTTCCCCTCTTTTCACGAACAGATCCAGGTCGTCAACAGCCAGCTTATTCCCGTATTCCTTGGCGAGATGTTTCGTCTCGATCATCGAATGCATAGTCGTTTCAGCTCCAAATGGAATAATTATAATTTCACCTGGATAGATCGCTGTGATCAAGTCTTCAGGTTCCATCTTCGTTCCGGGTATTGCAACGCCCCTATCTTAATAACTTGCGGTTAGTTCATACTTAATGTGAGGAAGGAGAAAGATCTGCAGCCAAACTTGGCCAGATCCTTCAGGTCAAAGGGATCGCGGCTCAGCTTCGGAAGAATTGGAAATCTAGGAGACCTTCTGGAAGGCGGCTGAGGGGTATGAGCGCATCTTAAAATTTCATCGGATAATGTCTGAATATCTGCCGCCCCATAAGATACGCTCGTCAGCCGAAAAAGAAAGCCGAGTGGACGGTGTACTCGGTTCGACGGAAATCAAGACCTATGGGCAACGCCTGCAGACGCTGCCATTTTGATGTCTCGAATATTTTTACTAACGGCTCAAGCTTCACGGGACTTCGAACCCATCAAAATTTGCGTTCTCGTGGGACCTCAAGCTCCTCTCGACGTCGAAGACGCCGGAGAAGGCCTGGTGTTCTTTGATGTCCTTGTAGAATATCTTGTGCCAACTGTAATCGGTCTGCCAGGTTCCGTTGAAGCTGCTTTGAAGGTCCATGCCCACCAGGTGGGCGGGGCTTGTGCTTCTTATCGTTGAAGCGTTGGCCGGGTCTGAGACTTGAGAGGCCGGATCGGTCGAGGCGAAGTAGGTGGTTTGAATCTTCTCCAACTCGGTCACCTCAAAGTATTCCTGAACCTCGGCGCCGATGCCTCCGTAGAAGTCGTTAGAGTGGATGTACTTCATCCCCACCAGGGGCGTCTCTCCGGAGTAGCTCATCTTGATGTCGTCGTAGAGGTTTAGGGGCGCATTGGAGCCGTTCAAAGTTCCCTGGACGTTCATGGCCCTGTTGGATACGGCGCTCTTCGAGTCCATCTCCAGGCGACCGTCTCCGTACATGAAGCTGTAGTACTCTAGGCCCATCCTCCTGTCCACCACGGAGGATCCCACTTCGAAGTAGCCGGTTCCCGATGCCCTTACTCTGTTGTAGAAATCCTCGTTTTGGGCTGGCTCGGTGATGGCCGGGCTTCCAGCACTCTCGCCCAACGCCAGAACGGCGATGAGCAAAAGCGCGCTTATCGCTACCCCCTTCGTCCCTCTCGCCCCACAATTTTCCTTCGGGTCTCTATATTTCGCTTCTAAATAAAAAATGTGTCGTTCGGATGGCTTAAATTCATCAAACTCCAACCGAGTCGAGGACGACGAGCTCTGGAGGGCCGAAAGATCCGGGAAATGCCAGCCGAGAAGATGCAGGAGGAGGCGATGTCGTGAAGATCGATATATGGACCTGGGGGACGGGCGGTCCCTTCGGAAGAGAGCTTGGGACCCCACCAAACCGGAGACGCAGAGGACATACAGCAACCTCGATAATAATATCAGAAGAGCAGGAAGGTCAAGGGAAGAGCATGCACGTTCTGATCGACGCCGGGGCGCTCTGCGTGGAGACGATGATCGAGAAGGGGGTTTCGGCTCCCGACGTCCTCTTTCTGACCCATCCACACTTCGACCACGTCTCTGACCTCGACAGGCTAGCAAACAGCAGGATGAGGGGCATTATGGTTCAGAGAGGGGCCAGGGATTTTGAAGAAAAAGAAGAAGAAGAATGCCTCTTTCGGCCACTGACGGTGATCGGCACTGACGACTGCCTAAACCATCCCCTGGACGGCGTTAGGACGAGGTTCGGCTACCTGGAGGGGCTGGTCCGTTGGATGCCGATTCCGGGCTATGACCTCTGGCATTCGGTCCAAGGGCTCGACGGGCCCGATGATTTCGCCGGAGCTGAATATCCATTCCATCTGGAGTTCAAGGCTCTTCCTGTACGTCATTCGAAACACGCTCCGGGCTCGTGTCTATTCATATTCAGGTTCAGATCAGACGAGCTCAGAGACCGTTCCGGCGAGCAGGGGAAAGGAAGCCTTCTATTCAGAAACGTGGTAATATCCGGCGACTTGAAATCGATGGAAGATTGGGTGATCAAAAGCCCAGATCTACGAGACCCGGCCTGCATGGTTCTCGATTCAAACACCATCAAGGCATCCGGAAAATATCACGCAAGCTTCGAGGAGAACAAAGCGCTCATCCGGCGATGGTGCTCGGGAGATGAAGAGGTCCTCGTCCTCCTCAACCACTTATCGGGCTTCGGCGACTACAGGGATGGTAATTATGACCATGTTCCTGACGACGAAGACTGGAAGGCCGCCGTCGAGGAATTCGTACCCCCGCCAATGGTGACGGTCAGAATCGCAGAGGACGGGGCATGCTTCGCGCCGCCGCAATTTGACTGAATTTCCATCTTACTGTTGCCTTAGCTGCATTCCTTTCTTGTTCCCAGGAATCAACCTCAGCAGCAAGCTTCTCTAAAGTCTCAATCCTGCGATCCAAGCACTGTTTTGATAGGGCAGATAGTTCTATCTCAGCCATATTGAGCCAGCTTCCTTTTTTAGGAGTAAAATGAAATTCAAACCTCTTTGCAAGCTCAAAAGCCTCATCGGGAGGTAAAACTGCATAAAATGATCC
>DAQG01000061.1 GCA_002502785.1 Methanothrix harundinacea | reverse complement strand
GGTTCTTCGCTATTTCATGTGGGTAACTTCGAGATAGCGATAAGTGGACTCAATCATGCAAATGCCTGAGATGAGTACTGCCTCTATGGCGGATGGTAGCGATACAGTTCATGAGCGTTCTGATTTCCGGCAATCATGAAGTCGTTACGACCGCGCCACAGGATTTGCAATCCCTTAAATTTACCCACATAAAACAGCGAGGAGCCAAACTTAATTTGGGGCGGCCGGTGATCCCGGACCGCTCCCGCAACTCTCTGATTCAAAAGGATTTACTCGTCGATGGTGGTGACCTTCAGCATCGGCACGTTTCCGTCGGCGTCCTCCTTGGAAGCAAAACCGACAGAAGCGTCCCCTTTTGCCACCAGGACCGCAGAGAAGGGACAGTGAGTACACTCCTCGATCGCCTTTTTAACGGTATTAGTGGCGTCGAACTCGTACCAGCCCTCTTCGTCGACCTCGATGACGCCGTCGACCTCCTCGTCGTAATCAGGCTTACCATCCCAGACTATGGAATCTTCGAAGAACCCCTCGTTGTAGAAGTGAAGCTCCACCTCTCCAGCGGTCTCGACATCCCCGGCGTACACCTTTAGGGTCGCAGAGACGACGTCATCAGGAGATTCTATCTTCAAGGCATCTATCAATTTGACGGTATCGAAGTATAGCCATGCCTCCATCACCGGATCGTCCTCTTCGGAGGAGACCCACAGAATCTCTTCGGTGCCGAAGTTGTCTTCCTCGGCACCTTTGTCGATATACGAATCGCCTATCAGAATCTTCTCGGAGGACCAGCCCATGGCAAAGGTCGCTCCTACCATGAGGACTGCGCAAGCTAGGGCGCAGGCCAATTTAGACATATATTTCAAACTGAACACCTCAAGCATTCATGGCATCGGGATAAATAAAAAGACTTGTGTTCATCTTTGACCTACATGACCCCTATAAAAGCCTCGCGGAGGGCGGCTTTGAAAATTTCGGCCCCTATCGCCGCCTTATTCCTCGGAGGGGTGTCACGTTAGCTTTATTAACTGAAGATCCTCCTTAAGCTCGGTGGGTTAGCTTGAGAACTTCAGCGGATCTGTGCCACTTCTTCGGCGCGACGGTCATCTTGGCGCTTCTGTTGATCACGACGACATCTGCCACGACTTACCAGGCGGGCTCAAACCTCCAGTCGGCGATAAACGGAGCGGCGCCTGGAGACACGATTCTTGTGGCGCCGGGCGTCTATGACAAGATAGAGATAACAAAGAGCCTCAACCTAGTCGGCGACGACGCCAAGATCAGGGCCAGCGAGCGGGAGATTGGGATAAAGATCCAGGCAACCGATGTGAAAGTCTCAGGCTTCAACGTCGAAGGCGGGTTTTACGGGATCCATCTGGTGGGCTCCGAAAACTGTACCATATCAGACAACACCGTGACCGGGTGCGTCCAGTGGGGAATAGGCCTTGTATTCTCCGACGAAAACAGGATTGAGAACAACGTCGCGAACTTCAACGGCCTCGGCGGCGAAGGATGGTACGGCATATACCTCTCCAACTCGAACCGAAACCTGATACGAAACAACGTAGCCAGCGACAACGGCGAGTACGGGATATGCCTCTTTCCCTCCTGCTCTGAGAACGTGATAAGGGAAAACGTGGCGGAGAGAAACGATTATGGCATCTACATGTTCACCGACTGCAACGAGAACCTGGTCCAGAAGAACGTTCTCTCCAGAAACAAGAACTCCGGGATCAAGATGATCCATGGATGCTCCAATAACCAGATCCTGGAAAATGATATCTCTGAAAACGAGGTGGTGGGGATATTCCTCCAGTCGGGATCGGGGTACAACGTCATCAGAGGAAACGAGATAGCCGACAACCCGGTCTTTGGGATCCAGATCCAAGAAGGACCCGACGGAAACAACACAATCCTCGAGAACAACATATCCGGAAGCCAGAAGGGGATCTTCGTCAACACCGACGGAAACCATGCGTACAAGAACAGGATCTTCGACTGCGTCATTCCGGCCGAGGATAGAGGGGTCAACCAGTGGTACGCATCCTACCCCGAGGGCGGAAACTTCTGGGGCAACTACGTCGGGTCCGACGAGATGAAAGGACCTGGCCAGAACATCTCGGGAAGCGACGGCTTTGCAGACCTTCCTTACATCATCAACGAGAGAGCCAGAGACATCTATCCCGTTATGGGCGAGTCTGTCCAACCCATCAGGCTGATCGACGCTTCCATCTACCCTGCCCGCGCCCAGATAGGGGCGCAGGTGGCGGTGGAGGCAATCCTTGAATCCAAACACGGAATCGCCCAGATATCGGCCCGCACCAAGAACGTCCTGAAGTCTTCGGTGCCCAACCAGTACATTCGGATGGACAGATCAAAAGAGAACGTTTACGTCGGCACCCTCCAGACAGCCCTTATGGGGGAGGGAAGGTACGCGATCGTTCTGACGGCAAAGGACGCAAAAGGAAACGAGATGGAAGAGGAGATAGGTGAGCTTGAGCTTCTGCCAAGGTCGGGATGGAACTTCAACGAAGCCCTCTCTCAACAACTTTAAGGTGATCATACTTACAATTGCGTTTTAAGGGGATAAGCCATGTTTGGGGTTAGAAAAGACGAGTTTTCAACTGATAGGCCCGGCTCAAAGGTCGGGCGCAAATCTGCGAGTTTCTGGTCCAGGATCGCTCAGACGGTAGGGGCCCTGTTCCTGATATTCGCCATGATATCCTGTGCAAGTTGTGCAGCCGAAACAAGTGACGATTTAAACGTCTCTCAAGAACGTTTGGATAGATGGGACTGCCCCGCCTGCAAAGGCGAGGAGACCTTTGAGCTGGATATCTACAACTTCCTTGGCCACGACTTCGATGACGAGACCGCGGGCGTGAAGGCCCCAGGACCCCAGGAGGCGAGAGCCGCCATGGAGAATTCGACTGAGAGAAGCGTTGATGGTTTCGTCCACGACGAGTTTCTCGCCTCGATCGAAGACGCTGAAAGCTCAGACGTAATCTTGGACGTTGGGTCCGACTACGCCACTTCTCACATCAAAGGAGCGATCCCCCTCTACTGGGACGAGCTTCTCGATGAGAACAACAACCCCAAGTCGGCCGCCGAGATGGCCGAGATCTTCGGGAACGCCGGCATTTCCCCCGACGACTCGGTGGTGATCTACGGCAACTGCGCCACCTGTGACGACATATCTGTTGCACCCTTCGTCTTCTGGGCGATGCGATACATCGGTCACGACGACGTCAAAGTCTTGGACGGTGGACTAGATGAGTGGAAGGCCGCGGGGCTCGCGACGGAAAAGAAGACGAACGAGAGGTCTGCCGTGACCTACACGCCCAGGGTTAGATCGAGCCTGTTGGCTGACTACGACGGTGTGGCCAGCGGGGAGTACCAGCTGGTCGACGCCAGAACCCTCCAAGAGTTCGCCGCCGACAAGATAACCGGCGCCGTCCACATAGACTACGATGAAGTTCAGACCGACGACCAGGTAAAGAACAGCGAAGACCTGGCGGGGATCTTCGTAGGTCTTGATGAGGACGAGCCGATCGTCGTTTACTCCAACGCCGGCGCCAGAGCCTCCATGGTCTGGTACGCCCTGCAGCTGATGGGATACGACTCGAGCATCTATACCTGGAACGACTGGGAAGAGCACAGACCACCGGTCAAAGCCGTCCTGAAAGAAGCCCGGGCCGAGCCTAACCCCGCAAGGCCCGGACTCGTGAAGATATACGCCACCTTTGATGTAGTCTCCGACGAAGCCGATTCTGCGACCGAGCTATTTGCGACGGAGACCACCGCCGATGAATCCGTGCCAGCCGAAGTGGTCGTCGAAGATGCGAGCCCAGAGACGGAAGCTGTCGATGTGGTCGTCGTAGACGACAACGCGACCGATCAGATGAACGAATCCATAGTCAACGAGACCGAGATCGAGGAGATTATCTCAGAAGCAACCTCAAAAGAGGAGCCTACGGTGAAGACCATGGGATGCGTCGCCTGCTTCGATCCAGTGACCCTCTACGCCACGGCCTCCAGCACCAAACCCTCTGAGATCACCGGTGGGATCAAGCTCGGATCTGTTGGGAGCACCAACCTCGCGCAGATCACGGCCGCTGGTGCCCTTATCCAGGACGTGGACGGAGAGATCATGGCCACCATAGAGCTGGCATCCACCCTGAGCGACGAGTATGTCGGGACCTGGGACGCCACGGGCGTGCCCGAGGGTGTCTACACGGTGACCCTGGCAGCTGCTGCGGGCGAGAAGACCTCCTACTTCGAAGACGTCCTGACGATAGAGATCGACAACTCGGCTCCAGTCCAGGAGACGACGACCGCCGCCGCCACCAACAACGGCATCAGAAAGCTAGGAAGTTATTAATCAGATAAAGAGACATAGAATTAGGAGATGAGCCGCCCAAGCCCCTTATTTTTTCTCGCCCTGGTGGCGATCGTCTGGACCGCCTCCAGCGGCGCGGCCATTTCCGTCTCTTTGAACGAGCAACCTCAAGAAGTCTCACCACGCTGGTTTCTCCAAAGGATGGACTCTGTCCTCAACCCCGGAGACGACGACATCGAACCTCCAGTCATCTTCAACGCCCATGTATCGCCGATGATCATGACGCGGGGCGACCCGAGAGCCGAGATCAGCGCCTGGGTGAGAGACGACGCCGGAGTGGACACCGTTTACGCCGAGGTGGGCGGACGGTACGTACCACTGATCGACCTCACCCGAAACGGAAAGTACGAGGGGCACTGCAGCTCGAACCTTCCGCCAGGTGACCACGATATCACCATCGTCGCCGTCGACAGGGCAGGTAACGCCGCCAAGTGTGACGACCTCATCCTTCGCGTCCTCGACCCCCTGGACCTGAACTCCAACCGGATCGAGGACTGCCTCGAGAAGCTAGAAGATCAGGACCTTCGGGTCATAGTCCTCCACGAGGAGAACGTCTCCCTGAAGAAAGAGGATACGAAGATCCAGGAGAAGGTGGAAGAGGAGTTCAGAATCCTGCCCGGAACTTCCATGGTGGTCCCATGCAGCGAGCTTGAGAGCCTGACGAAGATCGACGGCGTCAAGGGGGTCTACAGAGATCAGAAGCTCCAGATCCTGGGCGAGGTCTCTGAAAGGTACAGTCCAAAGGAGGACCCCCGCCTCGAGGTCGATGACTACATCGGAAGAGGCATGACGGTGGCGATCCTGGATACAGGTGCTGACCCGAACCACCGATCTTTGGACGACATGGACGACGACATCTTCACCGACGACCCAAAGATCGTCGCCTTCAAAGACTTCGTCAACGGCAGGGAGGACATCTACGACGACCACGGCCACGGCACCCACTGCGCGAGCCTCATCGCGGGAACCGGCGAGACTGGCGGAGTTGCCCCTGGAGCCAAACTGGTGGTGATCAAGGTGATGGACAAGGACGGCGCATGCTACCTATCCGACGCCCTCACCGCCCTCGACTGGTGTCTTGAAAACCAGGGCGACCTCGGCATAGACGTGATATCCTTCAGCGTCGGTGGCGAGGGCCCCAGCGACGGGTCTACCCTTCTCGATTCGGCCTGCGACAGGATGGTGGACGAGGGGATCATAACGTGCGTCGCCGCCGGGAATTCGGGTCCCGCCACCAGGTCGATCGTCACGCCGGGCACCGCCGAGAAGGTGATAACGGTGGGCGCCATGGACCCAGCTGGAAACATTTTTCAGAGATCGTCGCGAGGCCCGACCCCCGACAACCGCGTCAAGCCGGACCTGGTAGCGGTGGGCGTGAACGTGACCTCGGCCAAGTCCGGGACCCTCCACGGCGAGGGCAACATGTCCGGTACCTCTATGGCCGCGCCCCAGGTGGCGGGAGCTGCTGCGGTCATCCTGGAAAAGCAGTCGAGCCTCGACCCTGCAGCGGTGAAAAGGGTCCTCCTCAAGTCCGCAGACGACATCGGGCTCTCGGGGCCCGACAACACTTACGGCTATGGGGCCCTGAACCTCTCTTGCGCCCTTTCTCTTGTAGAAGAGCCTGAAGAGAGGTCCGATCCAGAGGTTTTCAGCCTCGCGCTTAGCAGAGCCAAGGCCATGGCTGGCGATCCCGTCATGATCGAAGCAGGAGTTTCTGGAGACGTCGCCGACGTCGAGGTCCACGTCATCGGCAAGAACAAGGATATCAGGATTCCGATGCGCGACTTCGACGGAAACGGAGTCTACACCGGCCGCTGGGAGACGAGATTCTGGGACCCCGGCGACTATTCGATCCAGGTGGAGGCGACAGACCAGTTCGGTGGGTTGGGGACGAACGCCGTCCCTTTCGTTCTGGCCTGAGGTGATGAAGGATGCAAAACCAAAAAGAGATAGCGAAGTTCGGACGAAAGGTCGTCGCCTCAGACCTTGCTTACGCCCATTTCGGAAACATCAGCGTCCTTTTTGATGGAAAGATCCTGATCACCTCCACCGGATCGATGCTGGACGAGATCACTGACGATCAAGTGATCGAGGTGACCCTTTCGGCCCCATGTCCAGAGGACGCTCTCGCCAGCTGCGAGACAGTCGTTCATCGGGCCATCTACGAAAAAACCCCGTCCGGTGCCGTGATCCATACCCATTCCCCTTACGCCGTCGCCACCTCGATTTTGGAAGAGGGCCCCTTCGAGCCGATGGACGGCGAAGGGGCCCGGTTTCTCGGTACGGTCCCCATAATCGAGGGCGAGATGGGAAGCCTCGACCTCGCAAAAAACGCCTCGCAAGCCCTCAAAGAACACAGGGCCTGCATAGTTAGGGGGCACGGCGTCTTCGCCATCGGCGCGAGCCTCGAGGAGGCCTACATCGTCGCCTGCATGGTGGAGCACAGCGCCATGATCAGGCGGCTGGTTAACGTCGGATAAAAAAGCAAGGTCCCCCGTCAAGCTGTCGGGAAACGGCTCGAAGTTTTCGCGCCCTTTTGGGCGCCGTTTTAGTCACCTTTCGCCATCATTCCATCGGAGGGTAGACGAAGGCACCGTGCTCATCGGGGTTGTAGTCGGCGTGCATGAGATCCTTCAGAAACTCCTTATGAATCGCCTCGGGGTCCAGGTCGCTGAATAGCTCTGGGTAGAGCCACTTGGCGACGGCGACGGTCCCGATCGTCATCTGGGGGCCGAGGGCGAAGTCGCCGGAGATTACGTGAACCCTATCATTTTTCACGGCGTCTATAAGATCAAAACCCGGAGCGCTCATGATCCCGTCTCGGTACGCTCCCAAGGGGGCATCGTCATCCACATTATAGCCGCCGCTGTAAGAGAGGCCAATGATCACGTCGGGGTTCTCTTCCATCACCCACTCCGCCTCGACGTCTCCGTTGTACTCGATCTTCTCCGTTGCGATGTTCTTGCCGCCTGCAATGTTGCAGAGGTCAGTGTACCCGGTATCGCTGGCGTAGGCCCATCGGACGGAAGCTTCCCGGGCGGGACTTTCCCGCTCCATGAACACCTTGACTCGATCCTCTTCAGGGATATCGGAGACCCTCTCCTGGACGGTCTCCATGTAATGGTCGTACCACTCGTCGTAATCGTTCACTTGCTCCCGGTTTCCTATGAGGTAGCCGAGGGCCATCATTTCGCCTTTTAATGTGTCGATCATTGATAGATCGAAGCGGACAACTGCGACCTCAGGAGGCAGCTTATCTTCCAGCTGGTCCTGGGTTGGGAAGTTGGTGAAGGTGATGACGAGGTCAGGCTCCAGCTCGAGGATCGCCTCGAGGTCAGGCTCCTTGTGAGAGCCCGCGGAGGGCAGCTCGCTCAGCTCTGGAAAGAGCACATCTCGCTCCAGGACGGTGCTGCCTACTCCCACGATCTTATCCTCGCCGCCGAGGACGATGACGGCGGTGGCGTGGCGCATGTGGAGGGGAACTATCCTCTCTACGGGAATATCCACGGTCACGACCCTCTCCGTCGAGTCGATGAGGGTGATCGTTGTCGGATCGCCTCCGATTATCTCCTCCACCCTGGCCAGGTCATCCTCGTCAAGGTCGCCGTCGTGGTCGGCGTCACTAAGCTCCGTCTCCGCCTCCGAACCACCGATCATCGCCTCGAGGGCGATTAGATCCTGCTCGTCTATGACATCGTCCATATTGGCGTTGCCGAAGATGTGCAGGGTATAACCCGCAGCCATCGATGGCGCCACCAGCAACAGAAGTGATGAAAGCATCAATGTTGATGTGATCTTCATAATATCCCGATCCTACGGCTTTTGGCGGCCATCTGAAGAGTTATCGTTCACCGCCAGGGCACGCCAAGGTGGTGATTGGTTATAACTATTTCCATCTAAGTATTACAAAAGGTCATAAAGTAGCTGAAGTGTGCACGATCCGCCGCCCTTGTCGAAAGGTGATTCAACATCGAAGAGAGGTGAGCCCCGGAGACTATGGGCTGCGTCGCCTGCTTTGATCCCGTGACCCTCTACGCCACGATCTCCAATCCCTCAAAAAAGATATTAACGGGCAGAGCGAGTTTGTGATCATGAGCTCCGCCTTCCAGATTGGGAGGATCGCGAGGATCCCCATCAGACTGCACATCACGTTTCTTGCGATCATACCCATCGTCGCTTACATATTTTCAACCTTCACCGCAACCACCAGCGTCACCCTCTTCGGCGAGGTCTACGATCTGGCCTATGGGTTCAACGCCATCGAGCCGCCGGAGGCGAGATGGGCCTACTCCTTCGCCTTCTCCATCCTGCTATTCCTCTGCGTCGCCCTTCACGAGCTGGGCCACTCCTTCGTTGCGATGCGTTACGGGATTAAGATCAGGAGCATTACCCTCTACATCTTCGGCGGCGTCGCCTCGATGGAAGACATCCCCCGAGACCCAAAAATGGAGGCGAGGATGGCGGTGGCGGGACCGGGCGTCAGCGGGATCATCGGACTTGGCTGCGTCCTCTTGAGCTTCCAGTCGGCCCTCCTTTTGGGCGGAATCCATCCCATCACCACCCTCCTCTGGACCCTGGGAGTAATCAACATCGTTCTCTTGGTCTTCAACCTCCTTCCAGCCTTCCCCATGGACGGAGGCAGGATTCTAAGAGCCTGGTTTGCCACCAGGATGCCCTACGTCGAGGCGACGAGACGTGCCGCCGGAATAGGAAAGCTCTTTGCGATCCTCATGGCCTTCCTGGGGATTATGGGGAGCCCCTTTTTGATCCTCATCGCCTTCTTCGTCTACATCGCCGCCACCGACGAGGAGAGGGCGACCTCCATCGCCGTACCCCTGGAGGGAGTTAAGGTGAAAGACATAATGTCGATGGACCTGAGGACCGTCTCGCCCGAGACGGGCCTCCCCGATCTTATAAACCTCATGTTCCACGAGAAGCACCGGGGATACCCAGTGATGGAGGGCGGCAGGCTCGCAGGCATCGTGACGATATCCGACGTCCAGAAGGTCCCCGAAGTGAAGAGGAGCACAACTGCCGTGGGGGAGATCATGGTAAAATCGATATACGTAATCGAGCCGAACGCCGATGCCGCCGAGGCGATGAAGAAGATGGCAGAGCGGCAGATCCGAAGGCTTCCCGTGATGGAGGACGGAAAGCTCGTAGGCATAGTATCCCGATCAGACCTCCTCAGGGCGATAGAAATCTGCTCTGGATGGTGATTTCTAGATATGTGCTCATTGGATCTGGGCGCTGCAATCGTGCACAAAGGGTTTTCTAGGTGTGGGCCCCTCAGATGGCCAACCGCGAGGTAATCGATTTGGAAGATATAGATTCAAGCGGCACCAAAGAGGCAGAGCTTAGCCAAGGCCCTCAAGTGGAGAAAAAGGGCGAAATCGTGATCGTAGGGACGGCCCACGTCTCCGAAAAGAGCGTCCAAGAGGTGACACGAGCCATAGAGGACCTGCGTCCGGATATCGTCGCCGTGGAGCTTTGCAACAGCAGGTACCGCGCCCTTACAGGCCAGGAAGAGACGGGAGAGCTCCAGATAAAGGAGATTTTGAGCGGTGGCAAGCTCTATCTCCTCCTGGTCCAGTGGTTCCTCGCCTACGTCCAGAAGAAGATCGGATCGGACCTGGGGGTCAAGCCCGGTTCGGAGATGATCGCCGCCATCGAAGTCGCCGAGAAGACGGGGGCGAGGGTAGCCCTGGTGGACAGGGACATTGGCGTCACCATCCAGAGGTTCTGGTCGGCCATGAGCTTCGTCGAGAAGGTGAAGCTTGTGGGCTCGATGATACCCGCCGCCTTCGGTAAGGGCGAGGAGATCGATATCGACAAGGTGACCGAGGAGGATGTGGTCTCTCAGATCATCGAGGAGTTCCGAGCTGTATCGCCTAGGGCCGCCCAGGTTCTGATCGACGAGAGGGACGCATACATCGCCCGAAACCTGATCCGCCTCGGAAGGGAGCAAAGGGTGTTGGCCGTGGTGGGCGCAGGCCACAAAGAGGGCATAACCAGATACCTCGCCCACCCCGAGAAGATACCACCCTTCGAGAATATGGCCCGCCCATCCAAGAGGAGGGTCTCGGTCCCCAAGCTCTTCGGAGCCGCAATGATGCTCCTGGTGGTGGTCACCATCGCCGCCGTCCTGATCTCCGGCAGCAGCACAGAGAACCTATTTTCCGCCCTCAAGATCTGGTTTCTGGTGAACGGCACCCTCAGCGCCCTCGGCGTGGTCCTAGCCAGGGGCCACCCCCTCTCGGCCCTGACGGCCTTCATGGTGGCATGGCTTACGAGCTTAAACCCCCTGATGGCCGCGGGCTGGTTTGCGGGAATTGTGGAGGCCTGGAAGAGAAAGCCGACGATGACCGACACCAAAAAGCTCGCCGAGGCCGAGACCTTCAAGGAGCTTATGGCGATACCCCTATTTCGGGTGATACTGGTAGCAGCCCTCGCGAACGTCGGAAGCGTGGCAGGGACGATCCTCGGAGCCTACTTGATACTCCGGATGTCCGGGCTCAGCCCCGAGGATCTCGTCGGTGGCATCCTCTAAACTCAGCTCTTGACGACAGAAATGCCGGCGTTCTTGACCTTGTTCAGCCTGCTAATGTTCAGCAAAAGGGGCGTCAGCCCCTCCACCTGGGCCGCGACCTTCAGGGGTCCTCCGTCCAGAGGCCTGAGGTCTTTTATGATCCGGACCAGGTTTGCTGCAACCTCCTTCGCCTCGGGATCGTCGCCGACGATCACGACGTCGCCCCCGATCGTCCGGTCCAGATCCTGGAGGGCGGCGTAGGATATGGTGTGAAAGGCCGCGACCAAATTGACAGAGGAGGGAAGAAGGTCTTTGACCAGAAGGGCGGCGCTGCCCTGGGCTGGCGGCGTGTACTCGAAGTGCTTTTCCACCCGAGCCATGGGTACGACTGGAGAGATCACGATCTGATCTGTATAGCTTTCCTTCAGGTCAGAGGTCATCGACTCGACGAAGTCGTAGGGTATGCTGAGGACCACAAGGTCGCTCGCCTCTATGGCGCCGCCGTTGTCCATCCCTTTGATCCTGGCGTCGACGCCCCTCTCCTTCAAAAAGGAGGTCAGCTCTTTTGCCGTCTCCTCGGCCCTGTCGGCCTTTCTCGATCCTATGATTATCTCGTGCTCTTTTGCCCAACGCTTCACAAAGCCCTGGCCACAATCGCCAGTACCTCCAACAACCGCAATCTTCATGCCGACCCGGTCTTGAGGCCATTTTATTTTATCGTTTCCCAGGTATCGGATATTGTGAAGGTACTCGGCAGGAAGGGATCGAAGACGTCTGCCGGATAAAAGGCAATCGAGAAGAGGGGTCGCTGAAAAGCGATTTCAGAAAGGTAGATCTGAAAACAGTGAATAAGAGAGGCGCAATTATATAAACACGGATCGTGGAAAATCCTGAGATTCGAAGATACGTGACCTTAACTGAGATCGATTCAATGAAGGGTTGGCACGAGGTGACGTAAGGGAGTAGCAATGAAGGGGGTAAATTTCATCATCTCGTGCCACGATACCACAGTACATATTTGTACTGTAGCCGACCCAGTTTATGTCCCTTATCCCATATTAACTTTTAGGTCAAGCTGAAATTGAAGTCGCGATCTTGCTGGGCCTAAAGAATAATTTCAACATTGGTACGATTAAATAGAGCACACTATCTCTCGCAGTACTTCGAAGGGCGCATCGGTCTTGATCCCCACACCGCTGAAATGGGTCCTGGAGGCCCTCCATCCTGCAGATTTCAGCACCTCGACGAGATCATCTGCAGTCCCCGGCGTAACCTTAAATTTCCTACAAAGTTTATGGTGATCGTAGTACATAGGCACATCGATTTCATCCGCGCACAGCTGGAGGAGTCGGACCGCGCGATCGGACCGGGCCTTCGAGCCCTCCAGCTCCGCGAGAGTCTTTATTATATGTTCGCGATCCTGGATCGGCCCGAGCCATAGGGGACCCGCCACCTCAGCCCTCTCCCCACAGAACGAGCATATCCCCGAGGACCTGCAAGCCATGCCGAAGACGACCCGCCACCTGCTGCAGTGGCGACACTGCTCGAGACGGCCCATATCCTCGAGAGTTTTGTCGGCGTTCTTTGCCCCCTTCGCGATTCTGAGGTAGACCCTCGCGTAATGATCAGATACGTGGGTGAAGAGAGGATGCATGCCCTTGTCGACCCTGGCCAGCTCCCTCGCTATGGAGCCGAGAAGGATCCTGGCCCCCATCTCCCGATGGTGCTCGGCCTTAACGGGGACCGCCATGTACTTTCTTATGCCGCTTTTGAGGTGGGCACCGCAGAGTGGAGCGGTATCCGTCGCAGTTATGAAGAGGTAGTCGAGGGCGGATCGGGAGGCGGCCGCGATAAAGGGGGAGGGCGATCCGAAGGGGTCGAGGTCGACGGCCTCAAAGTGCCTCTGGTGGAGGAGGACGTTGGCGTTGGAGGAGAGGATCTCACAGCCCTCAAGGCCGTTTCGCTTCGCGTTCTCTTCGAGGAGGCCGACGGCTCTGGGGCTGACGTCGTTTAAGGCCACGTGCTCGACGTTAGCCTCTTTTGCCACCCGCAAACCGCGCGCTCCACTGGCGGCGAGAGCGTCGAGGTAATCAGAGATGCCGAGGACTTTTGCCACCACCGCCCCCAGATCCCGGTTCAGCTTCATCCTCGGGTTGTAGAAGGCCCCCTCGACGTTGAGGGTGACCGAGCCCTCTACCATCATCTGCGCCATTTCAAATCGACCCAGAGAAAGCGGCGCTCAAGATGATGGCGCCAAGGTGACGGTCCGAAGCGTTCCAGGTCATGGACAAGTCACTTGTACCCCTTCTCGACCAGGCCCTCGCTCCAGTAGTTGTCACACTTGGGACAGTAGTAGATCGCCTCCACCACGATCTTCTTCCAGTTGTCCGAGTCCAGAGCCCGCCTCAGCTCTCTCTCCTCGCACTCGGTCCCGCATTTCGGGCAGAAGGGCACAAACTGCGCCTCTAAAACGACGTCGTTATCGTCCACCTCTTAGACCTCCGGTACTGGAAATGCTGTGCCGCCAAAAAAAAGTTGTCGGTGAATCCTCAGAAGACAGCGACCCCCGAGATCAGAGCCGCCAGGAGGAAGCCAAGGATCGCGCCGCCGTTGAGGAAGGGCAGACCCGCCTGAGGCTTATCCCTCGAAGTCATTGAGAGGACGGCAAAGCCGAGGTAGGTTCCGAGCATAGCCCCCAAGGCCGGAAGGTTCGCCCCTATCCCCAAGAGAAGCTCATGCTGGGGAAGGGCGAGCGACCAGTTGGCGGAGATCACCAGAACCGTGGGTATGATGGCGTCTCCCAGGCCCAAAAAGTAAGCGCCTCTATCGTTTCCGGACCCGAGCCCCTCGCGCCGGAAACTGTAGCCCCTCTTCCGCGGAACCACGAAGAGGAGGGGGGCCCTGATCTCCATGACCCCCTCGGCGAGGGTCACCATGTGCCGGGTCTTGTAGACGGAGATGGCATCGTAGGCCGCCAGCACCACCAGAAGGAGTAGAGCCGGAAAGGGGGTCATGCTGAGACCGAAGAGGGTTCCAACCCCCGCGCAAACAAGAAGGCCCACGACGTCGATGACGTACCACTCCGGGTAGAGGTGCAAGAAGGTGAGAACCGCCAGGGATAAGAGCAGCGCCGGAAGGGGCGGAAAGAATGCCGAAAGGACGTAGTAGACGCCCATGGCTATCGCAAGCAAGACCACACCGCTCACGACCCAGCCCTTCTTCAGCCTCATGGCCATCAGTATGAAGAGGGTGAACCCCAGGACCAGGATTATGTAGCTGAAAGGGTTGGCGGCAGATTCGGGGTTCTCAAAGATCCTGACCTCCGTTCTGGATAGAGAAGGCATCAGGGCAAGAGAGAGGACCTGGACAACCACGACGAAGAACATCATCACCGCCATGGGGCGGAGTCGCTCCCAGATAGTTTCACCGGTCATTCAATCTCTCCCGCATCATTCAAAAGCTCAAGGTAGGACTTTCTTATGGGCTCCACAAGGCCGAGAGTTTTCAGGATATCAAGAGCAGTCCTCTTCTGAGCTTCCCAGTCCTCATCCCCGGACAGCTCCACCTCGACGAAAGATCCAAGCCCCTCCACCTCGTCGACGCAGAGGACGGCCTCCTTCAAGCCGTACTTCGTCCTTCTCTTTTTGACGACTGCCGCCCTGGAAAAACCGACCGATTCCAGGATTGACTCAAGAGCTTTTGGATCGTCGACCCGGACTGTCAACTCCCGCCGGGACTTCGTCTCAGAATCGAGCTTCGGCCCCTTATATGTTAGCCGCGCCCCCTCCTCCTTGACCCTGATCCTGAGAGCCTCGTCGGTTCGTGCGAAGTCGCAAAAAGGAGAGTTGAAGTATAGGTCGAGGTGGTTTTCCACCCCGATCAGCTCGCCGCCCAGATCGAGGATCTTCTCCTCGATTCCGGGAAAAGAGCGAGCTTTGACCTCGACCTCGATCATGATCCTGTCCTGATGAGGACGGTGACACCCGCGAGAATGATCATCTCGACGGCTTTTCCGGCTGAGAGGGTCTCGGTAGCGATCTCGACCGCCTCGGGGCCGAGCTCCACGACCTCCTCGCCCACCTCGATCTCGATTTTTCCGGTCTCCAATTGTCTGGCCACCTCCTCCGGGTCAATGGATGTGATCTTTCTGATGATCTCGCCGCTCAGGTTCTTGAAGACGGGACCTATCGCCTTCATTTGGGGCTTCACCTCGACAGCCCTCGTCTCGATCTTTGGACTTCCTCGCTTCACGGCCACAGGCGAGCTGGTGGAGCCGGAGAGGTCGATCGTCTCCAGGTCAAGGTCCGAATATACCTCGATCCCTGCGAGGGGCGAGTTGAGGGCCATGCCTCGGTCCGACTTGTATCTTCTCACGGCCGCTGCTACGTCCTTGATCACGCTTCCCTCGGGCTGGGCCGGGATGCCCGATGGCATGGGCCAGCTGGAGGTGTGGACCGACTCGCCGGAGAGGTTCTGTCTGATCTCCTCGGCTATGAAGGGGGTGAAGGGCGCAAGAAGGCTCGTCAGGGCCTCGATGGCGGTGTAGATCGTCGACTGGGCCGCCCTCTTCTCGGGGCCGTCGGCGCCGTAGAGCCGGGACTTGACGAGCTCGATGTAGTTGTCGGCGAGGACGTCCCAGGCAAAGCCCCTGATCGCCCTGAAGGCCTCGTCGAACTGGAACCGGTCCATCGAGTCTGTGACCGCCTCGATCATCGTGGAGAGCTCGAAGAGGAGCCACCGGTCCACCTGGTTCGGGGCCGCATCGCTGGATTTGACGGCGTGTGGAGCAGAGAACCGATACATGCTCCAGAGCTTCTGAAGGAACCTGCCGCCGCTGATCACGTCCTTCCAACGGAACATGACGTCGCTTCCGGGGCTTCCGCCCACCGCCGCCCACTGCCGGAAGGCGTCGGCTCCGTACTTCACCACTACCTCTTCAGGGGCTATGAAGTTGTTCAGGGACTTGCTCATCTTGTGGCCGTCCTCGCCCAAGACCATCCCGTTGACGAGGATCGAGTCCCAGGGCCTCACTCCCACCAGGGCCTTGGCCCTGAGGATGGTGTAGAAGGCCCAGGTCCTGATGATGTCGTGGCCCTGGGGCCGAAGCTGGGCCGGGTAGCGGGGCGGATGGTCGCTCAGCCAACCCGTGACGTTCAGGGCCGATATGGAACTGTCCATCCAGGTGTCGAGAACGTCCGTCTCGGGGTCGAACTCATCTGAGCCGCATCCCGGGCAGGAGATCGGCGGCTGGGCTAGGTTCGGGTCGAGGGGGAGCCAGTCCTCCTTGGCGACGAGAGGCTCGCCGCACTTCTTGCAGTACCAGACGGGTATGGGCGTCGCAAAGATCCTCTGGCGCGATATGCACCAGTCCCAGTCCATCGTCCCGGTCCAGTTCTTAAGCCTGATCTCCATGTGTTCGGGGACCCATTCTATCTCAGTGGAGGTCTCGATGATCTCGCTCGGGTTTATCTTCACAAACCACTGCCGCTCGGAGAGGATCTCTATGGCGGTCTTGCACCTCCAACAGAGGCCGACGTTCTGGTCGAGGGATTCCTGCTTGTAGATGATCCCCAACGACCTCATCTCCTCGATGATCGCCTCCTTGCACTCGGGTATCGTCATGCCAGCGAACTTGCCCGCGATCTCCGTCATCCTCCCAGCCCGGTCAATGGCCTGGCGGAGGGGTAGGTCGTGCTCGACCCACCATCGAACGTCCTGCTTATCGCCGAAGGTGCAGATCATGACGACGCCCGTGCCGAACGTCGGGTCGACGACCTCGTCGGCTATGACCGGGACGTTGTAGTCGAAGACCGGCACCTGCACCTCGGTTCCGATGTATTTCCCGTGCTTCTCGTCCTCGGGGTGGACGGCCACGGCGACGCAGGCCGCCAGAAGCTCGGGACGACTGGTGGCGATCTCCAGGTCTCCCAGGTTCGAGCCGAAGCGAAGGTAATTGAGGGCAGTGGTTCTGGAATCGTACTCCACCTCGGCGAAGGCGATGGCCGTGCCGCAGCGGGGGCACCAGTTGACGGGATGGTCTTCCCGATAGATCATCCCCTTCTCGAACATCCGAACGAAGGACCTCTGGGTCTTGGAGTAGTAATCGGGGAGCATCGTCACGTACTCGTTCGACCAGTCGTTGGAGAAGCCGAGCCGTCGCATCGTTACCCTCATCTTCGCGATGTTTTGGGCCGTCAGCTCCTCGCAGAGACGGCGGAACTCCTCCCTTGGGACCTCGTTTTTGGTGATCTTATGGATCTCCTCCACCTTCACCTCGGTGGGAAGGCCGTGGCAGTCCCAGCCCTGGGGGAACATGACGTTGTAGCCCCTCATCCTCTTGTACCGTGCGACGAAGTCGATGTAGCACCAGTTGAGGGCGTTTCCTATGTGGAAGTTTCCGGTGGGGTAAGGTGGCGGCGTGTCGATTATGTACTGGGGCCCATCGGAGTTCCAGTCGAAATAGTAGATGGACTCGTCCCAGGTGTCCACCCACCTTTCTTCAACCTGCTTGAAGTCGTACTCCTTGGAGATCTCGCTCATCGGGATGGCCTCTGAGTTCTTTATTTCCGCGAAAGGGATAATGGTGGGGAGAGTTGCAAACAACGTTAATAGGATTATCGGTAGATCACAGGGATCATGGAGCTCCTCATCTACACCGCAAACCAGTGCGACCCCAAGAGGTGTACAGGAAGGAAGCTTGAGAGATTCAAGCTCGCAAAGTCCACCAAGAGGTATAACCAGCTCCGGGGATACCTGGTCTTGAGCCCCTTCTCCGAGAAGGCCCTCTCCCCCGCCGATAGATCCGAGGTGGGTCGTGGGCTTGCCGCCCTCGACTGCTCCTGGGCTCATGCCGAGGAGGTCTTCGGCAAGATGCGCCTCAAGGAGAGGGCGCTTCCCTTTCTCGTCGCCGCAAACTCGGTCAACTTCGGAAAGCCCTTCAAGCTCTCTACCGTCGAGGCCTTCGCCGCGGCCCTAGTGATCCTGGGCGAGCGGTCCCAGGCAGAGGAGATCCTGGCCAAATTTTCCTGGGGTCACGTCTTCTTGGAGCTGAACCGCGAGCCTCTGGAGGAGTACGCTGCGGCGAAAGATAGCACCGAGGTCGTGGCGATCCAGGCGGAGTATCTGCGGTAACTCTGCGCCAGATACGCGATCTCTCGTAAAGTTTATATGACTTAATGTCATATGGACTTTACATAGGAGCAACATTAGATGAGTTTGGGGTTGATCTGGTGGCTGGAATTTCACCACCTGACGACTCTACGACCTCTTAGGTGTATAAAACAGGAGTGGGGATATAGAAATGAGAAAAAAACTAGCAGGTTTGGCGACGTTGGCCAGGGTCTTTCTTGCCTTGACAGTGCTGTCTACGCCATACATATATGCGCTGGCGCAAGAAGCCTATGAAGACTGCGACCAGAACGGTGTCGAAATCGTATTGAAAGAGACTGAAAACGGTCCATACATATTTAAGACGAAGCTGGAAACGGGCACCGTAACAATAGTTAATGAGACTGGAAACGGTCCCAGAGTAGAGATCATTCATGGATATGGGTCCGAGGTTGAGGAGGCTATCGAGTATCTCAAGGATGAAAATAGTTCTGTTCGAGCGACGGCCGCAGAGACTCTCGGTAAAATCGGAGATGTGAGTGCTGTGGAGTCGCTGATTCAGGCCCTCGATGATGCAGATGGCGAGGTTCGATGGAGGGCTGCAGAAGCTCTCGGATTTATTGGGGATGCAAGAGCTGTAGAGCCGTTAATCCAGGCGCTTAACGATTCGTATGACCGGGTACGAATAAACGCTGCATGGCCCCTCGGGAAGATGGTGGATGTAAGGGCGGTGGAACCGTTGATCCAAGCACTTGATGATGACATTCCAAGTGTCCGGATGAATGCAGCGGGGTCTCTCGGATTTATTGGGGATGCAAGGGCGGTAGAACCACTGATCAAGGCTCTCGAGGACGATGACGCTCATGTTCGAGCAACAGCCGCGGCGTCGCTTGGCGATCTCAGAGATATAAGAGCAATAGAACCATTGAAACAGAAGCTTAACGACAGAAATCCTATGGTCTAAGAAGCGGCTGCAAACGCTCTCAAAATGTATAAAAATTGATGGACACAGAACCCCCCCATTTCGGGGTTCGGGGTTCGTGCTTTGTATCTTTTTCTATGTGGTTCAGCTTTACTCAGCAATTACACACTGTCTGACCCGCGCAGTAAAAATGCGGTCTCGGACAATTGTATGCATCGTACTCACTTGCCACCAACTGACCATTAATATAGCACTTGCACCAATACATATACATTTCACCTCCTTTTTACGTTTGTTCACCTGTCGTAGTATGGCGCCATCTTGGTGACCATGAACGGGAAGACCTCTGTGGTGTCCACCCGCACGAAATGCTTCTCGGTGACGTCAGTCTCGCGATGAGTATACGAGAAGATCGCAGATACGATCTTACGCGAGCCGCTCAAGCGCGACTGTCTTGCCACCACGCCGGTCAAGGAGAAATTGCGGCCGAACTCCTCGGCGGCCTTCGCGTAGATCGCCGGATAGCGGACCGCCAGGTAGTTCAAAGCCCGATGCTCGTCGGTCTCACCCATGTTGTCAGCGACCTGCATGATTCGGTCGAAGAGCTCTCCTGCAGCCGACCTGAACTTCGGATCGTCCTTCTCAGGGATCGATTCAGGTCGAGGTATCGACTTGATCATCGAATCCCGGTCGAAGGAGACGGCGTGGTCGAAGGCTACCATCGGAAGCTGTAGACCGCCACACATCTCCGGGGGTGCGATCGGTCCCTTTTCGCCTATGATCACGTCAACGTCCACGGGTTTGGGGACGGGCCGGATCGCCTCCACCAAGGCCTCCAGGTCTCCTCTGTGACGAGGGAACAGTACGTAGGCTGGCAGGCCCTCGATGGTCAGAGCCCAGCAGATCTTGCGTGCAAGGTATCGGTTCTCCGGCTTTGAGAGAACTGCATGGAAGGTCTCCCTATCTGTGAGCCCAGTCGTCACCGTCATTCCTGCAGCTCGGGCGAACTCCTTCTCCACTCCAGCGCTTGGAAAACGGGCCACGACTCGTCCCAGGGCGTAGATGTAGTTGGGAACGTGTTTCCCAGCATCGATAGTCGCCGATTCTGTCGCGCATCCGCAGTCGTTATCCCCGCCTTCTGGCGTTTGAGGCGGCCCCATGTTCACTATTTTTTCAGGAGGCGCAGCTGTCGGCGCCTCATTTTTTTCAACTTCGCTCATCTTCTTTACCCCACTCACTTTTGGTGTGCTCTTCTCAGGAGCACGATCAGTAACTTCGTCCAGATCCTACATAAATCTATCGAAATTGTTCGGATTTTCCGAACAAAAAGTGGTTATTGTTCGGATTTTCCGAACAAAAAAGTAAAGCTTAAATAGGAGATTATTCTAACTCAAATAAATATGAACTATTATATTCGATCCAGATGGATTCATTTTCACAAATCGCACGTAATGTTTAAATTGCTTGATGTTCTGCAGAAGTCATAGGGGAATCAAACGGAGTGGGTAAGTCGACCGGGAATTTACGACTCTAAAGTCCAATAACTCGGCGACCTATAGGTGTATAAAATTGGAGTGGTGGTATAGAGATGAGAAAAACGGTTTTAGCCATGTTGATAGCCCTAGTCTCAATGTGCTCCTCTGCCGTGGCCGAGGATGCTGCTGAAGACTGGGTGAAGAAGGTAGACGAACCATTAGTAAAAGAAATGTGGAACAGGACATACGGCGGTCCAGGTAACGAATTAGCGAGCGAAGTCCAAGTGACAAAAGACGGTGGTTATGTCATTATAGGCGTGACGGAGTCTTACGGCGCTGGAGATGGTGACGCCTGGCTGATCAAGACCGATTCTGAAGGAAACGAAGAATGGAATAAGACCTTCGGAGGGCCTAGATATGATAATGGCAAGTCGGTTCAGGAGACAGTTGATGGCGGCTATATCATCGTAGGTAGGACAGAGTCCTATGGTGTTAGCAGTGACCTCTGGCTGATCAAGACCGACTCAAAAGGGAATCAGGAATGGAGCAGGACCTTTGGAGGTTCGGGATTCGATTTTGGCTGGTCGATCCAAGGGACGATAGATAGCGGATACATAATCACCGGAGGTACAAACTCCTTCAGCTCTGGCGATGGAGACCTCTGGCTGATCAAGACCGACTCAGAAGGAAATGAGGAATGGAATAAGACCTTCGGCGGGTTTGGCACGGAATACGGCAATTCTGTCCAGGAGACATCCGACGGCGGTTATATCGTCACGGGAGATACAACCTCGTTCAGAGCCGGAAGTACAGATCTCTGGTTGATCAAGACCGACTCAGAAGGAAATGAGGAATGGAACAGAACTTACGGCGGGTCTGAAGCTGATGGCGGCAAATCGGTCCAGGAGACCTCTGACGGCGGGTATATCATAACAGGATATACAACCTCATTCGGCTCCGAAGGCACGGATCTCTGGCTTATAAAGACCGATTCTGAAGGACAGGAGGAGTGGAACAGGACCTTCGGCGAGCCGGAACAGGACATAGGACCCCTCGGCGGCGAGTCGGGGAATGACCGGGGAGAAGCCGTCCAGGTGACCAGCGACGGCGGTTATATCATCGCCGGTTATACGACCTCATACGGAGCCTTTCCTGGCGATCTCTGGCTGATAAAGACGAACTCGGAGGGCGTCCTGGAGTGGGATATGACCTCAGGTCGACGAGGAACCGATGACGGCGTTTCGGTTCAGGAGACGAGTGACGGTGGATATATCATCGCTGGTATTACAAACCGTTACGGTGCTGGCGGTATAGATGCCTGGTTGGTAAAAGTAAAATGGACAACACAGGAATATGACAAAGCGGTTGAAGAGCTAGCCACAAAATTATTAGAAACTGAACAAACTTACACTGGTAACTATGAGGTTGATACGGTCCAGCTGCTGGCGGGAGGAATTTCAAAAGATATGCCAATGGACTTTCCGATACCTGAGAACGCCAGGATTGTCGGCAGCATTATCCGAGATCAGAAGCGCATCAGCGTAGTTCTCGACGTCAATCAGACTCCTGAGCAGGTGTTTGACTTCTATAAAGAGCAAATGGCTGCTGGTGGCTGGGATGTGGAATATTCGGCAGAGTACGATAAAATTATCGTTTGTCGTGGCAAGAGAAAACCCTCGCTGACCATTTCAGCATATCCTGTTGAAGATGGTCCTACAGACGTTCGCTTGGATGTCCATACCGATCCCAAGTATTTACCGTGCAGAAAGACGGAGGATATGGAGAGCAGTTTGAAACCCCTCCAAAAGTATGAGGTGCCACCTGACGTCGTGGTGGACTTCTATGAACAATACTCGTCTGTGGGCGGCGATTTCGTTGGAACCAGCAACCTCCTGAAGAGCAGTATGAGTAGCTTATCTTTGGTTGCCTACTACGGCGATCAGCTTAAATCAGCTAACTGGACACAACAGGATGAAGGGAATAACGGCTCATCGGCATGGAGTACATGGGTCGTTCAAGATGAAGATGCTTTGACATGGAACGCCCTTCTTTGGGCTGTGGACTTACCTGGCACTCCCAACGAACGTTTCTTGGGAGTACAAGCGAAACTTCAAGGCGATGGGAATGTCTCAGCACAGATAGACCAGAACGATTTTGGCATTGTCGCCACCTGGCAGAGCTGTAACAATTCTGAAAATACAGAGGTAGATAATGGGTCTTCTATTGAAGAACTGGCCATGCGTCTAATGGAACCACTTGACCCAGGATTGTTGCAGGAGGTACAACTCCTTGTGGGGCGGCTTCCCGATAATATGCCCATCATTGATCTACCGATACCCGATGATGCCAGAATAATAGGGAGCATGATACAAGGGAGAAAGAACATCAATATAGTGCTCGATACTAACCTAACTCCTGAGCAGGTTTTGGACTTTTACAGGGAAAGCATGGCGGCCGGCAACTGGAGTGAAATAGAACAACGAAGAGGCTTTGCATTCAATGAAATCAAACTCATTATGTGTCAGAACAATAATGACCCTCCGCTGACCATTAGAGCATATCCCATTGAGAGCGGCCTCACGGATGTTCGTCTTAATATCGAAACTGATCCCGAATATTCGTCTTGCAAAGCTTGCAGGGAGACAGAGGACAACTGGCTGAAACCTCTGCCCACGCTGGTTGCTTCATATGACTCCAAAGAATTTAATCAAGGCTCTGGAACTAGCAGGAGCGATCTCGTTAGTACCAGCATCACCATGGAGACCAGCATGAATAGTTCAGTTCTGGTTGCTCACTACGGGGATCAATTTAAAGCTGCTAACTGGACGAAACAAGCGGAAGGAGATAGTGCCACATTTGCATGGAGCACATGGACCTTGCAAGATGAAGATGCTCTGACCTGGAGAGCCTTCCTGTGGGCGGTGGACCTGCCCAGCACTGCTAACGAGCGCTTCGTGGGTGTGCAAGCAAAACTTCAGAAAGATTGAGACGTATTTATGCCGAGGGAAAGCTACATGACTCAACATCTGAGGGATGAATCGAGATTTCCTTTCATCTCTCAAACAGTTTTATTAAGATACAGGTGATGATAGTCTACCCATATAGTTGTCGAGCGTGAAAACCACAACTATGTGCTTCACCAACTGAGATAAATCAACTCAGTTGCGATAAACTACCCAGGCGGTCATGCCCACAAAATGACGTTAAGCCAGCTATAAAAATATAGGTTGCCCTCAATCAGGAGGGCAGCCTTTATCTAACACCACCAATACACAGGCCAACCGGGATCACATTCTCGACTGTATCCTGGCGGAGGGCAACTAGACACATTATATATCCTCGTAACTCCTCCGTAATATGTCCCATCAGGTGCTTGACATATTGAACAACAAGTACCCATTCTTTTTCACCTCCTTTTACTTTTGTTCACCTGTCGTAGTATGGCGCCATCTTGGTGACCATGAACGGGAAGACCTCTGTGGTGTCCACCCGCACGAAATGCTTCTCGGTGACGTCAGTCTCGCGATGGGTATACGAGAAGATCGCAGATACGATCTTGCGAGCGCCGCTCAGACGCGACTG
>DAQG01000026.1 GCA_002502785.1 Methanothrix harundinacea | reverse complement strand
TGTAGGTGTAGGTCTTGTCCTGGACATCTGCGTTGTCCTTGGAGGGCTCAACAACAGAAGAGTCAACGACCTGGCCGTCCTTCATGAGCTGGACGTATACCTTGTTGCCGTCGAGATCGATAGCCTGGATGGCGAGCTCATAGTCCTCGGCGAGCTTCAGAGGCGTGCCGGAGGTGAAGGTCCTCTCTTCATCATCGTCGGTCAGGACCTTGGAGAGCTGCTCGTCGACCATCAGGTTGGTGTCAGTGGAGTCGTCGGCCAGATATGCGGTCGCGGGAGTGTCCTCTTCGTAAGCGGCGAAGAACTCCTCAGCAAGGAAGCCGATGGTCCAGTACTTGCCCCACTCCTCAAACTCAAAGTCAGTCGTCTGAGCGGTGGTCTCGTACACAACACCGTTGGGCTCGGCGAGAGCGCCATCAGCGACGGTCAGGGTGATCGTCTCAGTTCCGATGTTGTCGTCGATGTCGTAGTAGAAACCGGAGAACTGCTGTGCGTCCCAGGTGTAGGCCGCGTTTTCGACCGTAGCCACTGGACCCCGGATTTCCACCTTATCGACTGCGCTTACTGCCATCGCTGACGCGAGTAGCAATACAAATGCGGTAAGCGTAATCGCGGTCACTTTCTTCATAATTTCGTTAACCTCCTACTTTTCCCCTATTGGGGTTAGGTTCATGCAGCATACAGTATGGTTATTCTTAAAACTATTGCCCACACTGATCTCCCCGCCACTGCGGCGCGACCAAACTGCGCCATCAGGTGCTGTTTGGCATCAATATGACACTGTATAGCTACATCACCCTCCCGATCCCGTTGGGACTATGGGGATATGATAGAGAATTTCACCATATATCTTTTGTGGTCTCTCTTTTGAGACATCATCCCCCTGCACCTGAAATTCTGGATGGCAGAACAATCGATCGAAGACCGATCCGCAAGATCTGGTGGGCAGACCACACCAGAAAGACGCCAGCAAGAAATATAAAATATGTTAAGACAAAAACGGTAAAATTTCGATATAGGATTAAAGGGTATAAACCAAAAACAAATAGGATAAAACAGGATAAAACGAGACGAAAAAATTAAACAGAAATATGGTAGTTTTACCAGCATAAAACCATTATCATGCCTTATTTGTCTTCAAATGGTATTATATGGCACTTGGGGCGTATCCAGCCATTTTAAATCGGATAATTCCATGAAATCCCCGCCTGATAAAGTCAAAGGACCACAGGACCCCCTTCAGATCGCAGGGAAAATTGTTTTACCATCAGAGTCGATAGAGAGGGCCATATGGCGCGAACTTGCCTTATATACCACCCCATCTACCTTGAGCACGATACCGACGGCCATCCCGAGAGGAAGGAGCGGCTCACTACAACCCTGAAGAAGATAGAGTCCTCGGGCCTGGACCTGGAGTTCGTCACCCCGAGGCCTGCCACCCTCGAGGAGGTGGGAACGATCCACTCCCCGGGCTACATCAACCAGGTCAGGACCATCTCCGAGCGGGGTGGAGGATACCTGGACCTCGACACCGTCGTCTCCCAGCGATCCTACGAAGCTGCCCTCATGGCGGCGGGCGGAGTTATAACCGGCATCGACGTGGTGAAAAACGGCCTCGACAACGCCTTCGCCCTGGTGAGGCCCCCGGGGCATCATGCCCTTCCCAACAGAGGAATGGGATTTTGCATATTCAACAACGTGGCCATAGGGGCGAAGCACGCCCAGAAGATAGGGCTAGAAAAGGTCCTGATAGTAGATTGGGACGTCCACCACGGAAACGGGACGAGCGCGATCTTCTACGACGACAGGACTGTTCTGTACTTCTCCACCCACCAGTCGCCCCACTATCCCGGGACAGGAAGGGTGAAAGAGCTGGGCATGGACGGCGCTGAAGGGTTCACGGTGAACGTGCCCCTGCCATGGGGAACGGGTGAATCCGGATACCTGGCCGCCTTCGAGGAGATTCTGAAGCCCGTGGCGTTGGAGTTCGACCCAGACGTCATCCTCGTTTCGGCCGGTCAGGATCCGCATCAGGCAGATCCCCTCAGCGGCATGAATCTCAGCACCGAAGCCTTTGGATCGATGGCCGCCACAGTGAAAGAGATCGCCGACTCCTGCTGCGAGGGCAGGCTTGTCGCAGCCCTCGAAGGAGGGTACAACCTCAACGCCCTCGCCGACTCGATAGTGGCGATACTGAGGGCCTTCAAAGGGGAAGCATTGGCGCGGATCGAGGTCGGAGAAGACCCCAGGGCGGCAGAGAAGATAGAAGAGGTGAAGAGGGCGATGAGCCTCTACTGGAACTGCTTCGGTTGAGGACGAAAATAGAGTCAGGAGATCCTCTCTCGCGCCGAAAAGTACCTGGCCATGAAAACTCTGAACTCAGGGTCCCCGATCTTCAGGATTTCCAGGCCCCCGTATATCTTGTATCCACGCCTCAGCTCGGGGCCGAGGTGGCGCCCGAGGGATAGGCTCTCCATCCGGGCACAGAGCAGCTCTTTGGCCTCGACGAACTTTCGGGCGACCTCCACCACCAGCCGGCCGTCCTCAACGTAAGGGCCTGAAAAGGTATCAGGATGGCTGGATATGAACATCTTCGCGTGCTCCGCCTCCCAGACCGGAGGGCCGACCCTTCTTTCGACTCTGGGAAGTGAGGCGACCTCCAGCTCGAAGAGCATCCTGATCGCGCCATAACTTCCAGATTTCCCTGAGCCGCCCATCTCGCCCTCGCCCATTTCAGCGAGAACGAATCTATGCCAGTCGGCGTCCGATCGCAGGACCGAAAAGCCGTTTCGATCCAAGAGGGCACGGACCGACTGCTCGGCCTTTCTCAGCTGAGGGAAGACGACGTCTTCCACCTGGTCGGGGGCTGCGAACTCCAGCAATATCAGGGTGCTTTTCCGTTTCGCGATATGTTCCTGAAGCTCCTGGTCGGATAGGGGCGAAATCGGCGATGGGAAGAAGAATTCCAGGTCCGGCTCCTTCAGGAAGAGACGGGACGCGGCCACAAACTGGAACATCCTGTCGAGGGTGAGGGCGGCGGCGACGTTTCTTCCCGGGTCGACGGGATCGACGACGACCAGGGGGTCTTCATGGCTCAGGGAAGTGTGGTCCTCAAGGTCGATCACCTCTCCAGGACGCCAGAGGGCAGCCTTCTCCAGCACGCCGAGAAATGAACCGTACCTGATCACGAGAAGTTCGGCCAGGTAGCCGGAGAATCCGCCCACCTTCAGCTCCGACCCGTAGACCCCGATACCCTTCATGAACTGCTTCAAAAGGAGGACCTCGTCTTCGAGCCCCATTATCCTGCGTGATACGTACCGGTTGTGAAAGGGGGTACGGTCGACGGCCGAGATGATTCTGGAGGCATCCTCCACCAGGTAGCATGGCACGAGGTCGAGCTCAAACCCCTCAAAGAGGGCGTGGACATAGGCGTGCTCCGCGTACCGCTCCTCAAACTTTGGGGCGACAAGCCTTGCGATCTCCAGGGCGGGCACGAGGGACGATCCCTCGGGAACTCCGATGAAGACGTCCAGGTCGTGGTCTCCCGAGAGCCAGGTGCCCCTGGCCGCAGACCCCACCAGGATCGTCTCGCATTCGACGCCTCCGGACCAGGCCAGGTCTTCGATCCGCGATAAGACCTTTCTCGCAATGGAGCTGAGCCTCTCTCGCTCCTCGAAAGAGGGCCTTACCCTGGATAGAACCACCTCAAGGACTCGAGAGTGGGAAGGCTGCGATGTCCTCGTAGATGGGGCCTCCGGGGGTGAGGGTGCTCTTCTTTAGGAGAAACTCTTCTGCCCTGAACTCTCCAAGGTCGATCTCCCTGAAGGGGTCAAGCTTTGAAGCGAGGAGGCTGGTCGTCTCGGGGCTGGGCCTGCCCACCCTGGCAATGGTGGCATGAGAGGTGTACTTCCTACCCTCCCGCTCGAACCCGAGGGGAATGAGAGCAGCTTCGACTGCGCGGAATAGCTCCTCGAACTCGCCCTCGACCCCGATCCAGACCACCCTAATCGACCTGCCCGGAAAAGCCCCGATACCCCCGACCTTTGCTGTGAAGGCCGGGCGCTTTACGCCTCTCAGGGCTTCAGCCACCCGGTCCACCTTCGAAAGGGGAACGTCGCCTAGGAACTTGAGAGTGATGTGGATGAGGCCCGGCTTGACGAGCCTCACTCCCGGCAGGTCGATCTCCCTTTGGACTTTTGCGATCTGGTCGCGCATCGAATCGGGAAGGTCGACGGCGACAAAACACCTGATACCCTTCTGAGGCCCGGTATCCTTCTGAGACCTGGCGCCTTTCTGAGCCATCTTCGAACCTACCTTAAAACACCGCCTCGGCTCGCAGAGGTGACGGACCTGCTGTACCTGGCGAGCATACCCTTTGTGACCTTCGGTTCTGGCGGCTTCCATGCGGCTTTCCGCTTCTCAAGCTCCGAGGAATCAACCAGAAGGTCGATCTTTCGCGCGTCGATGTCGATTTTGATCTCGTCGCCATCTTCCACGAGAGCGATGGGCCCGCCCACAGCGGCCTCGGGACATACGTGGCCGATGCACGGCCCTCTAGTGCCTCCCGAGAACCTGCCGTCGGTGATCAGGGCGACGGAGTTTCCGAGGCCCACACCCTGAATCGTCGATGTGGGTGACAACGTCTCCCTCATGCCCGGGCCGCCCTTGGGACCCTCGTACCTGATGATGACGACGTTTCCTGCGACGACCTCGCCACCGACGATCCCCGCCAGGGCCTCCTCCTCGGAGTTGTAGACTTTGGCGGCACCGGTATGCTTTCTCATCTCCTCGGATACCGCCGTCTGCTTGACGACCGACCCCTCCGGAGATAGGCTCCCCTTCAGGATCGCGATCCCGCCCTCGGGATGGACCGGAGCATCGAGGGTTGCGACGACCTTGGCATAGGTCTCGGGGTTTGCCGGTCTGAACTTTGCGATCTCTTCGCCGAGGGTCCTGCCCGTGACCGTGAGGACGTCCAGGTTCAGCTTCGATTCAAGCCGCTTCATCACTGCGGGGATGCCCCCAGCCCTTTCTAGGTCGAGGATGTGATGGGGCCCGCCCGGCCGGAGGTTGACGAGGTGAGGCGTATCCCTGCTCAGTTCGTCGAACTTCTCCAGGTCTAGGTCGATCTCGAACTCTGAAGCCACCGCCGGTACGTGGAGGGTGGTGTTGGTGCTCCCGCCGATGGCCATGTCCATTCTGATGGCGTTCTCCAGCGACTCGGGGGTCACGATCTTCCTCGCGGTGATACCCTTCTCGATCAGCTCGACTATCTTCACCCCGGACTTCTTTGCGATCCTCATCTTCTTAGCGTCCGCGGCGTGGGCGGTCGCGCAGCCGGGTAGACTCATCCCCATAGTCTCCGTGAGGCATGTCATGGTGTTTGCCGTGAAGAGGCCGGCACAGGAGCCTGCGCCGGGACATGCCAGGTTCTCCAGGACCTCCAGGACCTCGCCGCCCTTCTGCCAACCCTCGAAGACGTCGATCAGGTCCAGCTCCTTGTCGCAGGCGAAGCCAGGGTACATGGGTCCGCCGGTGACGGCTATCGCTGGAACGTCCAGCCTGCCCGCCGCCATCAGGTGGCCCGGCACGATCTTGTCGCAAGAAGATACCAGGACCATCCCGTCGAGCTGGTGAGATTCCATCATCACCTCGATGGTGTCCTCGATGATCTCCCTGCTGGGAAGGGAGTACCTCATCCCCTTGTGGCCCATGGCGATCCCGTCGCAGAGGCCGATGGTGTGAAACTCGAAGGGGACGCCGCCCGCCATCCTGATCCCGGCCTTGACGGCCTGGGCGATCTTGTCCAGGTGGATGTGGCCCGGTATGAACTCATTCCAAGAGTTTACGACCCCCACGAAGGGACGACCGATCTCCTCATCGATGAGGCCGGTGGCCTTGAGGAGAGCCCGGTGGGGCGCCCTTTCGGATCCGACCTTGGTGATATCGCTTCTCATGAGAACAACCTCTGAACGAGAATGAGGCGTCGCCTCCTTAAGTCTTCCGCGGTCAAAAGGGGACGTGGCATCTCTTATGCCTCATTCGGGAACAAAATAAGCCACTCAAATAGATATGTTGCCAAACGAGACAACTGCCCATTCCGGCTCGAAAAACCGCGAATCTAATCCCTTAAATATTCGCGATTCCTCTGAACCACAGGTGACCGAATGGATTCCTATCATCTCTTCCTCCTGCTTTTGAGCCTGTACATAGCGGTGCTCATCGGCATCGGGCTCCGATCGTCCCGAGGGCAAAGATCTGTGACAGACTTCTGGCTGGCGGGCCGGGAGATCGGCGCCGCCAACATCGGCCTATCGGCCGCGGCCTCGTGGCTGACGGCGAGCGCCCTCCTGCTCGCTACCGGCCTATTTATCTTCATCGGCGTGGGATCGGTCTGGGTCTGGGTATTTCCGAACGTTGCAGGCCTATTGATCATCGCCATCATAGCAAAGAGGGTCAAGAACATCCTGGCCATGACCCAGCCGGAACTTCTCGAGATAAGGTACCACCCTCACGTCAGGGCGCCGGTGGCCCTGGCCATCGCCATCACCATGATCCTATTCGCGGTGACCGACTTCATCGGGTTCAAGCTGGTCCTGGAAGCTTTCTTCGGGGTCCCGCCCATCTACGCGGTATTGATAATGGCGGTGGCGGTCTCGATCTACGTCAGCCTCGGCGGCTTTCGGGCCGTCGTATGGACCGACGCGGTCCAGTTCATCTTCCTCGCGGGGGTTGCAGTCGCCGTCGCCCTCCTCGCGACGAGGGTTTCCCTGGAGAGTGGGACAACCGTAGCCGCGGCCTCGGCCTCCCTCGGCGCCGACTGGTGGAACCTCTTCATCCTGGGCGGCGTCACCGGAGCCCTCGTCCTCCAGCTCGCCCTGCTGCCCGGCTGGGTCGCAGAGCAGGACCCATGGCAGAAGATCTGGGCGGCTCGCGACGACAGGTCGGCGAGGCGGGGCCTCATCCTGGGAGCCGCCCTCCTCGGCATCGTTTACCTCGTCTGCTTCGTCACCGCCGTCGCCCTTCGCGCAATCTATCCGCTGCCGGCTGGAGAGATCGAAGCCGAGATGCTATACCTCACGTTCATCCTGGACAGCCTGCCAGGATCCCTGGTAGCTTTCGTCGCGATAGGCTTTGCAGCAGCCTCCATGTCCTGCGCCGACACCTTCGCGACCTCCGGCGCCTCGTGCATATCGAGAGATATCGTCCAAAGACACATCAGGCCCCAGGCTAGCATGAAAGAAATGCTGGTCATAAACAGGGTCCTCGTCATAGTCATGATCGCGATCTCCGCTGGCATAGCCCTCAAGGTCGATAGCATCGTCGAGGCCGTGATCATCGCGACGGTGATCGGGACGACTTCGTACTTCTTCCCGATCATGGGTGGCCTCTTTTGGAAACGGGCGACTCGATGGGGAGCTCTCGCGGCGGTGATCGTCGGCGGTGGAACCCAAATAGCCCTCATATCCTACGAGAAATTCCTTCTCAAGGCGCCCCTGGAAACGGCCGCACCAAAACTGGCGAGCTACGGAATTCTCGCAGAACACGGCGTTTTGATAGGCCTATCCTTGAGTGCCCTCGTCTTCGTCGGGATATCCCTCGCGACGACGAGGCCCGAGCCCGCTAGGCTTGCGCCCTTCTTCGCCGACGTGGGAAGAGAGGTCTATGGCGACGGCACCCTGGCCGCCGACCGGACCGATCCCGAATATGGAAATATCGCATCGAAGATCGAGGAGAAGGTCTCGGGCGAGAGGGCCCAACTCCACCTCCGCCTCGACATCGCGCCCCTGATGACCGACGGCGGCAGGATCGAGGAAAAGCTCGAATGGATCGAGTTTTTGGAGAGGCTGGAGTCAAAGCACAAAGCCTGGTTTGAGCTCACCGGCAAGGACACGGTCTACAGGCTCACCCAGGCCGATATGCTCGCCTCGGTGAAGATGGTTCGCGCAGATCGTCTCTCGATCTGGCTCTCGGCCGAGCCGAGAAGGGACCTGATCGAGAGGCAGAAGGATGAGATCTACCTATCCTACCGGGAGATCGAAGAGACTCTCCTGGGCCTAGGCCTTTCAGCGACGCCATCCAGGTGAAAGACGGGAGAGAAAGAGATGAGGTACGATCGGGACAAGTTCGATATCGCAGTGGTGGGGGCGGGCCCTGCAGGCTCCACCGCCGCCGAGGCCGCGGCGAAGCTGGGAGCTGACGTTGTCCTGATCGAGAGGAAGAGGGAGATCGGATCTCCAGTTCAATGCGGCGGCTTTCTTCCAGAAGTTGGAGAGCTGCGTGACCTCCTCCCCAGTGCGAATATTCCCGAGACCCTCGCTGAGATTCCCGAGCGGCACATCCTCCACAGAACCAGTCTCCAGAGAATCTACGCCCCCTCGGGAAAGGCGAAGGAGTTTCCGGTTCGTGGAAGGGTGGTCGATCGGAGGGGCTTTGATCGCGACCTCGCCTGGAGGGCGGCTAGGGCCGGAGCCAGAGTGCTGGTCGAAACCCGCGCGCATCTGGAAGGTACCGCGCTCAGGCTTTCGGGCCGAACCTCCGGCGAGCTTGAGGCGAAGGTGGTCATCGGCGCCGACGGCCCCAGCTCCGCCACCGCCAGGGGCGCGAAGATGGCCTTCCGGCAGGAGATGGGCGTCTGCCTCGAGTACGAGATGGCTGACGTCGATATCGACCCCGCGGCCGCGGAGATGTATTTTGGGACGAGGTCTGCCCCCGGAGGGTACGCCTGGATAATAGCCCTGGGCGAGGACGTCGCGAACGTCGGCGTCGGTGCTAGATCCGCCTACCTCCACGGAAAAAGGCTTCGCGACGTCCTCGACACCTTCATCCGGGACCATCCGATCGCGAAAGAGAAGCTCCAAAGGGGCGAGGTGACGGCGGTGATGAGGGGGCTCGTCCCGGCAGGCGACATGCCGCCCGCGATCCAGAAGGGAAACGTCCTTCTGGCAGGGGATGCCGCAGGCCAGGTGATGGCCACCTCTGGCGGGGGGATACCTCTCGCGATGGTGGGAGGACTTGCAGCAGGAGAGGTCGCAGCGCGGCACATTGAAGGCGTTGGAGTTCTCAGGGATTACCCGTCGCGCATCGCGACGGAGATGGGAAAAGAGCTTGAAAACTCCGTCAGGATCAGGCAGATCGTCGACAAGATGATGAAAAGCGACCGGCTGATGGACGCCCTCTTCGCGATGCTGCCACCCGACCAGATGAAGGCCACCCAGAGGGGACAGATCCCCAAAGCCCTGGACAGGGTGCAAGACCTCGTCGCGAACCGATGAGCTAGATATCAAATTTCGCGATATCTCACTAGGTCGCGATGCAAGAAGCCCGCGAAACTGCAAAGGTACTACCCGCGTCGCCAAAAGGCCTTTTTCCCATGATTTTCTCGAGCCGCGATTTCTCAGGCCGATATCACAGCCATGGTGACCAGGATCAAAGATGCGGTCCCCAAAACGTCCATCACGCTCGTGATCATCGGTATCGTCACGTTGTCGGGATCGACCCCAATCTTCACGAAAAAGTAGGTGAAGTAGTAGGTTACGAAGATGGTCAAGAGTGTGGTGAATAGCCCCGCCACGAGACAGATGAAGATTATATCGACGAACCCCAGGGCTTCCATCCCGAAGGCCTTCGATACGACGAAGGCGAGTAAACCCAGTGTCGGGAAGATCAGAACTGATAGGAGAAGGGTGCAGCTGAAGTTGGTCCTAGTCTCGCCTTCGGGCCTTCTGCCCATCTTGATCATCCCCAGGTGATAAGCGGAAGTTAGCCGGGAAGAGAGGATTCCGCCGAGGTTTCCGCCCTCCGCGTTGAAGACTGGGATCAAAAGCAGAACTGTGGAGAAGGCTATCAGCATCTCCTCGGTCATCCCCATGAAGATCCCGGCGACGGTGGCTAGGATTGTGGAAACCACCAGCACGGGCAGGGACTGTCTCACGATCCTGACCATAATCAGACGGCCCGACCCCAGGCTGTAGACCAAAGCCGCGGTGGAGAACATTATGAAAAGAAGGGTCAGCGCCTTCGCCAGAGGATAGCTCATCATCGAAACTAAGATCGCGGAGGCGAAAAGTAGTGGGATGGTGATCACGTCGCCCGCAGCGGTGATCAGGGGCACCGATATGTTGTCCGGGTCCCACCCCTTCTTGAAGCTCTGGTTCATCATGACCAGCGTGAATGCCAGAAGGACCAAGCCCGAGAGTAGGCTGCTGACGACGGCTATCAGCACCAGATCGTAGATGCTCATCGTCTCAAGCCCAGCGACCTGACCGAACCCTTTCACCACGAAGGCGAGAACCAGAGGCATGAAAAGCGTCTGAACCGCAACACCACCCATCTGCTGGCGGAGGGCCTCGGATCTTCCCAGAGGTGGCGAGATCTCGCCTGTGTGAAAGCTGGTGCCCAGTCTCGCCCCGAAAGAGCCGAAGATGTTGCCCCGCAGGTTTATGGAGCTGGGTATCAGAATGATCAGGCCCGGATACAGGGCCAAAAGGTAGGACATTTTGGCTATAGAGAACCCGGCGAATATGTCCGCCGCCGCGCAGATGACGAGGGCAAAAAAGCTCTGTTTTACGATCTTCGAGACGTTCCCGAGGGCGGAGGCGAAGTCATCGTTCGCCTCCGAGGGCATGGCCACTAAGAGGGACTGGTCCGCCCCAGCCCGAGAGAGCAACGACACGTCCTCCGCCGCCTCGAACTCCACCATGGTTAGCACCTCGCCAAGATCTGGGCGGGGGTTCTGGTTGATGGGCCTCTTCTGCCATGCCAACGTCCTCCGACATCCCATCTGGGGTTATCCGGGACTTCCGACCTTTCTTTAAAGCCGAATCTTCAAAGACCTCTCGCCATGCTGCGAAGGCCTTTTTCCGACGCGATGATCGCTCCGGCCGAACTTGCAGAGCGATCTGTGAGCCCGCGGTGCCCCGTCTCAAGCGAATCGCCGCCGTCTCCGCCATCGTCGCGAATAGGGGCGACCTGCAAGACAATGTTCTGATTTCAAGCCAGGATCGCTCATTCAGAGGGGGCTGCCCCAAGCAGCTCCTCTACCGGTTTTGCGCCGCGTTCCGCGATCTTGGCGTTGATCTGACCGACGTCGGCGGATATATCGCGACCGTGGACGGACTTCCTCTTCCTCCGTCCCTTCTCTGAAGGATGGTACCCGGTCCCGCTGGCGATCAGGATCTTTCTGCGCTTGGGTCCTGGAAGGTCGCGGCGAAGCGGAAATCCCTCGCGATCGCTTCCTCCGGTGATCTCTATCGTATAGCCGGGCATGCCCACGGCATCGGCGTCGATTACGTCGCCGATCTTTCGGCCAAGGAACTTGTTGGCAGCGGCGTCCTTCGCCTCCACCTGGTAAGCTTTCCCGCTTTGGGGATCTGAAATAACAACTCTGAAGTCCATTTTTTCTCCTCGCAACTGAACAGGGCCACTACGCCCCATCAACATATAAAACCTTATCCGGGACCCTACGCCGACCGGATCGACCTCGCCATCAATCGGCAGACTTCGGCGCTTTCCTTCTCCCAGTCACTGGTCCGACCTCGGATATGGCGCGATGAGAAGGTACCTCCTCAAGGTACGTTCCCTCGTTTAGGGGTCTGTCCACCACCACAGCATAGATTCTGTAGACCGTCCCCTCCTCGACCTCGCATCGCGTAGACCAGCGACCGTCGCGGTTCGGCTCCACCCTCTTTCTAACCTGGAGGTGATCGTCGTCGTACCTGACCAGAACGTAGACCTGCTTCTTTGTTCCGCGAATCCTGCTGGATTGACCCTCGACGAGGCCCGCCCACCTGTCCTCTCCGTCCCTGGGGAAACTTATCTTGACCGAGGTGGTGAGGCGCGACCTGGCCCAGGTAGCGATGCTTCCCGATCCGATCAGGAAAGAGAGAAGGGCCACGACGATGAGAAACTTTCTGTAGTTCTCCTCCCAGAAATCGGCATCGTCAGCCGATGTGGACGTGACGTTCCCGGAGCCGTTCGCCTCAATTGGGGGATGGGGCTCCTGGGAAGGCGAGATATCCAGGACCGTTTTCGACTCGTTTGTCGCGAGGGAGATGGGCTGCCTGGAAGCAAGAGTGATGGGGATCGTACTGGAGCTCCCAGTGAAGTCGACGATATTGAACCAGTTCCAGTAGCCATCGAGATAAACCTCTACGAGGTGGCTATCCGGCTCCACCGTCGCGATGAAAGGGGTGACGCCGTAGAACATCCCGTCTATGTAAACCTCAGCTCCGGGTGGATCTGAGACTACAGGAACCCTCACGTAAGGTGGCTTTTCGTCTTCGCTCTCTTCCGCCTCGATCTGAGATCGATCGGTGGCACCATCATCTTTCGTGGCGTCTTGCGAAGGACCCGGGTCGTCGGGCTCAGCTGGCGAATCGAACTGGGGCACCTCCGAGGATGCTGACGGCTGAGACGATACAGTCTGAGAAGCTTGACCTGAATAGACGGGATCATCAGACCCCTCCGCCGAGGCCATCGAGCTGCTCTGCACCTTATCTATCAGCTCGTCGATGTCTACGGGGCCGTCGCCTGAGTATCCGATCCTGTAGATGGGGCGCGGCCCCGATCCAAGAGAGATTGTGTCGGAACTTCCGGACTGATCACATAGTGCGGCGCCCATAAAGATGGCGACAAAAGCCGCATAGAGCAGCAAGAACGGCATCAGAAGTCGAACTTCGCGAATCAACATCCCCACAGTCGACCCTTCGGCATGACAGATCTTATACTCTATGGTCAAATTCAACGGAGCTCTTTCATCCTGCCGTAGTCTTGCAGAGAAGAGATGGGCATCGTCCTGATATCAATTCCCTGCTCCTCGACCGCCACCACGGCGTTGACACCTCCACAGAAGGCGATGCCAACTTTCCCGGCACCCACAGGACAACCCATGTTCGGTTCCCCAGGCTCACTCATATTCATCAGGCCATCGATGCCGGCACCTTTTGCCCGGTCCAGCAGATCCTGGGCCTGATCGATCGCAGCCACCGGAATCTCCCTCAAGTTGGCCAGCACCCAGCCGTTACCTGTACTCACAGCCTCGCTTACCTGCGTGGTCTTTCGCGACATGAAGACCCTCATGGGATCGAGAGATGAGCCCGCGTAAGCTATCAGATCAGTGAACTCGGAGAGAACCCCGTTTTTCACCTCAACGACGCCCGCAAAGGTGGTATTGACCGGAATTCCACTCCGGAGGAGCATCCCGTCTAACGTGATGCTGCAGACGGTAGAGATGCCCAAGAAACCTCCGGGTATCTGCAAAGTTCCCATCTCCTCGCCTTCGTCCTGGATCAAAACCCTCCTGCTCACCGCAAAGCCTGCATCGAAGACCCGCCTCATTATCTCTATAGCCCTCTCGTAATCCCTCTTATCCAAAAGGCTGGTGTTGACCACCGCCCTGTTGCTCTCAGAAGCGGGATCAAAGCTCGACCGGTACATGTACTCCTCGATCCGGGTGTTGACAAAACCTATCCTGTCATCCACTAGGGCATCGGACAGCTCCCTCTTTCCTAAGGGTGTGAGGGTCCGGCCGCTGTAACCCTCCTTTTTGGTGAACCCCAGCTCGTCCATTATCTTGAGGTTGTACCTGACGGCCCGCTCCCCAACCTCGTATCCCCTGTTGGAGAGCTCGTCGGAGATGGCTCTCGCTCCGATGGGTTTATCGGACACGTTTATCACCCTGAGGATCTCTATGAGCCTCCGCTGGCTCGTATGGGGCTTGGTGAGAAGCTTCATCTATGAATCCCTCGCGGGGAAGCGCATATATATCTTATGCAGATAGACCTGCAGATTGCGCTGCAAGCCTGGGAGCGACGAGGAAGTCCCGTGGGGTAGTGGTCAATCCTGCAGGCCTTTGGAGCCTGGGACGGTGGTTCGAATCCGCCCGGGACTATTCCGCTCTCGGGATTTTTGCATGCGTTGTGGCCCGGAATCAGAAACATACATATAGAGGGCCAAAGTTTGGGAGTTGGTGGCCCGGCCACCCAATGACCCGAACGAAGGGTTCTGGGAAGATCGGACCTGAAGACCAAGTGCTCCGGTAGTGTAGTCCGGCCAATCATTCCGGCCTTTCGAGCCGAAGACCCGGGTTCAAATCCCGGCCGGAGC
>DAQG01000090.1 GCA_002502785.1 Methanothrix harundinacea | reverse complement strand
ATCACATTCGGCACGCTGCCCATCCCCTCGATCTTCTCTTTCAGATCGAAGATTCGCGGATGGGTGGAAAGTTGTTTAAGGTATTAGGACAAAGGGATCCATAGACCTTTTTGTCTTGCACCCTTTGTTTGGGAGTCACATAACAAAAGAGGAGATCATCGAACCCCCAGCGCCTCTGCCTTCAGCTTCCGGGCCTTCTCCGTAGCTGCTTCTCGTGTCATCTTTCGAGGAGATCCGATGTACTTGTTAACGACCTTATCCCCCACCTTCCAGGATGCAAAATAGTATTGATAGGTCTTCGGCCCCTTCGCGGTGATCTTCGACACCTCGCCGAGGTAGACCGTCAGCGCCTCCAGCCGCGCCGCATCCCACAAGTCCTCGGCCTCGCCCTCTAGCTTGGCCGCCTACGCTTCTCTCTCGCCGCCGGCTAGCCCGAAAGCCCGATCCTCTCGGCGGCGCTTCGCCCGACTTCCGCAGGATCTACCTTGAGCCTTGCGACCCCCGACTCGATGGCGGCCCTCGCCACCGCCTCGGCGACCTTCGGCACCACCCGCCGGTCGAGGGGTGATGGGATAATCCGGTCCTCTGAGATCGGCTCCGCAAGCTCTGCTATTGCTCTCGCCGCCGCCATCTTCATCTCCTCGTTTATGTCCCTCGCTCTGACGTCGAGGGCCCCCCTGAAGATGCCGGGGAATCCGAGGACGTTGTTCACCTGGTTTGGAAAGTCCGACCGTCCTGTTGCGACGACCCTCGCCCCGGCCTCCTTCGCCAGGTCAGGCATGATCTCGGGGACGGGATTTGCCATGGCGAATACTATCGGCTCAGTGGCCATCGACCTGACCATCTCCTCGGTCACGATCCCAGGCGCTGAAACCCCGATGAAGACGTCCGCCCCCTTCATGGCGTCGGCGAGAGATCCGGTCTTTCCATGGGGGTTTGTGATCCTCGCCATCTCCATCTTGGAGGGGTTGAGGTCGGAGCGTCCCTGGTGTATTATCCCCTTGCTGTCGCAGAGGATGATGTCGCGGACGCTGAAGCTCATCAGAAACTTGGATACGGCGACCCCCGCAGCTCCGGCCCCGCTGAAGACGACCTTGACGTCTTCAAAACTCTTTTTAGCGATCTTGAGGGCGTTGATCATGGCGGCTCCCGTCACCACGGCGGTTCCGTGCTGGTCGTCGTGAAAGACCGGGATATCGAGCTCTCGCTTCAGTCGGTCCTCGATCTCGAAGCAGCGAGGCGCGCTGATGTCCTCCAGGTTGATCCCGCCGAAGACTGTGGATATCCTCTTTGTGACCTCCACGATCTCCGAGGGGTCCCTTGAATCTATGCAGATCGGGAAGGCGTCTACGTCGGCAAACCCCTTGAATAGGATCGCCTTTCCCTCCATCACCGGCATCGATGCCGCGGCCCCTATGTCGCCGAGGCCTAAAACCGCGGATCCGTCGGTGACTACGGCCACCAGGTTCCCCTTGGATGTATAATCGTAAACCAGCCCCGGATCTTTGGCGATCTCGCAGCATGGTTCGGCAACTCCCGGGGTGTAGGCCAGGCTCAAGTCCTCCCGCGTGCTGCAGGGAACTTTGCTCTTGATGGCGATCTTACCCCTTGATTTCCGGTGGAACTCCAGTGCATCATCTCGAAGGGCCATCCAAATCTCCCGCCGCCAAGTTCTGCGCCCGTCCACATAAGTCTATCCTCGCGAACCGAAGCCCGGGGCCAACAGATATAAACCAGAAGCTTGAACTAGAAGCTCCGGAGCCGGGGTGGCAGAGCGGACTAATCTTCTGTCTCCAAGGGGTCTGAAGAGTCCAAACGCGGCAGGCTCGAGACCTGTTGTCCCTTTTGGGACTCTTGGGTTCAAAATGAGGGGGCGAGAAAGCCCTTTCAGGAAAATCCCAACCCCGGCGCCAGAAACCCGCGTCCAAAAAGTTCATATCGCCGCGTTCCGTCTGCGGTGATCACACATCAGAGAACAAGCATAAAAGAGGCAAACTTTCATGGCCAGATTTCCAGAGGCTGAAAACCGACTTCTCAACATGAAGATCTGCATGCGCTGCAACGCGCGCAACGCCGTCCGTTCAACCCGATGCCGCAAGTGCGGCTACAAGGGGCTTCGCGTCAAGTCCAAGGAGAGCAGAGGATAGACGAGCCTGGGGCTGATGGTTCTCATGATCGGTCCCGTCGAAGAGATGCTGGCAAGGATCGTTGAGACGACCGGAGCCGCGCATCTCACCCTCATAGATCCCGACTCCCAGAGCCCGGAAGTTGCGGGCAGGATGGCGAAGGCGGCGGCCGAGGGTGGTACCGATGCCATCATGGTGGGGGGGTCCGTCGGCGCAGCCGGTCGCGCCCTAGAGGATACGGTGAGGGCGATCAAGGAAGAGTCGAAACTTCCGGTGATCCTATTTCCCAGCGGCGTATCGGGCCTCTGCTCCAACGCCGATGCCGTCTTTTTCATGAGCCTTCTCAACTCGAGGAACGTCAGCTACCTGATCGAGAACCAGGCCCTCGGCGCGCCATTGGTCTATAGATACCATCTCGAGCCGATCCCCATGGCCTACGTCATCGTCGAGCCCGGCGGGACTGTGGGCTGGGTTGGCGACGCGAAATTGATCCCAAGATCCAAGCCCGAGCTGGCCGCTGCCTACGCCTTAGCTGGCAAGTACTTCGGCATGAGGATGGTCTACCTGGAGGCGGGGTCCGGGGCGAACGAGCCGGTGCCCCCGAAGATGGTGGCGACTGTAAAAAGGGCCCTTGGAGACGCCCTTCTGATTCTCGGCGGAGGGATCAGGTCGGGCGAAGCTGCGCGAGACCTGGTTGCTGCGGGAGCGGACCTCATCGTCACCGGGACCGGGGTCGAGAGGTCCGAGGACGTCGAGGGCTTCGTCCACGAGATAACGTCGGCCATAAAGGGCAGCTGATTCATCTTTTTATACCTTCTATTCAAATCCCCTTCCATGCTCTCTTCGTCTCAAAGGACGGGAAAATTCCTTTCTGATCATGAGCTGGACGGCTTTCTCCTCCTCGGCGACAGCCTCTGCAACCTGGACATCTATTATCTATCCAGTTTTCTCGCTCCGGACCGCTTCGCCCTGCTGGCTGCATCCTCTCTTTCCATCCTTGTCTCGGGGATGGAGGAAGGCCGGGCCAAAAAGGAGTCGGAGGCCGACGAGGTGGTCAGCACCTCCGATTACGGGATGATGGAGAAGCTGGCTAAGTTCGACCGTCCCGAGGACGCCTACATCGAGGTCTTGAAGGAGTTTCTCCAGGATCGCGGCATCAGAAGGCTGGGGGTTACCGGCGACTTTCCCGTGAGGATTTACAAGGGCCTGATCTCCGATTTCGACATATCTGTATTGGACAGTCCCGTCTCAGAATGGCGACAGGTCAAGACCCCCGAGGAGATCGAGGCGATAAAATGCGCCCAGAGGGCCTGCGAAGGGGCGATGAAAGTCGCCATCGAGATGATAAAAAACTCCCGGCCCGGGGGCGAGGTGCTGTTTCTCGATGGCGAGCCCTTAACTTCCGGGAAGGTGAAGCGCGCCATCGACCTCTTCCTCCTGGGTAGAGGCTGCGAGGCGCAGGATACGATCGTGGCCGGGGGCAAAGACGCGGCCAATCCCCACTTCGAGGGAAAAGGACCCTTGCCCGCAAACTCTCCCATAGTCATCGACATATTCCCTCGCTCCAAACGGATGCGGTACTTCGCGGACATGACTAGGACCGTCCTTCGGGGCGAGGCCGACCAAAAGGTCGTTGAGATCTACCAGGCGGTCCTCGCGGCCCAGGAGGCGGGCATCGCGGCCGTCAGGGCGGAAGCCACCGGGAAAGATGTCCACGCGAAGGTCTGCGAGGTCTTCGAAGAGTGGGGCTACCCCGAGCGGGAGGGGCGGGGCTTCATCCACTCCACGGGCCACGGGGTTGGTCTCGCGATCCACGAGAGGCCGTCACTCAGCGAGGTGGGTGGGAGCCTCGCTGAGGGGAACGTCGTCACCGTGGAGCCGGGTCTATACTATCCAGAGCTGGGAGGAGTGAGGCTCGAGGACCTGGTGGTGGTGAGGAAGGACGGATGCGATAACCTTACCAACCTTGAAAAGCGGTTTATCCTCTGAGAGGAGTCTGATCTTTCATGGACGCTGAAGTGCTTGAGAAGTACAGGAAGGCCGGAGATATCCTGGCCAGGGTTCGGGACGAAGCGAGCTCGCTGATCGATGTCGGAGTCTCGATCTTGCAGGTGGCAAACTTCGTTGAGGAGACGATAAGAGACCTCGGTGGCAAGCCTGCCTTCCCCTGCAACATATCTCGGGACAGGGTCGCGGCCCACGACACGCCTCGGCCCCAGGACGGGTCAGTCTTCGGAGAGGAGATGGTGAAGCTTGACATCGGTGTGCATGTCGACGGCTACATCGCCGACGCTGCCGTGACCGTGGACTTGGGCGGCCATCCCGAGCTCGTCGAGGCCTCGAAGGCTGGGCTTGCGGCGGCGATAGAGATCGTGGGGCCGGGGGTGAGCACAGCGGAGCTTGGAGCCGCCATCGAGGATGCGATAAGGGGATACGGCTACAACTCGGTTGCGAACCTGACGGGCCACGGCCTAGGCCGCTACCAGGCCCACGGCGAGCCCTCGGTGCCGAATAGGCAGATCGAGAAGGGGGTAGAACTATTGCCCGGAGACGTTATCGCCATCGAGCCCTTCGCCACCGACGGGGTGGGCAGGATATCGGAGGCACCCCAGGCCGAGATCTTCTCCTTTGTCGCCAAAAGGCCGATCAGGGCCCCGCCTGCAAGAGCCCTTTTAAATCAGGTCCAGGAAAATTACTCGACCCTTCCCTTTGCCCGGAGATGGCTCTCGGGAGATAGGATCGATTACTCTCTCAACCAGCTCCTCCGGGCGGGCATACTTCATCGGTACCCTCTGCTCTGGGAGGCTGAGGGCTCTCTCGTCTCCCAGGCCGAGCATACGGTGATCGTTATGGAGAACGGGTGCGAGGTCACCACAAAACCGAGGTGACCGCGAGACTGAGTAGACGATCGGAATCAGACGGTCAGGAATCTTCGCCGTCGTCCTCGGAACCGTCGTCTTCCTTGTAGCTGTCGTCCCCGATCTGGGCTGCGGATATCGCGTCGATGCCGTCCAGAAGCTCTGCCGTCAGGCAGTAGGGCAGGTCCGCGAAGGCCTCTTCGGGGAGGGTCTCTCCCCCGATCACCCTCGCCCCGATGTCGCTCAGGATTCCCAGGGCCTCTTCCATCCGGTCGTCTTCCTCGGCGAGGGCCGCCTTTCTCACCAGATCCGTTAAGGGCGTCTCTTTATCGTAACCTCCGTCTACGTAGCGCTGACTGGAGAGGAATACGGCCGTCAGGGCGGCATTCAGCGACTCCAGCATCAGATTTGCGTCCTCTCCGAGGGAATCGTCCCTCTCAGAGACGATATCCCTGATTTCGTCTATGGTGGATATCGCCTCCTCTTTGGATATCGTGCCGTGTTCGCATCTCGCGATGACCTTGAGGCAGGCTAAAACCACGTCGTCCATGGCGTAGACGAAGACCGCGGCTGACGGATCTTCTTCGGACTCCTTGAGGGTGAACCCGCTCTCTTTTATCTTGTTGATCCAGTTCTGCCAGCGGCTCCGGGTGTAGAACTCTTCTTTCATAAGATCCTCTCATCGGTAAGCGTCTATCAGCGCTACCCGTTCCAGTACGAGGTCGGGAATTCTCTCCTCGCCCACGGCATCGATCTCCGGTTCCCGTATGTCGAAAGCCTCCTTCACGGCCGCCGGGCTAAAGCGTGGCCCATCAGCGTCGACCTCGATGATATCGGAAATTTCCAGAGCTGTGCCGTTCTCCATTACTATCAGGGCGACCCTCTGTGTGGTCTCTGATACGCCCATGGAAAGCGCTCGCTCGATCTGTCTTTGGCCTGAAGCATAACGCAGGATTTCAAGCCCCAGGTCTTTGGCCACGTTTCTCTTTTCGGAGAAGGCCCGCACCGCTTTTTCGGCGGCGAAGGCGGCGTGCCTTTCGCCCACCACCACGGAGGCGTCCATCGCCTGGATGACGCAGCCGTTCCTATTTTGAGCCACTCTCAACGCCGCCAGAAATGCTTCTTTCTCCCTTATCTTCGGTCTTCCAAAGAGCAGACGAACATCGCTCATTAACGGGTGGTTCGGCGACGGAGTTTAAAAGTTTGCGGTCGCGTGATTGGGCTATATCGGGATTATGATGGGACGAGCCCGATCAATCTGGATGAAATATAAAAATAAACTTGGTCCGATCGCGAGGCTTCCGGAAGGCCTAGAGGGCGATGAAGCTTTCAGCACTCGACAGCGTCGCCCGCTTCCACGATCACGACTTCGGAATCGCAGAGGGTCTCCACCAGGTCCCGGAACTCGGCAGGGTCCTGCCTTATTCGAGGCCAGGTGTTGTAGTGCATCGGGATTACCAGGTGCGGCCTGATCCAGCTGGTGGCGATGGCCGCCTCTCTCGGGCCCATGGTGTACCTTCCTCCGATCGGCAGCATTGCCACGTCCGGCCTGTAAAGGTCTCCTATCAGCCTCATATCACTGAATAGGGCGGTATCTCCAGCGTGATAGACCCGTATCCCATCATCGATTACAAATCCTGCAGCGTCGCCACCGCACATCGGTGGGTCTGTGGCGGTTATATCTGAGGAGTGTATCGCCCGGGTCATGGTGAACAACACGTCCCCCACCTGGAAGGAGCCGCCGATGTTCATACCCTCGGATTTGACGCCAAGCCGGTTCAGGTATCTCGCGACCTCGGAGACCGCCAGGACTTGGCAGCCCGTTCGTCTGGCTATATCTTCTGCGTTGCCGAGATGGTCGGCATGGCCGTGGGTGACGGCTATGATATCCGGATCGAAATAGTCCACCGGTTTTGGTGACATGGGATTATCTCGGATGTAGGGGTCCACAAGGATATTCATGGACTCGACGAGCTCAAAACAAGAATGAGAAAGCCAGGTTATCTTCATCTCCACCCACCTGGGTCTATCGCCGTCTTCGTCCAGATGTTCGGGCGACGACGGATTTTGCAGGTCTGAGGAGCGGCCGACGGGCCGCTCCCGGGTTTAGACCAGTCCTGAACGCTGAAGTCTCAAGAGATCGGAGGTGTCCAACTTTTCTCCCTGTCTGAACTGGGTGAGGATCTCCTCGGCCTCTTTCCTGACCTCGGCCTTGACCTTGTCCTCTCTCTTCTCCCGGTTCTTTCTCCTGAGGCCTGTGATGATCTTGTCGAAATCGCGTATCTCTCTTTGAGTTCTTATGAACTCTCGGTGCTGCTTGTCGGCCGCCTCTTGGGCCTTTACGAACTCCCGGTGGGCGGCGTCAGCCTGGGCCCTAACCTGGTCGGCCTCTTTGAAGGTGGCGATCATCTTGTCGTGGTATTCCTGGGCCAGCTCCGCGGACTCTGTGACGAGATCGTGATATTCAGACGCCTTATCCCGAAGCGCTTGCGCCTCGTTCAGAAGATCTCTGAGCACCTCGTTCTTCTCCATCTGCTCTTTTCTCACCTTGAACTCGGCTCGGAGCGCTGAGATCCTCTCGACCAGCTGCTTCTCCTTGTCGGGGCTCAGAACCTCGGTCTGCTGTTTGAACTCCATGTGATCTATTTCTCTGCGCAGACCTCTGATGGATCGATCGCCGGTCAGGTTGTGCTTCTTCCTGATCTCGTCTATCTGAGCGTAGAAGTCGTTGGTCTTCTCGTTGTACTCGTCCCGCTTCTGTTTGGCCTCGGCCACGTTCTTGTTGTACTCGTCACGGAGCGTCTTGAGCTCTTGAGCCTTGTCTATGAGCTCCTTGGTCTTCTTGTTCAGTTCGTTCCGCTCCGCGGCCCACTTGCTGGCTTCAGCGTTCAATTGGCTGCGACTATCCTTATAATCGACGGCCTGTTGCTTCAGCCGGGCCTTCTTTTCTTCCAATTCTGCCAGCATCCCCCTTTTGTCCTCCTTTTCCAGCTCCTGGGCTGGTCTTTCGTCACTTCCCTACGGCACTATTCAGCGTGGGGCACCATCAACATCACATGCTTGCTTAATCGACCTGCGTCGGCGGAGATCCGAATAAAATCTCGACTTTCGTTGTTATTTGATGATCATCTTAGCTGGGCTCGCGCGTCTGATCGCAAGATCGCGTTTTTCCAGCTCATTGGAACCAAAATATAGCTCGTTCCCAAGATCGATGTTAATGGGCATGTGGCAATTTTCTAGTTTATCCCTTACGTATTAATCTTTTGGTTAGATTCGTCTCTTTGGGGGCATGTTGTGGTCGCTTTTCGCCCTCGATATCCCTCGTCGAGAATCTCGCTCTTTGGGCGGTTGGAGTTTTCGTCCTTTTTGATGGCTCTTCGCTATTTCC
>DAQG01000030.1 GCA_002502785.1 Methanothrix harundinacea | reverse complement strand
ATCACATTCGGCACGCTGCCCAACAGTAAGATGGAAATTCAATAAAAATGATGCCAGAATAAAACTCCAAAGACATTACTTTAATCTGCAAAAATGATGTTCCAGAGCACTAGTCCCGCCGAATGTCTTGTTCCAGATCTCATTTCCTGACGAGTCGGTCTTGATCAGCCAGACGTCATCGTAGCCAGTGCCATAAGAATCGGTGTAACCTACGATGACATACCCGCCGTCGCTCGTTTGCTGGACCGATCTGCCAAGATCATAGCCGGTTCCGCCAAAGGTTTTGTTCCAGTCCTCTTCTGGGAACGGGCCAATAACGGGCATGGTCCAGGGGTCCATATCCATCAGGTCGCTGCAAGATGCTACCATCGAAAGCAATGCTATGTTCAGTAGCAATGCTAAAGCTAATTTCCTATTCATTAATAAATCCTCCTAAAAGTATGGCGATCCAAAATCATAAAAGAGTTGTCGTTTTATCACACATTCCGCGTTTTGAACTTAGAATATCGGACAAAAAAAAGAAGTGGAGCTATAACCTCTAGCTCCAAATACCGCTCAGGGGCACGTCGGTACTGCCACCCCATACGAAACTGTACTCGCTGTTGCCAGTGTTGTCGTAATTGAAGTACCAGGTTCGGGTCGATTGCCTGAACAACCCGATCTTATCCTCTATTATAATACGACCTGAGCCGACCGAGCAGCCAAAGTTCGCATTCGCTTGAGGGTTCTGGTTGGTCAATGTGTGTAGTAAGGCTGCCGTCGCTCCATTGAACGAATAAACTCGACCCTGATCGGTATTGCTTCCTACGTCTTCCCCAGAAACACCTACTATGATATCGTCGCAGCCGTCTCCGTTCGCACCGCCTGAGATAACCGACCAGCCAAAGTACGCAGTCCCTTGAAGAGTTGGACTATTCAGAGTGTATTTTCTAGCTCCTGTCAATCCATTGAACACATAAATTCGACCTTGGTCGCTATTGCTTCCTACGGTTTCCCCATATGCTCCTACTATGACATCTTGCAACGCGGTCTGGAATCCGGGAGTCGCAAGCGATGCGATGCTCTGGTTATTCTCCTATGCGAGGATATCTTGCATGTCCAGCATGAGGTCGTTCGGTTTGTTCTCTGGGAACGGATCGAGCTCAGGCATGGCCATCCAGGGTTCCATATCCATCGGTCCGTCCTCAAAAAACGGGTCGTTGCAGGTTGCTACTCAGCATCAATGCTACTGCTAATTTCCCATTCATTGCTATACCCACAATAATAGTGTATTGATTTTTATCGAATACCCCGCAGCTCTGCTGCGGGGTGCGCCGCCGCAACTTGACTTTCGGCATCTAGCACGCAGACGAACTTTCTGCTCTTTAGCTTCTTCAGATCTTTCTAGGCTCGATCGGTCTCCTTTTGGATCTTCTTATCAAGAGTCTTCTAGTTCCTCTTTTTCATCTCCTCAGACCATACAACTACAGCTCGCTGAAGGACGTTTCCATAGTTGAAATCTGTCAGATAAAACGCGTACCGAGGGTCGCTTCCAGGAGTCTTATCTAGAATCGGCATTGAGGTGTCTCTTGGCTTCCCCTACCGCAGCTGGAAAATGAGTGATCGCTTTACGCGATCCGATAGCAATTATCATCGTACTTGATCGTTTGTAGCGTCTTTTGGATCATCTCCATGATGCTTTTCTTGTCCGACGCGTTTCCGGAGTAGGCTTTAGCAAAAAGAGGCAACTCATTCTGATTCGTAACCAAACCGAGGACTAAACGCTTCAGATCTGTTCACCCTTCTTTGGCATTGCCAAAAGCGATCTTGATCGAATCCGTACCGTCTGGCACATCGCCTTCATATTTTCCGTATACGCTGAAGTTTGTAGTATCTACATATATCAGTTGAGTTCCTAAATAAAATTGCTTCATAATCTGCAAGTAAATCTCATTGAAATGCTCCGTTGAACCACACTCTTGAATAGCATCAAGCGTCATGCCTACGATATTATCATTTACGTCGGAAGGAGTGATTCCCTCACCAAGCAGCTTATCAGTAGGAATCGTCATGAAGAAGTTGGGAAACAGATATAACCGCTGACCAGTTAAACCCAAACCTTTGAGGATCATGGCTTTGATCACAACAGAGCGGGGAAGATTCCGAGAACTCTTCTTGGGAAGAGCCCTATCAATATCCTCAGCGATGTTCAGCGAATCAAAAATGCCTGCGACTATACCAAGGTGACCTATTAGGTACGATTGGACGTCCATATCGTTACTTCCATTCAGAGGGGCCTTGGATGCTATTATTAAAAAATGTTGTGGATATTTACCGAGGGAAATTCAGGATTTCTAAGTTCAAAACGCGGAATGTGGGATGGATATTCTGACATCACTTCGCGCGAACGCTGATCAACGTCGACACGCCATGGCTTAGAATTCTGCCACCCTCATCTCCCGGCAGATCCATCTTCCCCAGCTTCGACCCTCTCCTTGAGGGCCCTGTTCATCACCCCAAATCCGGGCAGGGTTTGCTCTTCGATACCCTCTCCCTTGAATGGGACGAGAAGGCCACTGAATACCTCTCGCTGAACGAACCTGACTCTGTCGGGTCCGAGTGGCTCGATCTCGAAGATGTGCTCTCCGTCCAAAAGGCCAGGAATCCAGAGCCTTCCGAGCCAGCGGAGTTCTATATTTGAAACGACCTTGGTCACCTTAGGTCTGAAGGCCATTGCTTTTCCGGCCGGAGGCCTTATCTGAACCCTCAGTTTCGCGCCCTCCTCAGCCACTCCTACCACAGGCCTCATGAAGGAGTTCCATTCCATGAAGGCCTCAAAGTCCGTAAGAATTTTCCAGACCGTCTCCGGCGAGGCCTGGATCTCGATCTCGGACCTGATCTCCTTTCTGAACATGCCATCTCGCCTCGATCTTGTAGTTTGGTTCGATGGGGTCACAGACCGACCAGCGGGATCTTCAGAATACCTGAAGGCCGATCTCGTCCGCCTTGTCGACCCCCCAGTCCGGGGGCTGCCAGCCCGGCTTGGGCTGTTCGCCCTCGAACTTCTCGACCTCGACCACCGATTTTGCGTAGACCGGCTGTAGGGACGGACCGTCCACGGACCTGGCATCGACCTCAACCAGGTTCACGAACCTACCGCTCCAGAGAGCCTCCATCTCATAGACGATCGTCCTCTCCTCCCCCGGTCCCAGATCGATCAAGTTCCAGGTGATGATGCCGTCCTCATAGGTGGCAAAGGTCGGTGACGAGTCAATAAGCCTCATACCGTCCGGGAGCCGGTCGGTCACCGTCGCAACCAAGGTGGCTTCGCCGAGGTTCTGTATATCCAGACTGTACCAGACGATGTTTGGCGCCATCTCGTCAACCTCCCCAATCTTGGCGACGGATACGGCGTCAGCCGAGCAGCATGAGGGCCAGTTGATCTCGACTGCCGTATAGTTGGAGGCAGAGATCCATTCGTCACCGTTGCCGCCAAAGGCCTCAACCCGGTTCACCAGCTCGTCGCCCCGGAAGTTCGTCACGTCGAGCCAGAGACCGATGGTGAAGACGTCTCCGGGGGAGATGTGGGTGAGAGACCAGTTGGCACCGCCGGAGGTGAGGATCGGCCTATACGTCGAGTTGATGAAGCTTGATCCCGGTGGGAATAGGTCCCTGACCAAAACCGGCTCGAGTGTCCGGTCGCCGTCGTTCTCGATAGTTATTATGTAGTGGGCGAGGTTCCTCTCGTCCCCATAATAGAGCCTTCCGTCCTTCGTAACCTTTAGATGGGGCTGGCGGTACACGGAGGCTTCGTAAAGCTGGACGTTTCTCTGGAGGGAGTAGTCGCCAAGGTACTGCTCGTCTATGTCGATCTCGTCTTCGGAGACCACTCTGTACCTGGCCTGGCCCGAGAACTCGGCTTCGGTCTCCATCTCGCCCAGGCCCCGAGCCACCGTCGTCTTGTCGAGTTGGCTCACCCCAGAGTACTCCTCGCCGATGTAGCTCTCACCCGTTTTTTTGGAGTACACGCCCTCGCTCCACTTGAGGGATAGGTTCGCCGATACGTCGTCGGAGACGGCGAAGCTTGTGGGCTGGTGGGCGAATGTGACAGATTTTGCGATGTAGTTGGTGTAGGTGTTGATTATCTCTTCAGACTGGTAAGATCCGGTCCCAGACTCGTGGATTCTCTGGTCGTCGCCTACCTTTTTGCTCACCGTCACAAACCCGGTTCCCGAGACAGACCGGTCGGAGGCGACGTTTGAGCCGTAGTCGTCAACCTTCTCGCTGATTTTGAAGCTGCCGGAATAGTCCTCGTAAGCCTCGAAGGCCGGAGTTTCTTGAGGCGTCCCGTTGGGGCTGGACATTTTGAAGACTCCTAAGCTCGCCATCCCGTCGAACTGGGATGCGACCTCCATCTCGGTTCCGTTGCCGTCCACCCCGATGGTCGCCTCACGGTCGAGGGAGTCTCCGTACAAATAGGACTCCTTCATCGCCGTGCCGGTGGCGGGGTTTCTCAAAACCGTTATCTTTGTGAACCCTCCGCCGTAGGCCGATCCCGCCCCCGATAGAGCCAGGACCGGACGGGAGACTGAGCTGTTCTCTGAGACTTTGATCGACCATCGATCACCCTCTGAGCCTGTCTCATCCGCACACCAGCCCCACTCCGACAGGGCCAGGAGAAGACAAGTCCCAACAGCCAGCAACATCAAAGAACCACGCATAAACCACCCACCTCCAAACAGGATTCAAACCCGAGACATCGGGCCACCCGTCATATCTTTATCTTCAACCTTTTTAAACCCATTTGAGCAGGGGTTTGGATATTTTCAGGGGTGAGATTGTTGGCTGAGATATCGGTTCTGGCAGAAGGGTACGTACTGAGCCTTGAAGGCGGGGGCTTGAAGGCCTCGCCGTCCCCGGTCCTGATAGAGGATGCCGGGACTAGAATTTTGGTCGACCCGGGAGCCGACAGGAAGGGGCTTCTTTGTGGCCTATCCAGAAAGGGTCTTCATCCGGAAGACGTGGAAATGATATTTGTCACCCACACTCACCTCGACCACATCCTCAATCTGAGGCTCTTTCCCGAGACTGACGTCTGCGATTCCAGCTTTATTTACCGGGGTGACGAGGAGATCCCTTACGGAAAGCTCATTCCGCGGACGGGGGTCGAGGTCGTCCCGACGCCCGGCCACTGCCCGGATCACGCGTCCCTTCTTGTCCCGGTCGACGGAGAAATCTGGCTTGTGGCAGGGGACCTCTTCTGGTGGCGCGACGATGCCGTCCAGAAGACAGATATTGGATCCCTGATGGCGCTGGAAGACGAATCAGCATCAGACCTTAGAGCCCTGAGGACGAGCCGGATGACGGCGCTCGCGAGGGCCAACGTTGTAATCCCGGGCCACGGGAAACTTTTTCGCCCGGATCGGAGGTCTCTGTCTGGCCTCCAATAGTCACCTTTTAGTAGTTTTTATGGAGGGGTTGTAACCATGCAAGAGGAGATCTTCTGCCCCAAATGTGACGCCTTTACAGAACACGTCACAGTCAAGCTCGGACGGGAGCACCTCGTCAGGTGCGAGGTCTGCGGGACGGTCCATCCCACCAAACTGGAGCGGACAAAGCTCACCAGCCTCAGGGTTATCATCAGCGCAAAAGACGCATCCCAGCGCCGCACCATCGAGATTCCGGCAGAGGATCTCCTCACGGTGGGCGACGAGATTCTGGTGGACGACGGCGTTGGGGACGTCGCGATGGTCGAGATCACCTCCATCGAGCTTGAGGGCGAACGGCGGGAGGAGACAGCCAGGGCCGGGGACGTAAAGACCCTCTGGACGAGAGCCGTCGACGAGGTCGTGGTAAAGGTCTCAGTTCACTGGAGGGGAAAGACCACCTCTTACGCCATCTCGGTCAAGGGAGATGAGACCTTCGCGGTGGGCGAAGCCAGGACCGCCGACGGTAGAAGGTTCAGGGTGGAGAAGATCAAGCTTCGCGACGGGAGATCTCCGGATAGAGCCTACGCCAAAGATATAATCCGGGTGTGGGGGGGCGCCCTTTGATGAAAGACGAGATGCTGAAGATGCTCCGGGGAAACATAAGCGACAGGGTCGTCGAGGCGATGGAGAGAACGCCCCGCGAGCTCTTCGTTCCGGAGAGCATACGTTACATGGCCTATGAAGACCATCCTCTCCCCATCGGCGAGGGCCAGACGATATCCGCTCCCCACATGGTGGCGATAATGTGCGACGTCCTCGACCTAAGGGATGGTATGAAGGTTTTGGATGTGGGGACCGGCTCCGGCTACCACGCCGCGGTGATGGCAGACCTCGTGGGGCCCGAGGGGCACGTCTACTCCATCGAGCGTATCCCTGAATTGGTGGTCTATGCCAGAAGGAACCTGCGAGAGGCGGGAATCGAGAACGTGACCGTCGTTGAGGGGGACGGAAGCTGCGGCCTTCCAGACCACGCCCCCTACGATAGGATCAACGTGGCTGCGACGGCCCCGAAGGTGCCCGAGCCCCTGAAAGAGCAGCTGAAGGTGGGGGGAAAGCTCGTCATCCCGGTGGGGACATGCTACCAGGAGCTCGTCCTGGTCATCAGGACCGACCGGGGCTTTGATCTGGAGCACCACGGCGGCGTCGTATTCGTGCCCCTCATCGGAGATCACGGCTTTGAGATCTAGAAGACGGAGCAAAGGGTTATCTTGATCTGAGGCGACCCCAAAACCGATGAAGCCTGTCACCCTCATTATCATGGACGGGTTTGGGGAGAGCGACGAGATCGAGGGAAACGCCGTCGTCTCCGCCAGAACCCCCAACATCGACCGCCTCAAAAGCTCTTATCCCTTCACCACCATCGGCGCTGCCGGGTTGAACGTGGGTCTACCCCCAGGCCAGATGGGAAACTCCGAGGTGGGCCACCTCAACATCGGCGCGGGGAGGGTGGTCTACCAGGACTACACCAGGATCAACCTCGCCATCGAGAACGGCTCGTTTTATAAAAACTCGGTTCTGATCGAGGCCGCGGACCTGGCGAAGAGGAGGGGCGGCACCCTTCATCTGATGGGCCTTCTCTCCGACGGCGGAGTCCACAGCCACAACACCCACCTCTACGCCCTCCTGAATCTGGCCAAGGACAGGGGCCTGGAGACGGTCCACATCCACGCCATACTGGACGGGAGAGACGTTCCTCCAAGAAGCGCCCTCGGCTATTTCCGGGAACTGGAGGAGAAGATTGGATCGATCGGTCTTGGGAAGGTCGCCACCGTCGCCGGCAGGTACTACTCCATGGATCGGGACAGAAGGTGGGACCGGACAGAGCTTGCCTACCGGGCCATGACCTCGGGCGAGGGGCTCAGGGCGGCGACTGCTGAGGACGCGGTGAGTGCTGGCTACGACCGGGGCGAAAACGACGAGTTTCTCAAGCCGACAGTAGTGGACCCCGTGGGCATGGTCAAAAACGGCGACAGCCTCGTATTCTTCAACTTCAGGCCTGATCGGGCCCGCCAGATCACCAAGGCCTTCGTGAACCCCGATTTCTGCGAGTTCGACCGAGATAAGATCAACGTCCACTTCGTCTGTATGACCCGGTACGAGGAGTCGATCCCCTCTCCCGTCGCCTTCCCCGCCGAGTACCTCAGCGACACCCTCGGCGAGGTGGTGAGCAGAGCCGGGTTGAGGCAGCTTCGGATCGCCGAGACCGAGAAGTACGCCCATGTCACCTTCTTTTTCAACGGCGGCCGGGAGGAGTCAAGCCCCGGCGAGGATCGGGTCCTGATACCCTCGCCAAAGGTCGCCACCTACGACCACCAGCCGGAGATGAGCGCCTTCGAGGTGACGAGTGCCGTCGTCGAGAAGATCAACGAAGATGTATACGACCTCATTGTCCTAAACTACGCAAACTCGGACATGGTCGGACACACAGGGATCTTCGATGCGGCCGTTAGGGCCGTGGAGGCGGTGGACGAATGCGTCGGAAGGGTTGTTTCGGAGGTCCTGGACCGCGGCGGTGCCGTCCTCCTCACGGCAGACCACGGTAACGCCGAGCAGATGGAGGACGAAACGACCGGCCAGCACCACACAGCCCACACCACCAACCCCGTCCCCTTAGTTCTGATCATGGACGGCGAAAAAGCGAGGCTACGAGATGACGGGATCCTCGCCGACGTCGCCCCGACGGTTTTGGACCTGCTGGGCCTTGCGGTTCCCGCGGCCATGACAGGAACGTCTCTGATCGTCAGAGATTAAGCCAAAGAAGTTCAGATGGTCATCTGCCATGGATTGGAGCTGGAACAAGTTCAGAACCTATCTTAGGGTCAGTCAGGCCTATAAGATAGCAAGACGCCTCTTCGTGATGAACGCCTTTGATGGGGTTCTCACCATCATGGGCGTCGTCATCGGCGCCCACTTCTCGGGACTTTCGAATCCCGATGTCGTCATCACCGCCGGGGTGGGCGGGAGCATCGCCATGGGAATCTCCGGGATGAGCGGAGCTTACCTTGCGGAACGGGCCGAGAGGAGGAGGGACTTGAAGAAGCTGGAGAGCGCCATGCTCATCGATCTCAAGAAAAGCCAGTTTGCGAGAGCCTCGGAGTTTGCCACCATCGTCGTCGCCCTGGTGGACGGAATCAGCCCCGCCCTTGGGGCGATCATTCTCGTCTTGCCCTACTTTTTTGTTCCCAGGATCGATATGGAAACGGCCTTTCTGGCCTCTCTCGGCCTCGGCCTTGGGTGTCTATTCGTCCTGGGGCTCTTTCTCGCCAGGATCAGCCACGAGCGGATGATCGTCTCGGGCATGAGGATGATCCTCGTGGGGCTTTTAACCATCGGCATCGTGAGCCTCGTCTCGGCACCGGGTGCGGTCTAGAGGGATTTCGATTGTACGGCGGCATGGGGTTTGAGACCGACACCTTCCTCGATATGTCGCTTGAGCTTCCGGAGAGGCACAAAGTCGAACTCGGCCCCGCGAGATTGGATGTGATCGTCCGGGGGGGGGTGGAATCCTGGACGTCCAGATAGAGAACCTCTGGAAAGGCAGGCATGGGCCAGGCCGGGCAAATTATCTTGAATATGTACTCTTTCCGAAACTGGAAGAGAAGTGCACCAAGGTTATGGAAAACCTTTCGTCGGAAGCGATAGCCTCCCGCGTGTCGGAAGTCAGAGAAGCCTTTAATAGGGCTCGGGGCAGCATAAACCTGCTGAGATATATGGAGCTTTACAGATACCTGGATTCGAAGACGCCCCATATGCTGGAGGTGTTGAGAGATCTGGTAAGCTTTGAGACCGTCGCCCCTCCAGGCGATAACTACCACGAGATCGTCGACTGGCTGATCCCCATCTTCAGGGACCTGGGCTTTGAGACTGAGAAGGTGGTGATGCCACAGGAGGTCTTCGATCAGAGGTGCGGTGCATCTGGCCTTGCAGGAGACCGGGTCAACCTCCGAGCTCACCTGGATGCAGGGGCTGAAAAGACCCTGGTGATCTACACCCATCTTGACGTCGTCCCAGCTGGAGACGGATGGTCACAAGATCCCTTCGACCTGGTGATCAGGGATGAGCGGGTTTACGGCCGGGGCGTCGCCGATTCCAAGGGGGCGGTGGCGGCCCTCATCGCCGCCCTCCAGGTCGTCCAAGTTTGTGGAAAGCACCGCTACAACCTTGAGGTCCTCCTCACAACAGACGAGGAGGTTGGGGGGTACTCGGGACTCTGCTACTTCACTGACGAAGGGCTTGTCAACGGCGACTGCATGCTCTGCATGGACAGCTTCTCCGACGACATAATCATCGGCTGCAACGGCATAATCACATGGCAGGCCACGGTCAGGGGGAAGGCGGTCCACTCCGGCGCGAGCTTTCTCGGGGAGAACGCCATCGAGAAGGCCCTGCCAGTCATCGAGGCGCTCCTCGCCCTGAAGAATAAGGTCGAGGCGAGGAGGTCGACTCTCCGGGCCCCCTCGGAGCTTGAAGCCTACGGTTTGGCTCAAGTGAGGCCGATGCTGAACGTCACCGTCATCCATGGCGGCATCAAGGAGAATATCGTCCCCGACAGGTGTGTGATCAGGGGAGACCGCAGGGTTATATCCGAAGAGAGGATGGAGGATGCGGCCGCCGAGATGGAGCGGGCCGTGGCAGACCTCGGAGTCGACCTCGAATGGAGGAGCTGGATGGGCTACCCCCCCATGAGGATCGATCCCGACCACCCCTGGGTCGCAGAGGTGAGCAGAGCTCTGGAGAAGGCCTCGGGAAAGAAGCCCCGGCTCGCCGGCGCTCAGTACAGCCTCGACCAGGCCTACGTGGTGGACGTGACCGGAATTCCGTCCTGCGTCTACGGCGTGGGCCGACAGACCGACTCAAACCCCCACGGCCCGGACGAGAACGTGACCCTGGAGGACCTGTCGATCTACGCTCGGTTCCTCGCGTCCCTGATGACGAGCTGAGCCGGCAAACGTGAATGAAGGTGAGTCGAGAAGGAAGGCGATGCTTTGAAGACGGTATCCGTGGTGGGTCCCAAGAAGTCCGGCAAGACCACCCTTGTGGAGGCGATGGTCAGATCCCTGAAGAAACACGGCCGGGTTGGCACCATCAAGAACATGCCAGACCACCCCGTCGAGGACAGGGGTGACACCAAACGCCACTTCGATGCCGGGGCCGAGGTGGTGGTGGGTGTCGGCCAAGACGGGGTCCTTTTCAAGGTGGCGAGGGGCGGGGGGTTCGAGCAGGCCCTTGAAGAGCTACGGTCCAACGGGGTGCAGTACGCCATCGTGGAGGGGTTCAAGAGGAGCGACCTTCCCAAGATCGTCCTTGGTGGGATAGAGGTATCCAATTCGATACGGGCGGTTAATGCGTCCCCTCCCTTTGACGGCGACCTGATCGAAGAGCTGGTCGGGCTCTTGATCTCGCTTCCGGAACTCTGATGTAGCAACGACGACGAGCTGGTGGTGGTCTTTTAACTCGATTAATTTATTTCAGATAGCCAAAATATCTCGACACGTTTTTAAACGAGAAGGCTATCACTGGATGATCGGGGAGGTTCACTTTGAATCGGCTATGCTGCGCAGTCCTGATCTCAATCCTGGTTTTGGTGGGGTCAGCGGCGGCTGCCAATTACGTTTTCGAGCGGTCGGTGATTCAGGGGGTGGGCTACAGAAGCCATGAGCTTGTGGGCCAGACCGCCCAGGGTTACAGCGGCCAGAAGATCGTTGAAAAGATCTCGGGTAGCGGCAACTTCTACGACCGCACCGAGTTCGAGCTCAGCGTCAACTACAATTCCATAAACTACACCCAGGAAGCGGACTTCGAGTACTTCCCGATCAGCTACCAGACCGGTACTTACGACCAGAAGTGGCAGGATCGGCTCTGTGTGAGCAACTACGATGCCGGAGCCGTGGTCACAGAGCAGTACACCCACGCCGAGAGCCTGATGAAGAACACCCAGATCAGCACGGCGGGCGATAGCCGCCTGAACGAGGTAAACAACAGCGGGATCGAGGCCAGCTTCAACGCCAACGTAATAGGCGTAGGTCACATCGGCTGGCTTTCCAAGGAGAAGGTCGAGGGCGGCAAGAGGTACTTCGAGGTTGGAAGGAGCGTCGAGGACGTCACCGGTGTCTTCTCGATAGAGAAGTACATCCAGCTCTCCAAGAACGAAAGCACCACCTCCAACATCGACTGGCTTCCCTGCCTGTAGTAAAATACCTTCAAATCCGGCTTGGATAATCCCAGGTAAAAAAGGGTGCATGAGGCCAAAATAAAGCACGTATGGCGGAGGGTCCGGCCTCATGCCCTTAATGTGGTGCTCGGATAATAGGGCAGTTCAAAAGGCTTCAGGAGAGATTCATCGGAAGGCTCAGAAAAAGCTGCGTTCTTGGCATATCTCAGGTTTCGACTGTAACGTAGCGAATTAGGTAGACCCAGTACGCCAGACCCAACGCCGAAAGGGTTACCAGGATTTCACCGATCACTTTTGCCACCTCCAGAGACTGTAATGATTATACATTACATTCTTCGAGTTTATGAACCTTTTGATTTTTTCGTAAGTCTGTATGTCATTTTTATTTTTATCGAATACCCCGCAGCTCTGCTGCGGGGTGCGCCGCCGCAACTTGACTTTATGAATAGATCTCATCTAAATTAGGCAAATAGATTGTGTCTATTTCGCGAAAACCTATTAATACGGTGAAGCGTAGAGTTTACTTCATCACGAGGATGGTATTAGACCGAAATCAACGCCTAGAGACCCAAATCATCTTTCGAACTGTATTTGTGTATACGAGAATAGATCTTGAGTCTATCACCGTTGACCTGGCTTGGTTACCCCCGCGCTAATCGAAATGGGTCACGCAGGTCCAGTGGTAGTATCCTAGGATGCCCGTCCCCGTCACCTCGTCGTACTCCTGGAGAGGTCGGCCACAGATCGCGCATCTCTCGCCATCTGATACCTCAATCTCCGAGTCGTCGCAGATTACCACCACGGCCATGATCGAGTATATAGTCTCCAGTTTTAAAGGTTTTGCCGTGGCCTCATTTTCTTCCTCTTCTCGTTTGGCCTTTCTGTCCGAGTCGTCACCAGGTTCAAGAAGGTCTTCGAGATAAGGGCTGCTCGGCTCTATGCGGGAAGTCTTTAAGGGGGCGAGCGATAAGGACGCCTGAAAGGAGGACCAAAATGACGTTTTGGACTTCGAAGGAGTCGCCTGAGGATTCGAGACGGGTCGACGAGCTTGCAGCCCTCTCGGATCGATAAATACATAATGGCCTTTGGTGGCATAGTTATTCCCTGTAAACGAGGTGTCAATCGTTGAAAATAATCGGTCTTAATGACCAGGAGGTCGAGGCTGCCCTCCGAAGCGCTGGCCTCGGCCTATCGGTTTCTGAGGCGCGCTCCATCGCCGAGGTTCTGGGAAGGGACCCCACCGTCCCGGAGCTTTTTAACTACGATACCATGTGGAGCGAGCACTGCTCTTACAAGAGCAGTCGCGCCACCCTGAACGAGTTTCTCCACACCACCGGACCCAACGTCGTCCAGGGTCCGGAAGAAGACGCCGGGATTGTGGCCATCGACGACGAGTGGTGCGTGGTGATCGCCCACGAGAGCCACAACCACCCGAGCCAGATACTGCCCAACGAAGGCGCTGCCACCGGGATCGGTGGGATCGTAAGAGACGTGAACTGCATGGGCGCAAAAGTTGTCGCCACCGCCGACCCCCTCCGGTTCGGCGACCCCTACGGCGAAGACAAAAACCACGTCCGATGGGTGGCAGAAGGCGTCGTCGACGGGATCTGGCAGTACGGAAACGCCCTGGGGGTTCCGATCATAGCCGGGGACGTCGTCTTCGACGACAGCTTCGACACCAACTGCCTGGTGAACGTAGTCGCCATCGGGGTCGTCAAGAGGGGCGAGATCATCAAAAGCAGGGCCCCCGCGGGCGCAGGAGAGAAAGGCTACGACGTGATCGTCATAGGAAAGCCCACCGACTCCAGCGGCTTTGGCGGAGTCACCTTCGCCTCTGAGGAGCTTCGCGAGGAGGACGAGGAGGCGAACAGGGGAGCGATCCAGATTCCCGACCCCTTCCTCAAGAACGTCCTATTCAAGGCGAACGAGGCCCTCTTTCAGTTGACCCGCCAGGAGGGAATCACCATCGGGTTCAAGGACCTGGGCGGCGGCGGGTTCACCTGCGCCTCCTCGGAGATGGGGGCGAGCGCCGGATACGGCATGGACCTGGACCTCGACAAGCTCCACAAGGCGAGCGAGAACCTCCCCCCCGAAGTTGTGGCTTGCGCCGAGACCCAGGAGCGGTTCATGCTCATCTGTCCTCCAGAGCTGACCCCCCGCGTCCTTGAGATCTACAACGAAGACTGGGACCTTCCCAACGTCTACGAGGGGGCTAGAGCGTCGGTTGTCGGAAAGGTGACGACGAACGGCAGGTACATCACCCGCTATCGGGGCAAGGTGACCTGCGACGTCTCCATCGAGCACCTCACTAAGGGGATCCGCTACGCCAGGGAAGAGAGGCCAAGGAAGACCAGTCTGAGCGAGCCCGTCATAACGGCCCCCGACGACCTAACCGACGCGCTCCTAAAGGTCTTGGCTTCGCCCAACGTCTCCTCTAGAGAGCACATCTATCGCTACTACGACACCGAAGTTCAGGGTAACTCCGTCATCAGGCCGGGCGAGGCCGACGCCGGCCTTATAGCCCCGGTCCGAGGCGAGAAGTTCGGCATCGCCCTATCGGTCGACGCAAACCCCTTCTACGGCAGGATCAGCCCCTATTGGGCTGGGGCGACGGCCGTCGCCGAGGCGATGAGAAACGTCGCCGCCATTGGCGCATACCCTGCCACCCTCACCGACTGCCTCAACTTCGGAAACCCCGAGAAGCCCGAGGCCTTCTGGGAGTTCAGGGAGTGCGTGAAAGGCCTTGCAGACGCCGCCAAGGCCCTCTGGTTGAAGGGGTACGAAGACACACCGGTCCCAATCGTCTCCGGGAACGTCAGCTTCTACAACGAGTCCCCCGACGGGACGGTGGACCCCTCGCCGATCATAGCCTGCGTCGGCCTCATCGACGACGTGAGGGACGCCGTCACCATGAACCTCAAAAAGGCAGGCGATTCCATCTACCTGATCGGGCCGCGGTTTGACGAGCTGGGCGGGTCTGAGTACTACAGGACCGTATATGGCGTCACAGGCAAAAACGTGCCAGAAGTCAGGTTCGAGCTTGAGAGGAATATGATCTATGCAGTCATCGACTCGATCGCGAGAAAGCTCGTCGTCTCGACCCACGACATCTCGAACGGCGGCCTGGGAGCGACGGCCGCCGAGATGGCTCTCGCAGGCAAAGGAGACCTGGGGATGGAGCTGGCCCTCGACTCGGCAGGATCCGATCTTTCCGCCGACCGGTTGGTATTCAGCGAGTCCTCGGGATTCCTCCTGGAGTGCAAGGAGGAGGCCGAAGAGGAGCTTGAAAAGCTTCTGAAAGGCTACGGCCTTGATATCATGTGCCTGGGGAAGGTGGCCGAGTCGCCGGAGCTTGTCATGACCCACAAGGGGAAGACCGTCCTTCGGATGGACCTGGAGACCGCAAAGAAGGCTTGGACCGGAGGCCTGGCGGAGGCGATGAGATGAAGATAGCAGTGGTGCAATTTCCGGGAACAAACTGCGAGCATGAGACCCTGGTGGCGGCTCGGAGCGCGGGCCTCTCCGGCGAGATCTTCAGATGGAACAGGCCCGCAGAGGAGCTTTCCGACTTCGACGGGTACATAATTCCCGGCGGCTTCTCTTACCAGGACAGGTTGAGAGCGGGAGCCATCGCCTCGAAGGAACCTGTGATGGAGGCCCTCAGAGAAGAAGCGGAGCTTGGAAAGCCGATCATCGGGATATGCAACGGCTTTCAGATCCTGGTGGAGTCGGGGCTTCTTCCGGGCCTGGACGGGGTGAACGTTGCCCTCGCCCAGAACGTAATGGTCTCCAAGGGCGAGATCGTGAGACGGGGATTTTACTGCGCCTGGACGACGCTCCGGCACGAGTCCCCCCCCAAGAGATGCAGCGGAAGCTTTCTTTTGGAGAAGGGCGACCTAATTCGGATGCCCCTCGCCCACGCCGAGGGAAACCTGGTCACCGCCGACGAGAGGCTGATGGACAGGCTGAACGAGGAGAATCAGGTCGTATTTCGGTACTGCAGCGAGCAGGGCGAGGTGGACGACGAGTTTCCGGTGAACATAAACGGGAGCCTAGAGAACATAGCCGGCATCTGCAACCCCGAAGGGAACGTCCTGGGGATGATGCCACATCCCGAGAGGTCGTCATTTGCATTCCAGCTTCCCCCGACGGACGCGAGGAAATGCGTCGGGGATATGGGAGCCGCAGGGCCCGGAAGACGGGTATTTGAGTCGATGAAGCGGTACATCGAGGTGAGGAGATGAAGATCAACCTTCGGGTCTGGCTGAAGATACCGGACGCAGAGGCGGCCACCGTCAAAAACACTCTCCGCCGGAGGATGGGCTACGAGGCCGTCCTGGCGGACCTGGGCAAAGAGCGGCTCTGGTCGATCGAGGTCGATGACGACGTCCGGGACCCCATGGACCTTGCGAGGAGGCTTGCGCGAGAGCTGGTGAACGAGAACAAGGAGAGCTACATAGCCACTGTCGACACGATCGAGTTCGAGGAGGGCTACGTTCCCGTCAAGGTGGGGCTTCACATCGAGGACGGCGAGGCAGTCTCCGCTTTGAACCGCCTGCGAAACCGGCTCGGCTTCGATATGGTGAGAGGCGTAGAGCGGTCCGTCGTCTGGAAGCTGGCCCTCAAGTCCGAGAGGCCCGAGAAGGCGGCAGAGGAGATAGCCGAGAGGCTTCTTATAAACCCTCACAAGGACTTTTATGAGATCATGACCTGAAGGGAGGGTGATGACCTCCTACATCCAGCACCCTCTGCTGAAGGAGAAGGCCGTGGAGAGGCGGATGTTCCAGCTGGAGCTGGCATCGTCCGCCCTCCAGCATTCCACCCTCGTGGTTCTGCCGACGGGCCTCGGGAAGACCGTCGTCGCCATGATGGTTCTTCTCGCAAGGCTTGACCGGGGCAAGGTCCTCTTTATGGCTCCCACTAGACCCCTGGTGGAGCAGCACGCCTCTTTTTTGGAGAACGTTTTGAGGGACAATTCGATCGTCGTCCACTTCACCGGCGAGATCTCGCCGGAGAGGAGGAAGGAGATGTGGGAGGGTGCAAGGGTGATCGTATCGACGCCTCAGGTGGTGGAAAACGACCTGTTATCCCGGAGGATATCGCTTCGGGACGTCTCCTGCATCATCTTCGATGAGGCTCACAGGGCCGTTGGAAACTACGCCTACGTCTACATAGCTGAGAGGTACCAGCGGGAGGGAAACGACCAGCTCGTCCTCGGGATAACGGCCAGCCCCGGAAGCAGCCTCGAGCGGATCGAGGAGGTCTGCTCAAGCTTGGGCGCTGTGAGGATAGAGACTAAGACCGAGGCAGACCCCGACGTCTCTCCTTTCGTTCACGAGAAGGAGATCGAGGTGGTCAAGGTGACCGTACCCCAGGACATCTTGAGGCTGCGGTCTCTTCTGGAGGAGGTATTGGAGGAGCGGGGCGAGGCCTTGGACCATCTGGGCGGAGCCGAGGGGTTCCGGATACCAAAGAGGATGGACAGGACCTCGAAGAAGGAGCTTCTCGACCTTCAGAAGAGGCTCCGGGGATCGATCGCGAGAAACCCATCGCCGAACCTCTACCAGGCGGTTTCGGTCTTGGCGGAGGTGTTGAAGCTGAAGCACGCCGTCGAGCTCGCCGAGACGCAAGGGGTAGATTCCCTAGCCCGGTACCTGGAGCGGCTCGATTCGGAGGCCGCGTCCAAGGGGGGGAGCAAGGCCGCCAAGAGGATCATGGAGGATTCGAGGGTCAAGGAGGCGGTCTATTCTCTCGAGAGGATGGACGTCGACCATCCGAAGCTTCTGGCGGTGAAGGATCTCGTCGAGGAGCAGCTCCGGGCCAAGACTGACTCGAGGATTATGGTCTTCACAAACTACAGGGATACGGCCAGCTCAGTCCTTGATTTCCTAAAAGATTCTGGAGATGAGATCATAAGGGCCGTTCGGTTCGTCGGCCAGAGCAGCAGGGTCGCCGACGAGGGTCTGAGCCAGAAAAAGCAGGCTGAGATTCTCCAGAAGTTTAGGGAAGGCGAGTACAACGTTCTGATCGCCACATCCGTCGGCGAAGAGGGGATCGACATCCCGGCGACGGACATGGTCCTCTTCTACGAGCCGGTCCCCAGCGAGATCAGGTCGATCCAGAGGAAGGGGCGGACCGGCAGGGCGAGGGCGGGCCGCGTCGTCGTCCTCGTCGCCAAGGGGACGAGGGATGAGGCCTATCGCTGGATCAGCGACCGAAAAGAGAAGAACATGCGCCAGCAGATCAGAGAGATGAGCTGGCCGGACCGGCGGGAGGTGGGCTCCGCAGCCGGTGTAGGCTCTCCCACCAGCAGGGGGGCAAGGCAGCTTGAGATCGGCGAAGTTGGAGGGGCGGCAGCGGAGGCGGTGCAGGCCGCAGCGGCAAACGAGCCGCCTTTCTCCGCAACCTTCCTCGACCGGCCCGAGGAGGACGAGGCCTCCGCTCTCGTCGCCGTCGACCCGAGGGAGAGGAGCATGGCGAGGATGCTGGAGTCGATGGGTGTCGGCGTCACCCTGAAGGTTCTGGAAGTCGGCGACTACGTCGTCAGCGACCGGGTCGCCATCGAGAGGAAGACCGCAAACGACTTCATCGACTCCCTCATCGACCCCGGCCGAAATCTCTTCGGCCAGCTGAAGGACCTGGCCAGGACCTACGATAGGCCGATCCTGATCCTAGAGGGAAGGGACCTCTACGCAAGACAGGTCCACCCGAACGCCATCCGGGGGGCGCTCGCGTCGATAGCTGTCGACTTCGGCGTCTCCATCATCCCGACGGCCGACGAGGAGGAGACGGTCTCGGTGATCGCGGCGATCGCGAGGCGGGAGCAGCAGGCGAGGGGCGGCGCCCCCCAGGCCCACGGCAAGAAGACCCATCGGACGCTCAAAGAGCAGCAGGAGTACCTCGTCTCCTCGATCCCCGGCGTCGGAAACGCCGTGGCGAAGAACCTTCTCCGCCACTTCGGGTCCGTCGAGAGGGTTTTTGCGGTCACCGAGGAGGAGCTGAAGGAGGTGGAGCTGGTGGGGCCGAAGACCGCAGAAAGGATCAGGGAGCTGGTGGGCGGGGAGTACAAGGGGTGAAGGAGGTGGTTTGTTTACGAGTCATAAATAATTTGTTTACAGATCGTAAACACATTTTAGAGAATCGTCAGGTTCCGAGAGTCGACCGGCAGCGCAGATCCTTGCGCCTTTTCCTACCGCTCTCAGAGCGATACTGCCGCCCATGAGGAGGGGTAACTTAATATTGACTGATGTTTTATGCTATTATATTGAGTAGGATATCTTGGTGTAGGGTGTAAAAATGAGGATAGAACAAATTGATATAAGGAACTACAAGTCGTTACGCGATGTTATAATTTACTCAAAAGAAATTTTATCGCTAGTTGGTCGGAACAATAGTGTTAAGTCAAATGTTCTCAAATAACTTCAACTATTTTTTGAAGGTTCTACCAAACTAGTTAATAATGAATGCTACTATTGTGGCATAACTAGTGCTTTGTAACATTGATTTTGCAAATTAAAGTAGAGCCTCTGAAATTTTGCTC
>DAQG01000118.1 GCA_002502785.1 Methanothrix harundinacea | reverse complement strand
AAAATCTGGAGAGGGGTAGTTTTGAGAGATCATATTTTCGCTACAGAAGTGGAGACTTAACCCTTGTAGATCGTTTTTAAGGGCCGTATTGCGCAAAATGGTGTTTCCGTCTGAATGGCTGAGTTGGATTCCGTCTTTCTTGTTATGGCTAACGTTGTTATTTGTGATGTTGTTGCTGTGTGAATTATCGATCCAGATTCCGTTATTGTTATCTGTAATAGTATTTTCTATGATGGCGTTATTGCTGCTGAATTCTTCGAGACAAATTCCACGTCTGTTATTACCGAAAACTGTATTACCTGCAATTTTATTCTCAGTTGAGTTCTTCTGAAGCATGACGCCGTCTAATTCAAAGCTGTTGCTCGCGTTATTGCTCTCAATAATGTTGCCTTTAGAGCTTTCAAGCTGAATTCCATGCCAGCGGTTGCCTGCTGCTTCGTTACTGGATATCGTGTTGGCCATGGAGCCTATGAGCGAAATACCGCTAAAATTATTGTAATTGGCTGTGTTTTTGGTTATCTGATTATTATTAGAATCGATGATATAAATCCCACCATATAACCCGGTAACTCCATTATTTTCAGCAGTATTTTCGTTGATGATATTCCCGTCGGAAGCATTAAGGTATATCCCACAGGCATTATAACTGATATTGTTACCGGTAATTTCGTTATTGTAAGATTCATGTAGTTGCATTCCGATATTATTTTTGGATAGCTTATTATGATAAACTACATTTTTATAGCTAAAATTCAGGAAAACGATAGCTTCAGCTTTATTATCACTTACGATGTTGTCCGAGAAGTTGTTCTCACCAGAGCTCTCAAGGTAAATACCTCGATCATTCTTATTAACATCGTTGCCAGATACAACATTGCCACTTGAAGCGCCTAAATAAATACCTATTGATCCATTATCGCCGTCTCCGATTTTATTGTCACCAATTTGGTTATCATCGGAACTCAAGAAGCGTATTCCATCTCTGCTGTTTTCATAAACAAAATTTCCCTTGATGTAGTTTTCGTCAGAGAAATATAAGAAAATTCCGTCCATATTATTATTTGAAACGATGTTACCCACCAAAGTATTATCTTTAGAGGAATCGAGGTAGATCCCCTGACCATTGTTACCAATTTTATTTTTGGAGAGTGCATTATTGCTAGAACTCTTGATGCGAACTCCATATGTATTATTGATGATGTTGTTACCTTCAAATCTATTATTTTTTGAGGCAGCCAAGTGTAATCCTTGATTTTTGCTCAGGATATTGTCGATTATATCGTTATCATCTGAATTAACGAATTCTAGACCATATCCAGAGTTATTTTCCACTTTATTGCCTGATATTAAGTTTTTCCCTGAATATTCTAGATGAATGCCCTCAAAACCGTTATTATTCACGAAATTATCTGTAATAAAATTGTTGTGTGAATTTAAGAGACGAATACCATAGCCTGAATTATCTCTTACAACGTTACCTGATATCGTGTTGCCACTTGAGATAACATCAATTCCTGCATGAGGATTTCCAGAATTCGTTACCTCGAAGCCCTCTAAAGTACACCCGTCTATGTTTAGTGTTATTGTGCTTCCTACGCCATCCCCGATCAAAATCGGTTTTCCATCACCGGTGTCCAAACCCCTCAAGGTGATGGTTTTATCCAAAACGATATTTTCATAATACGTACCACTTTCGACCTCAATTATATCGCCTGGTCGAGCAACATTAATCGCATCTGCAACGTTTCCTTCAGGTCCAACTCTAGTAGAGGCAGTTACTACCTCCGAATCTTGGTGAGAAACCTTGGTCCCTTTCGGAGATATGCCAGTGACCCTAACCCAATTAGTCAAGTCCCCTAAATTTGCAGCGTCTAAACGGACAATTAGAATGATAATTTTGGATTCACCGGACTCCAATGGCTCTGGAAGTGTCCAAGAAATCTCTCCATCCATAATACGACCAGAAAGATTGTCCCTTACATATACTAAGCCCGAAGGTAATCGATCTGACACCACCACTCGACTTAGATCGACCTGTCCTGTGTTAGTTACCTGTATGGTAAATGATATATCCATCTTCGGAACCGCTCTTTTCGGATAAGCTGTCTTGACAACTTCAACAGCAGTATTCTCCTCGATAATGTTATCCTTTGAGTTCGTGAACTCAATCTCGCGCAACTGATTGTTGTTGGCGATATTTCTCGCGATAACGTTACGGTTGGACTCGAAGAGACAGATCCCATACTCTTTGTTGTCTGTGACCGTGTTCTCAGATATGTTGTTCTCGCGGGAATTCTCAAGATAAATCCCGCTCATGTTATTTCTGCTTAGATTGTTAGCAGTAATGTTATTCAGTGACGTGTTATCGAGACCGATACCATGGAAGCCGTTGCTGAGGGCGTCGTTCCCGGAGATCGTGTTGTTGCGGGCAGATTCTCCGACGTGGATTCCGTAACCCCGGTTCTCCATGATGGTATTGCTGGCGATTCTGTTGTTGCTCGATTTGACGTTGATTCCTGCGTGGGGGTTGCCCGAGTTCATGATCACAAAGCCGTCGAGAGTGCAGCCATCGGAGGCCAATGTGACGGTGCTCTCGACCCCATCGCCGCTGACAACGGGATTTCCGTCCCCTGAATCGACCCCTTTGAGGGATAGACCGGGCTTGTTCACGGTCACAACCTCGTCGTAAGTCCCGCTCTGGACGTATATCACGTCGCCTGGTCCAGAGTCGTCTATCGCCTCCTGGATGCTGGTGTATTCCACTCCCGGACCAAGCGCGGGCCCCACGGTGTTCACCTCGGCCTCGCCGGGTAGTGCCGAGGCGCTGGGAACAAGGAGACTTGAATCGAGGCTGAAGTTGTCACCCGGCGAAAGATCGCCAAATTCGGGGCTCGTGCTCCTGCTGATGTCCTGCCCTGATCCGGAGAGCAAGATCAGGCTGATCGATAAACCGAGCCAGAAAACTAGCCTCCAAAGGTCGTGCCCCCTCACTTTCAGCCTCCCAACTATCTCCAAGTATCGCTTACGTTCAACCTAAATTAACCTTTTGCAACATAAGAGAAATTAAATCACATTATATTAAAGATGTTTTCGAACATTAGGGCGGGCTTATTTCGTTGACCGGAAATACATTCAAACCGGATCACAAGGAAAAGTTGAAGGAGTAATCTGTAGGAAAGCGGTCGACTTTTTGGATGCCAAATTTATTTTTTAATTTAAAATGTTTGAAAATGTGCCCGAAATTGATCTAAAACAAGAGACAATTATTCATTCTACGGACTTTTGAATGTCTCCAAATTGCAGGACCAATTATTCTATTATTTTGTGCTAAAAAATACTCTAATTCGTTTAGAATAAAGATCTATAGATGCGTATATCTAGTTCAGGGTGCAATTTTCTGGTTTAATTTATTTTCATATTTGCTCCATCGCATCTTAAACCTATCTCTAAAATCTCTCGCAAAGAACCTTTTCATCTATTAATCGCATCTCTCCCTTATTCCAGGAAGCAATATTCCATGTTCTGCGAATTGATCATAGCGATATGATTCAAAATAAGTGTTATCACAAATATATATTTAATATATAAAATATAATTCAAATTTATCTCCCCCTAAGATTACCATAATTAAAAATAAATAAAATATTAATTCAAAATATACAAAAATTTACACGATCTCCACCTTAACGCCCTTGTCGAAGAGGGCCTTTTTGTAGGGGACGTTGACGGTGAGAAGGCCATTTGCGTACTTGGCCACAGCGCCCTCGGGCTCCACGGGACTCGCCAGGGCGTAGGATGCCATGTACTTCAATCCCTTCTTCTTGGCGACCACATAAAAACCGTTCTCGTATATGTTGAAGGCGATGTTCTCCCTCTCCATTCCCGGAAGCTCGACCTCGATATTCATAGTCTCCGCGACCTCGTCAGGATAGACGCAGATGTTCGGAGTCGCAATCGTTTCCTCCATATTAATTCAACCTCCTGCTAATAATAGAGCTATCCGAATATTTAAAATTTTTCTATAGGTCCTGGTTGGCGGGTCAAGCTCTTCCAGTCAAAATCCGAGTTTAATGCTCTAAAATGTAGGATACATCCGTTTTATCGTTAAAATTAGATCGGCCAGAAACCATACCTGGAAATTATTTATCTCAGTATTTTTCGGGATTTTTTTCTTAATTCTTCTCCGATCTCAAACGAATCTCAGCCCAAAGACGCAACCCTTTCCACGTAAGATTCTACACTGAACTTCGATTTCGCCCCCTGATAGCTCATATACCTGACCTTGCCGAAGATCTCCCTCTCTTTCCATGCCCGATCGTGGACCCCGCCGATGGACCAGGCGACCCCCACGTAGCCGTTTGGGTCCCTGCCGTCCAGCTCATACCTGTCGTTGAGATAGATGGCGATCTTCTGAGCCTCTTCAGGTGACCGTGTCCACTCTAGGATCTTCTTCGCCCAGTACATCCTCATGTAGCCGTGCATCTTCCCCCGGATGACCATCTCCTTCTGGACGGCGTTCCAGAGGTCGTCGTGAGTTTCGGCCCTTTCAAGCTCCTTTAGGTCGTAGAGGTATTCACGAGGGTCAGCTCGATGAATGTTCAGGGTCTTTCTCGCCCAGTCGGGAAAGGCTCCAAAGGAATCGTATCCGGGATTGTAAAAGCAGAAGTTGTCCGATAATTCCCTTCTCACCACCAACTCCTCCAGGAAGGCGGCCTCGGACTTCTGATCAGCGCGGGACCGCGCCGCTTCCAGGGCGACCCTCTGGGCCGATATCTGGCCGAAGTGAATGTAAGGTGACAGATTCGACTGGCCATCAAGGCTCGGATCGTTTCTGTCCCGATCGTAAATGAAAAGCTTCTCCTTCACAAATCGATCCAGAGCCCTTCGAGCGGCGCCTTCACCGGGCTTGATCCAATCCACCTCGGGAACGGAGCGATCAACCCTCAGCTCTCGTCGGAGACGGTTCCAGTCCACCTCATCTCCGGTATCCCAGGGATGTGGATGAACTTTGAGGCTTGGAAAATCTTTACAATATTCGGGTAGCAATCGCCGGATCTTCGGCCGGAAGGTCCTAGCAGCGTACTCCTGCTTTGGCGAAGCCCGCCAGCAAGGGACGACGTTGTGGGCGTCCACCTCATAGAAGGGAAGATCCACCCTCTGACAGACCATTTCGTTCCAGGACCTTTTCGTCCTCAGAGGCGAGAAATCGGTAACGAGAACGCCGACTACATTCTCATCTGCGAACCTGGGGACAACCTCACCCGGATCGCCTCGGAGAAGCGCAAAGGCGATGCCCTTCTTGGAGAGAACCTTTTCGACCTCAACGAGGCCCCGGAGCATGAATCCATACTGCCTTATCGCGGCGCCCAGGAAGTCTTCCGTGAGGGAGAAGACGACCCCGAGAGGCGACCTTCTCTTCAATGCCAGCTCCTGGGCGAAGATGAGGGCCCAGTTGTCCTCGACCCTCTGGTCTCGGCTCATCCAGTAGACGACTGGCCCCGTCTTGCCCCGACCTTCCTTCAGGACCCTTGCTCGATCCGGATTCATGGCAGCACCCCTTCCGAAAAAGAACAATTTTAATATACACATAGAAACTTTATGAAGATGGCGGACTGGTCGGACCCGAAAGATCTACGATCGAAAGATCGTGCCCCGACACAGGGGACAGGGTGATGAATTTGGACCTTGCAGCCACCTCATTTAAATAAGAGCCGCTCGGAAATAGAACGTAAGGAGGTGAAAGTCCCATGTGTACCGTTGGAGGCGGACCGGATATAGGCGACGTAGAATCGCTATCATCAAAAGGCTACATATGCCAGGACTGCGGAAACAAGTTCAAGGGCATGGGTAGAAGACCCAGATGTCCTTCCTGCCAATCCAGAAACGTCAAGCCAGTAGAGTGATGAAGATATGAAGATCCCCCTGGAAGACGACGAGATCGTCTACCTCTGCGGCGATACCGGGACCCTGGCCTTGGTCAGGACCCTCGGCCACTTTTTTTATCTCGAAACCGAAACCGAGGAGATTGTACTCTTCACGGGCGACGACGACCTCTTGGTGGCATCGACCTTCGAAGTCGGAGATAAGGCGAGAAGGGGCCTATTATGCACCCTCTACATGATCCGAGAGATGGAGTCTCCCCTGATAGTCCTTCCCAAAGGCCATCCGGCTTCTCCCAGGCTTAAGACGGTGGTATCGGTGGGGAAGAAGACGAAGATCAGGTGTGACATCCAGGCCGGAACCCACCCAGAACAAGACGTCCTCTGTGGGACCAGCGAGTTCGACGGGGTCGAGGTCCTCTCGATCCCTGGTGGGGCAGAGGTTAAAAACTTCGGCGGCGAAGTAATAAGGAAGAAGCTGATGTGAGGTGACGCGGGACCATGTCAGAGGAGATCAATGAGGGCAGTATCGTCAGGTACGGCGGGACCGGGACGGTGGGGATCGTAAAGGTCCTGAGGACCGAAGAGGATGGCGAGAAGTGGGCGCTCCTGGATTCGACGGGGCTCTACTACCACCTGAGCACCTTGCAGCCTATCGAAAAGATACCAGATAGGAGGGGGATCGGCGCCCGGAGCCTGGAAGAGGTGCAAGAGAGGATGAGGGCGGAAGAAGAGAGGATGAGATCTGTAAAGATGGAAGATGAGAGCGTCGAAAGTGGCGGATAATATCGGTGTCGTGATCCACGGTCCTGAGGTGATCGACTCGGGATGCGCCGAGACGGCCCTGGACCTTCTCGAGGGAGTGGGATCGGTCACCGCGGTCCTCGGAGGGACGATGGGAAGGGTTGCGGTCATCGATGCCGCCCTGGAGGATCGGATCGATATATCGAGAAGGGAGATGCCGAGCCGGTCTGTCCGAAGGCTGGAGCTGTCCGTCGACATAGTTATCCTTTTGAATTCGGCCAAGACGAGGGAGACGGGCCTCGCCTTCGGCGAGATGGTGGCATCGAGGGCAAAGCCCAAAAAACCCCTTTTGCTTGCGGACTATGGTGGAGGATTCTTATCGGTCCTGGCAGGCGACGCTGGCCCCCTCGTCGAGAGGATCGCTCAGGTCCTGGGGCTGGAGCTGGTGGAAGCCGCCAGGCTTTCGCCGAGGATGGAATCTTCTGGAGGGATCGTCAGAAGGAAGATCCTGGGGGCCGTCCCCGGGGAGAACGTATCCGTCAACGGTATCGTCGTCGCAAAAGCATTAGATGATACGGTCGAGATCAAAGCAATAGACGGCAAAATCGTTGAGATCTTGGGCGCAGAGGTCAAGGTCCATGGCCTTGAGAAGCTATCGTTCGTAGATTTAGAGACCGCGATCCTGAGGACCGGGGACATAAGAAGGACCGAGAGCGTACCTAGGATCGTCTGCGCCAGCGGCCGCGACGCGGCTCTGATAGACCATGCCGCAGAAGAGACCTTCGAGAACGCGAAGGGAGCGATGGTTGCGATAACCGTGGGCGACGACACCACCGCCATCGCTGGAGAGATCCTCGCGAGGCTTGGAACTCCCCTCGTCGGGATCGTGGACGGCGACCTCGACCACCTCTGCCACATGACAGCCACCCCCAAGGGAAGCGTCGTCATCGAGGTTCGGCCGGGCTGCGACGACATCGTCGGCCGCCGGGTAAGAGAGGTGATCTTCGAAGGAGGATACCGAATTTCGATGGACGGTCTCGCAATCGAAGATCTGGTCAATAGGGTGAAGAAGATCGCCGGGGACGACCTCAGGTCGGAGCGGCGTTTCTGAAGTTGCCGGCAGAGTTGAGACCGACGGGGGCATCATACTGATCTTTTCACGATCATGACGGCGGGATCAGATCTCTGCGATTGGTCACCCATGTGTTCTCTGATCGCCGTCTCCAGCTCCTTCATTATGTCCTGAGCCGACCTCTCCTTGTTATTCTTAACGAGGGAGATCAGATTCTCGGTTCCGAACCGCTCGTTCTTCTCGTTCTCGATTTCGATCAGGCCGTCGTTGTAGATCACGAGGACGTCACCGGGATCTATCATCCACCCCTCCATATCCAGGTCGATGTGGTCGAGAGCTCCCATGGATATCGCCCCGCCGACCAGGGTGTCCACAAAACCGTCAGAGCTGACGACGAAAGGCGGGACGTGGCCAGCGTTGGCGTAATTCATGGCGTGGCTGGATAAGTCCAGCATTCCGCAGAAGCAGGAGACCATCATCCCGTTTCTGACGTCGTCGCTTATTTGAAGGTTCGTCTCACGGAGCGCCTTTGCCGGATCGCTGAACCTCCTGGCAGCCGCCCTGATCAGGCTTCTGGTTAGACCTGCCACCATCGCAGCGGATAAGCCCTTGCCCGAGACCTCGGCCATCACCACCACGGCTTTCGCACCCTCCATCTCGAAGGCGTCGTAGAAGTGACAGCAATCACGACCCTCGACGAGAGACTGCGCAGCCACCTGGTACCCCTCAACCTGGGGTATCCTCTCCGGCAGGAGAAATCGCTTGACCTCTTCGGATACCTCCTGTTCCTTTTCGGACCTACCCACCTCGAAGGATCTCTTCTCGATCAGGGAGATTTGATCCTTCAGATCGGTGGTCATCTTATCGAAGGCCTCGCCCAAACTCCCCATATCTTTCGAGCCGTCTTCTTCGATCTTCGTGTCGAGGTCACCAGCGCCTACTCTCTCGAAAGCCCTCGCTACCTTATCGATCATCGATCCGAGGGCACTGCGACCTGCCCTAAATCCGACCAAGCCCGCCAGAAGGACGAAGATAGCAGCTGCTGCCAAAGCAAAAGGCAAAGTCGCAGACGTCCCGACCCCCTCGCCTTCGCCGTTCTGACGACTCGCGAGCGCGATCACAGCCCCACCCTCGCGATATTTCAGGGCCTCGCCGGTTTCCAGTGCCAAAATCTCGGTCTGGCCCGAGATCCGGCGGAATAGCTGATCGTACTGCGACGCCTTGGCCGCGGCCAGTTCTTCGTCTCCGGAGGTCACTGCCAGGCTCCAGCCGACCGAAGGAAGGGGTGCATAGGCGATCCTGGTGCTGCCCTTGCCCAGACGGACGAATGAGGTTCCGCTCTCGCCACGGACCATGGCCTCGGCCAGATCGGCCAGCTCAGAGTTTTTGGAGTCGAGGAGGCTTCCAGGCACCAGGATTTCCTCCCACAGGAAAGCTTCAGGGACTGCCGGCTTCATCACTACGGCTCCCTGACCGTCTAAGAGGAAGGGGTAACCAGAAGAGATGTTGGCGAGATCGGAATCGATCTCCGCCAGGGATACGTCCATCCCCACAACACCCGTCAGGTTCCCCTCGACCGATATCGGAGTCGCGCAGGTGATGGCCAAAATCCCGGTGCTCTGGTTCAGGTAAGGCTTGGTCCAGATCGTTCCCTTAGCCCTTGCAGCCTCCAGGTACCAGGGCCGTTCCCGGGGATCGAAGGGAGCAATCAAACTCAGGGTCTCTGTGACATCGGGCCAGAAGACCAAAACGCCGTTGGAAGTTCCTATGTACCCGAGTTCCGAAACCACCTCCTCCTGGACCATGATCCTCAATATCCTGGCGGGTCCTGAGAGGGACAGAAGCGTCTCCATCACGTCTTCGGAGACGTTATCCCCTCCATCGGGCGCGATCCAGACCCCAGCGGCTATAATCTCTGCCAGATCCTTCGCGGTCATGCTGCCGTTTTCACCGGGGACGGTGTCTCTATCCCCACCCATATCGAGGATGGAGGCGGCACTGATGGGGCCGAGCAACACTAGCGCCGCCAGCAGTATCAGCGCCAGAAGCCCTAAGCTCAGCCTGTTGAAGCTAGAAATCTTGGCCATTTTTCTTGGATATCCTGATAGGTCGGCTCACCCAGGAACCGTGCATGAAGTCGATCGTCGAGTTTTGCCCCACTTTCCCGTGGCGTATTGTCGGCCTTGAGACCGAGGTTACGAATATAGGTCTGGTCTTCAAAGGGTATAAACCTAATTTCATTGAATGTTATTTTTCGCTCTATATCGGATACCTGGATCTATAAGAGATCTTCTGAAGACCTGATACATGATCTGACGCAGATCCCGCTCAAGGGAGGGTTTCGGCCGTCGGGACGGGCCTGATCTGAAACCTCAAGCCGGACGATCCGAAAAGATCGTCGCGTGGCCGCGGGCCCGCTCGCGGCATGGACTACCCTCAACTCGGAAACTACTTATTAGTAAGGTCTCTGAATAGATCTCGTGGACGGTTCATACGAGTTTCTGGCGGATCTGAGGCGGCTTATTGGGGTCTACAGGTGGTTCGAGCAGTCCCTATACCTGCTCAACACCGGCATAATCGCGAGCTTGATCTACATCGTCTCCCTTCTTTTGGGGATTCCCGCCTTCTTCAAGTTTTACTGGCAGGACTCGCTTATTGCCGCGGCTCCGGCCCTCTTCTCCCTGATCATGGGATTATTGGGCGCAAAACTTCTGGGCCAAAGGTTCAGGTCCGACCTATTTGCCCACCTGGACGAGACTCTCTCGGAGAAGACGAAGGCCGCCTATGACAACCGCGACTCGGACTCGGTGGTGATGCAGAGCCTCGCCGAAGACGTGAAGAGAAGGCTTTCGAAAGTCGGAGCCATCGACCTGATAAACAACCGACGGCTGAAGTTCGGCGAAAAGAGCATGCCCGTCTTCCAGGCCAAGGCCATAACCGTGGTCCTCCTCTTGGCCATCACAGTGATCTTCAGCCAGAGCCAAGCTGGCGAGGAGATATCACCCCAGCCTTTCAAGTCTCTGACAGATCTCAAGGATCGGGCTGCAGAACTCTTCGGGGAGGAAGAGCTGCCCGAAGAGGGCGCCTCTAGCCAGGGGATCTCGGGCGAGATTTACGGGAAACCCTCTCTTGCGGTCCTGGAGGAGGTGAACCTGGAGCTGGTCCTCTATCCTGGGTCCGCCGCGGGTTTCAGGTCAAAGGAGACCGACCCCATGGACCGATTATTCCAGACCTCTGAATCAGGTGAGGGGGTGGCGGTGCCGACCGACCTTTACATAGAGAGCCTCCCGCCCCAGCATCGAGAGATCATCAAAAGGTATTTCGAGAACCTTGCAACTAGCTGATTAGAGACGTAATGAGAGACTGAACAAAAACGAGCTGTAGATCTCACCGAGGACGGACAGATGAGAGACGATCTGATTAACGTTTATAAGGACGCGCCGGCCATCTTCGAGACTATCAAAGACGAGATCGACAAAGTTGTTGTAGGCCAAAAGTCGGTGGTGGAGCAGATTCTGGTGGGGATTCTGGCCGGGGGCCACACCCTCCTCGAGAGCAATCCGGGCCTCGGGAAGACCCTTCTCGTCAAGACGATAGCCAGCACTACCGGCCTAAACTTCAGCAGGATTCAGTGCACCCCGGACCTGATGCCCGCAGACATCACGGGCACCACCTTGATCGAGGAGGTCGAGGGGAGCAAGGTCTTCAGGTTCGAGCAGGGCCCGATCTTTGCCAACATCGTTCTGGCTGACGAGATCAACAGGGCATCGCCGAGAACCCAGAGCGCGATGCTGGAGGCGATGCAGGAAAAGCAGGTCACGGTGGGAAAGAACACCTACAAGCTCGAGGAGCCCTTCTTCGTTCTCGCGACCCAAAACCCCATCGAAATGGAGGGAACGTTTCCCTTGCCCGAGGCCCAGCTCGATCGGTTCCTGCTGAAGGTCTTCATCGACTACCCCAACCAGGAAGAGGAGTACGAGATAATGGAGAGGTACACGGGCCACGCAGAGCCGAAGGTGGAGAGGGTGATCACCCGAAGGGAGCTGTTATCCCTCCAGCAGCTCACAAGGGACGTTCCCATCTCCGACGACCTGAAGAGGGCAGCGATAAAGGCTGTGATCTCCACCAGGAACTGGGAGGGGGTCGAGTACGGCGTGAGCCCAAGAGCCTCCATCGGTCTGATCCTAGCCTCCAAGGCGCGAGCCCTCCTCGCCGGCAGAGACTACGTCAGCAGAGACGACCTCGAGGTCATGGCCCGCCCCATCCTCAGGCACAGGATAATCCTCTCGTTCGATTCCGAGAGGAGGGGCGTCACCACCGACCAGGTAATATCGGACATACTGAAGTCGATCTGAGGCCCGCGGATGGATACGGAGTTTCTCTCTGAGCTTGACCGCTTCACCCTTCTTGTGAGAAAGAGGGTATCGACCGCATACACCGGGGCCAGGAGGTCGGTGAAGGTGGGCCGGGGCATCAGCCCCGTCGGCTACCGAGAGTACCGGAAGGGAGACGACTTCAAGTTCGTGGACTGGAAGGTCTACGCCCGGACCGAGAAGCTCTACGTCCGAGAGCACGAGGAGGAGAGGAGCCTTTCGGTCCACCTACTCCTCGACGCCAGCTCCAGCATGGGATTTGGAGAGAAGTTCGCTTTCGCCTCGAAGGTGGCGGCGGGGTTCGCCTACATGGCGATAAAGGAGAACGAGAAGTTCTCGATATCCAAGTTCGGGGAGATGCTGGAACCCGGCGAGACGAGAGGAGGACGGAGGAACCTCTTCAGGGCGATCGAGGACCTCGACAGGACTGCGCCCTCGGGAGGGACCGACTTCAAGAGGACGGCGGAGCAGTTCGATCTCACGATCAGGTCCACGAGCCTTGTGGTTATGATCTCAGACTTTCTCGACGGGATCGATAGCCTTGTAGCCAGCATCTACAAGCTTTCAAGCCACGACCTGATACTGATCCAGATCCTGGACCCGTCGGAGGCCGATCTCGACTTCGAGGGGGACCTGCGGTTCATCGATATGGAGTCGAAGCAATCGGTGATGACGAGGGTGACGCCGAAGGTGAAAGAGGAGTACGAAGCGAAGATGAAAGAGCACGATGCGAGGATCAGGGCTGCCTGTAACGACGTCGGTGCCGACTTTTTCACCTATACCACCGACAAGCCCATATTCGAGGTATTCTCGGACGTGAACTCCAGGGCGAAAGTATGGAGGGCGTGATATGAAGCTCGGATACGGAACCGGATACCTGGACCTCAAGGTAGAGGGCGACGAGAGGTTCGAGCTCGTTTTGCCAAAGGAGCTGCCCGGAGCTTCGGACGAGATGGCTGAGATCGAGAGGGCTCTCGACGAGCCCGTCGGCCCCACCCTCCAGGATTTCGCTGGATGTAAGAGTGCCACCATCATGGCAAGCGACATAACAAGGCCTGCGCCCACATCGAAGATGCTCCCGCCCCTGTTGCAAAGGCTTGAGGACCTCGGAATATCTGAGATCTTGGTCGTCTTCGGCCTTGGGACTCATCGAAAGATGACGGAGGAAGAAGAAAATCGGATCCTTGGCGACTGCACCCTCCTGCCCCACATCCAGCACGACAAAAACAGGTGTGTCCACCTCGGCGAGACGAGCCGGGGAACTCCCGTCGAGATCCTGGAGAACGTGGCATCATCTGACCTCAAGATCGGAACCGGAAATATCGAGTACCACTATTACGCGGGCTACAGCGGCGGCGCGAAGTCGGTCCTCCCAGGGATAAGCTCCGAGAGGTCCATAAACAAAAACCACGCCATGATGGTCGATCCTCTCGCAAAGTCGGGAAGTCTCGAAAGCCCCGTCCGGCTCGACATGGAGGAGGCGGCGGGGATCGCTGGACTCGATTTCATCCTGAACGTCGTCTTGAACAGCAAGAAAGAGATCGTCAGGGCCGTGGCCGGAGATTACGTAAAAGCCCATAGAGTTGGAGCCAAAGTCGTTGACGAGATGTACCGAAGGACCGTCAAGCCCGCCGAGATCGTCATCACCTGCGCCGGTGGAAGGCCCAAGGACATCAACTTATACCAGGCCCAAAAGGCGATGGATAACGCCAAGGAGGCGGCGCTTCCTGGCGGGTCTCTCATACTCTTAGCCGAGTGCGCCGAAGGCCTCGGCCACCCTGTCTTCGAGCGGTGGGCGAAAGAGGCGAGTTGCGCCGAGGACTGCGTCGAACGGTTCGGAAGAGAGTACGAGTTCGGAGGGCACAAGGCCGCTTTGATCGCAAAGGAGTCGCTGGAAAAAGATCTGATACTCGTCTCCTCCATGAAGCCTGATCTCGCGGAGATGTGTTTTTTCCGGCACGCAAAAAGCCTCAAAGAGGCCCTGGATATGGCGCGAAAGAGGCAGGGGAAAGACGCGAGAACCATCGTCCTGCCCCACGGAGCGCAGACCCTGGCGACTAGATGCGGTTGACAGTTTTTAAATATTTATAGAGTTTTCGTGATTTCCTGCGTGTAACTTCGAGTTAGTACTTAAACTCCAGCCCATAAGCCATCGGTTAAGCCATGAAAATGCATTGAATAGATCCCCGGCAGTTGGTATTTCTGTGTAAATAATCTTAAAATTATTTTAAAACGGGTGCACAGCAGCTCGCTGCGGCTGGGATGGTTACAAAACCGACTTAAGGATTGTTGCATCTGTGTGGATTGTTGAGCCGAGAAAGTCGATGCCGGACATAATCCGCAATTCTGTAGGGGCACAAGGACCCCTTAAAATGAGGAGGACTACACGCAGATCAATTTGTTGGAATTCGAGTAGCTTATGACCGGCGCGAACATATTGAATTATTCAATCGCATAATATTGTCCCAAGACATGTGAATACAGCAATCCTATGTCGGTTATTTGCTCATCCCCGCGCAGCAGAGCTGCAGGGTATTGGTATGAAAATAGGTCTGCAAAACTACAGATTTTCATTGGCATGAGTGGCCCTGTTAACCATGAACGTTTCGATAAAAATAAAACGCTAGTTGTGGGATAATCGAAGTCCTCTTTATATCATGCTAAATGCCAATAGAGCTGAAGCAGTGGTATGAGGTCGATCCGGTCGTCGTAATCATCTTGAACTTGAGTTGCTTTTACGAAGTTGGGCATAGCAGAGAAGTGGCAACAGAAAGGTTTAACGTGCCTCCGATCAAAAAATAAGCCGGGCGCAGTGCAGACTAGCAAAAACAGAGTCGAAATGACGAAATTTCACACGAATAATTGTACCAGACGAAGGGGCACAGGAAATATTTTTGAATTATTTGTGGGAATCTGATCAAGGGTCACAGAGTCTGAAGGTGGGAGGAAAACGACGGAACTGTTCAGGGAAATTGTGGACCAGGCAAAAAAGGATAATAGAACGTATCTGATGGAGCACGAGTGCAAGGCGGTCCTCGAGAGCCTTGGCATCACGACGACGGGCGCCGAAGTCGCCCGTTCCGAGGAGGAGGCTGTCCGGACTGCGGAATTGATCGGCTACCCCGTGGTCCTGAAGGTGATTTCCCCGGAGGTGGTACACAAGTCCGACGCTGGCGGCGTGAAGCTCGACCTGAAAGGTCCCGACGAGGTGAGACGGGCCTACGCCGAGATCGTGGAGGCGTTCCGGGAGGAGGAGGTGGTCGGGGTCGCCGTCCAGAATATGGCCTTGCCCGGGACCGAGGCAATCGTGGGTGTGGCTCGCGACCCAACTTTCGGGCCGATCTTGATGTTCGGCCTCGGCGGCATCTTCGTTGAGATCCTCCAAGACGTATCCTTGAGATCGATACCCATCACTGAGACCGACGCCGACGAGATGATCGCCGGGATAAAAGGGCGCGCTCTCTTGGAAGGGTACCGCGGCCGATCGGCCGACATCCCGGCCTTGAAGGGCCTATTGACGCAGATCTCGGACCTCGTCATGAGATATCCCGAGATCGCCGAGATGGACTTGAACCCCGTCTTCCTCTACCCAGACGGCTACAAGGTGGTGGATGCGAGGATCATTATCGGCGACGCTCCCAAGACCGCCGAAAGGGCCCCGCCCAAAATCCAGGACCTTCACGACCTCTTCTACCCGAAGAGCATCGCCGTCATCGGTGCCTCGGGGACGAAGGGAAAGCTCGGCTGGAACGTCTTTTGCAACCTGATCAACCACGATTTCAAGGGCGAGCTCTACCCCATCAACCCCAAGGCCGAGTCGATCCTGGGTATCAAGGCATACCCGCAGATCAGCGCCGTGAAAAAGCCGATCGATGTCGCCGTCATCCTCGTCCAGGCTAGCATGACGCCGGAGGTGGTGAAGGAGTGCTGCGACTGCGGCGTCAAGTACGTGATCGTCGAGTCTGCGGGCTTTGCCGAGATGGGCGATGCGGGACGGAAGATCGAGGAGGAGATGAAGGCGATCACCGACAGCTACGGCGTCAGGCTTCTTGGCCCCAACTGCTCAGGGATAATAAACACTCACTGCAGTATGGTCCAGTCGATAGGAATCGTCGACGCCCTATCACGTGGAAACATCGGCCTCATATCCCAGGCAGGGGTCTGCGCCGCCGGGATGCTCTGGGGGCTGCGTCACATCATGGACTTTGGGATCGTGGCGACGATCGGAAACAAGCTCGACATCAACGAGACCGACATGCTGGAGGCGGTGAGCCAGGACGAGAACGTGGACGTCATCTGCATGTACCTCGAGTCAGTGAAGGGCGGGAGAAGGTTCATCGACGTGGCCAAGAGGATCACAAGAGATAAGCCGATAATAGCCCTCAAGTCCGGCAGGACCGAGGCAGGAAAAAGGGCGGTCGCTTCGCACACCGCCTCCATGGCTGGAAACGACCTCGTCTACAGCGCCGTCTTCAAGCAGGCCGGGGTGATCAGGGCGAGAGACTACGAGCACATGTTCAACCTCTCGAGAGCCGTATCCAAGCAGCCATTCCCCAAGAACGAGGGCGTCTTTATCATCACCTACGCTGGGTCTCTTGGCGTCATCTCGGCCGACGCCGTCATCGACGAGGGGATGAGGCTCTCAGAGCTGGAGACCCATCTGAAGGAGAGGCTCCTCGACCTATTGCCGGAGTACGTCGGAGGATTAAACCCCGTCGACTACACCTTCAGCATGGATGCCGAGACTGTCAAGAAGACGATCGAGATCGGGGTCGAGAGCAACGACGTTGGAAGCTTCATAGTCATCCTCCAGGCCGAGATTTTGGGAAGCTACGTCGAGCCCCTCGGGAAAATCGACTACAGAGGAAAGCCGATCATGGTCTGCGTCGCAGGAAAGGAGTTCGCCATGGACGACGTCATCAAGATGGAGAACGTGGGAATCCCGGTCTATCAGACCCCGGAACAGTGCGCCGACGCCATATCGGTGATGTACAGGCACTGGCAAATGTCCGGATAAAGTCCGGCCCGTCTCCCCTCAGAGCCTTCCCGCTCTGAGGGGATCGTCCTCGCCCCGGAGTCTAAAAGCTCTGGGGAAAAGGGCGGCGGTACTGCCCCGGTCAGTACAGATTCTGGACGTCCTGGGGCTCTGTCCAGTTTCCGCCTTCAAAAATCCTGATGGATGATCGGTTTCGGGCAAATTCCATCGTCCTCGTCCAGTTCTTGCTCGACGGCAGAGTGGTGGGGTCGATCATCCTGCTGTACCTGAGGCTGAAGGCAGAAGAGGACGCGCTCGCTGTCGCCAGGCTCGCGTTCTCCCTCTCTTCGGCGAGCTTTCTCGCCACCTTTCCCAGGACCGAGGTCGTCTTCGATGACCCGCCCAAAGATGCCGGATCTTTAAAAGTTCCCGAACCAGAGTACGGATAATACTGGCTATAATCGACCCTCGAGGGCGCGCCCCCGGTAAAGAATATGGGATCGGAGAAGTAGGACCGCCACTCCGAATAATCAGGTCCCATTCCGGGGTCCAGATAGTCTGCGCCCGCCTGGACTGCCGTCAGGACCAGGCACGATACGACTAAAATCAAATTCCGGTTTGAAATCATATCCTAATCACACTCCCCAGTGGGGAGTAACCCGGACCCAACTTAAATTCTTCGCTCAATAAATGACAGGATGATCCGCCGAGGCGGCGGTCAGCTCCGGGATATCTTCATAACGCACCCCTCGTCGGTCTCCTCGATCTCGAGCTTCATCCCCAGGTCCGAGAAGACCTTTCGCCAGTGGCTCTCGACGCAGGTCTTGCAGTGCTGCTTTGCCATTAGCCCGGCCCCGAGGCGGGCGAAAGCGTTGATTCCCTCCTTGATGGCGCACTTCTCCCTTCTGATCTCGGCGCAGCCGTCACCCACCTCCACCGAGACGACGCTTCCAAAGAGGTTCTTGTCGTTGGTGGCGACGGCCATGGCCAGGTCCTTAGGCTCGGATAGCTCCAGCCTCTTGAAGGTGTCCGCCACCTGGTGGGCACCCATATCCTGAAACTCGCGCAAGCCCTTTTTTCCGAGCCTCTTGGCGACGTAGCCGCTGCTTCCGTAGAAGCTTCCAAGCCACATTGCCACCACACGCTGCTGGATCTGTTCTATTGGGATCACGGGAACGTCGGTCATGAATACGAGTCCTCTGGGGGGCGATATAACCTTTCCTAGGGCTTGGATGGAAGAAATTCACTAATTTTGATTATGATATTTCAAGCGCTATCAATAACCTTGTATTTAAAGTGGTTTACATCGGTGTTCAAAAAACCATTCTCAATTTGTAGACGAGACAAAACGAAATCAGATATAAACATTTCTAACTAATTTATAAACATTATAAAAATTTACTTAGGCAATACTTAAATATTGGTTAAGGTACTACTAACTTTGTCTCGGCAGTTTTTTCTGGCCGAGAGATCTAAGCATCCGGATTTCTACTATTAACTGGGATTAGGAGGGAGAAAAAATAACTCGCATATCAGCAGGGCTTTTGGGACGTGAATGCGGAAACGAACCCTTAAATCGTTCTCATGTCGCGTTTAGTTCAGATGTAATTAATTTAATTAATATAATACCTAAATTTAAATTACACTCGCTATTGTTTTTGCCAAAGGGCGCGAACGTCGCCACCATTTTGTTTCTCTCACTCCTCTTCTTCGTATCCATCTCCGGCGCCTTCGCCGCTCTGAGCACAAACCCGATCGCTCCGACCTCGGTCAACATCTGGGCTCTTCGCTATTCCGTGT
>DAQG01000039.1 GCA_002502785.1 Methanothrix harundinacea | reverse complement strand
GATCTTGGAGAGGGGTAATATTTAAATTTGAACGTAGATACTCTTGGCGATGAACCCCGAGTCTTTCCCTTGCGATCTTGTGACCTGGGCAGAGTTTTACGATCTCGCAAAGTCCCTATCCCGTTTGATCAAGACCTCCGTCTGGCGGCCCGACCTTGTGGTGGCCATAGGTCGGGGTGGCTACGTCCCGGCGCGGGTCGTCTGCGACTTTTTGGTCTTCGACCTTCTAACCAGCATGAAAGTTGAGCACTGGGGGATCGCAGCCCAGAAAAAAGATCAGGCAATGGTCCGTTTTCCCCTAGCGACGGGGGTATCCGGCCAGAAGGTTCTGATCGTCGACGACGTAACTGACACCGGTGACACCCTCGCCACGGCGGTCGGCTACGTGGAAAGCCTGGGGCCGAAAGAGACGAGGACCGCGGTCCTCCAGCACAAGGCAAGCTCTGCATTCGAGCCCGACTATTACGCGGAGAAGATCACCGAATGGAAGTGGATCATCTATCCCTGGGCGGTTCACGAAGACCTGGTGGGCTTTACCGAGCGGGTCCTCTCCAGCTCAGATTTTCCACTGTCGGCAGATCAGATCCACGCAGATTTGAAGAGGATGTTTCTGATCGATGTGGAGAAAGAGCAGATGACCGAGATCTTGGAGGACGTGGTGGCCCTGGGAAAGGGAACGCGTTCTGGATCTGTATACAGGGGTGCTGGCGGTTGAATCAATAATCTTTCATGATAAACAAAAATAAGCTATTTATATGAGAATGAATTTGTAACCAGAAAAATAGATGTGATTATTATGAGACAATTTTCGGTCAAAGTTTTGGACGATAACGACCGGGAGTTCGTAGAGGTTCTGCGGGATCTCGGCATCCCCCGAAACGTCGCCAGCATGATCACTTACCTCGCCAACGTCGAGGAGGCCACCTCCCGAGAGATCGAGATCGGATCCAATCTCCGGCAGCCGGAGGTCAGCATCGCCATGAGAACCCTCCGAAACAACGATTGGGTCGAGGAGCGGGAGATAAAGAAGGACGGAAAAGGCAGGCCGATGAAGGTCTACAGGCTCACCATATCCCTGGACGACATAATCAGGCATTTTGAGGACGAGAAGAGGAGCGAGTCGACGAGGGTGATGGAAAATATAGATCGGCTGAAGGACCTGAGCAAAAAGCTGAGCAGTAGCTGACGCAATATTTCATCCTGAGGAGACGATCCGGACGATCTCCAGGTCACCGAACTCCACCAGCTCGTCGTTTGGAACGGGGTGGCCCTCCCAGAGAGCCACCACTGTCTCAGGGTTTATTTTCAGAAGCTCGAAGAGGCCTTCGTAGGTCAGGCCCTTTTCCACATCGATCCTTCTTTCAGAAACGCGGCCCTCGGCGAGGACCAACACCTTCAACGCGGTCACTCTTCTTCCTCACCGCCTGTGCCGACGAGATCCTCGAGGTTCTCTTCGATCAGCTTCTTCTCCAGGTTCTCTGTCTTCTTGTCGCCCTTTCTCTCAACGTCTCTTTTCTTGAATTTAGGCACAAGCATCACCCCTGTTTTCTTTTCGACCTGAGACGGTATTAACCTTTCGTCACCTCTGCCTTCGGCCAATACAAGCCCACTGATCGTAGATCCCGAGGTTGTCGGGGTTTGCCACCACCACCCCATCCCACCCGGCGGCCTTCAGTGCGTCGGTCACCATGCGGGCCTCCCGTTCGGTGTAGGTGGTGTAGATAACCATCTCTTTCGCGAACTCCGACGATCGGAGAAGTATATCTCTCCAGAGGTGCCAGTTGACGTCGTCTATCAGGCCCACCATGAAGCCCACAACCGCGTCGAAGTATTTTGTGGGGAAGAATCTGTCCATCAGACGGGCGTCCAGGACCATCGCCCTTTCGGGTTCCAGATATCCTGACTTCAATGCCTGGCAGATCTCACAGCTGTCCAGGTCCTCGGTCCAGGGACGTAACCCCAGCTTCTTCAGGGCCTGGGTGGCCATGCCGCTTCCGCAGCATATCTCCAAAACCTCGCCACCGGCGGGCAGAAGTGGTCGCAGGAAACTCTCCAGGTTCTCGGCCCTCTCGGGAACGAAAAGAGGGGGGCTTGCCACAGGACAGCTCTCGCAGAATAGCTCATCTTTGAGGGAGATCGCAAGCCACTCCACCAGCCCCTCCATGAACTTCCTCTCCTCAACCCTTACAACTTTCGAGTTCGAGCTTCTTGGAAGGGCTTCGAGGGCATTGGTGCCAGAGTAGCGGTCCGTCAGGAGCAGCCATAGCTCTGCGGGTTCTGTCAGCTTCAAGACGACTCCCAGACGGGAATTTTCGTTTTCTCTTTCGTCCTCGTCCCCGCCCGTATCCTCCCATATCTCGATCGACTCTGCGACCTTTGGCCCCGACTCCAGGATCTCCGATGTCACTGGGAGGACGATCAGGTCGGCAAGGGACTCTTCAGCCAAAAAGATCTCCTCCTCATCGTCGATTTTCAGCATATCATGAAGCAGCACGATCAATCACTTCCGAGTCTGTCAGATATCAAGGTTTCTTTTGGGGAAACGGCTATATTGTCTTCTGTCGACTCTGGTACGGTTTGAAGCTGAAAGATATTCCAGGGGTTGGGGCCAAGCTGAACGAAAAGCTGGTGGCCTACTACGGAGACGAGGATGCAGCCCTTGAGTCGATACTGAAGGGGGATGTGGCAGGCCTTCTGGGGATGAGGGGGATGAGCCAGCGCCAGGCGACGACCCTCGTCCAGCGGGCGCGAGGCGCGAAGTATGGCGTTTCTCCCTCCGACTTTCTGGCCACCGAGGAAGCGGTCCGTATCTACGAATCGTTGATGGAGCTATTGGCAAGGTCTGCTCATACCGACTACGCAAGGCAGAAACTCGGCATATTCTTCCCCACCTCCTGCCGGGAGATGATCGAGGAGAACCGAAGATTCGCAGAGTCGGCGACGAGTTCAGCATCGCATCTGGTCGATACCGACCTTGCTCTTCACCTATCCATTATAAAGCCGCTTCGAAAGGGCGTCGGCCCCCGGGTGAGGAACCGGACTGTTGCGGTCGACTCGGCATCAACCCTTCGAGTTTTGAAAGAGAGGGGCATCGACAGAATTATCGACGTCCATTTAGTAGAGAGCTTGAGGGAGCTGAGAGACTTGGCCCAGGGGTACGATCGCGTCACCCTTCTCGGCGGAACCCTCGACAGCCTGGCCCTCTCCGAGATCGAGGAGGCGGAGAGCGACGAGGACTGGTACCTCGTCCCAGAGCGGATCCTTCATCGTTACCAGGAGAACGAGGATCTTCTCGACGCGATCCTCAAGGCGGCCGAAATCCTGGTGATGAGCGGAGTCGTCTCTTTCGATGGGCTCGAAGGGCTGCTGGAGGGGTTTTCAAAGCTCAAGGTTGATGACGACCCCGAAGTTCGGCGGCTTGACCGGCTCATCGCGGAGCTTGAAGGTCGGGTGGAGGAGGCGGTGGCCTGGGCCAACGCCGAATTGAAGCGAAGGGTCGAGAGCTGTTCGGTGACCCTCGCTGGAGACGACCTACTCTTCGCCCTGGGCAGGGGCGGTGACCTTAGGGATGTCTTCAGGTCTCGGATGGGGGAGACCTTCCAGGACGTCCTGAAGGCGGCGCGGGATCGGGCCACTCTGGATCTGGAGCTGAAGGGGGCTGAGAGGGCGCACATCGAGGAGGTCATCTCCTCTGAGGTCCGGTATCCCCTGGAGGAAGACCGTGAGGCAATGGTGCATTTTCTCCGGGAGCTACGAAAGAAGGCGGAGGCAAAAAGGCTGAAGTCCCGGAGGGATCTTGCCAGAGATCTTGCAGGAAAGTGGGAACTCATCGAGACCCTCCATAGAGGCCTCCTGGAGTTCGACGTCGGATACTCCCTCGGCTGCTTTGCTCTCCAGATGAATTTGATCATGCCTCGGTTTGTGGAAGACCCCTGCATTGGGTTTTCGGAAGGAAGAAACCTCTTTCTCGACGACCCTGAGCCCGTAAGCTACTCGGTCGGTCCGACGGGCCTGGCTGAGCCCTCGGAGAGGACGGCGATCCTCAGCGGCGTCAACTCTGGCGGTAAGACTACCCTCATAGATCTTGCGGCTCAGGTCGTGATTTTGGCCCAGATGGGGCTTCCGGTTCCAGCAGCCTCTTCTCGCCTCTCCGTATTCCAGAGCCTCTACTACTTCGGCAAAAGCAGAGGCACCCTGGGCGCCGGTGCCTTCGAGGCTACAATCCGAAAGTTCTCCGTCCTCGCCGGCGGGGAGAAAAAGCTCGTTTTGGCAGACGAGCTTGAGGCGATAACCGAGCCAGGAGCCTCGGCCAAGATCATAGCCACCCTTCTGGACGAGCTATCGAGGGGCGGGTCTGTCGCCATCTTCGTGAGCCATCTCGCGGAGGATGTGGCGAGGTTTGCCGAGACCGATGTCAGGATCGACGGTATCGAGGCTCAAGGTCTCGACGAAAATAACCAGCTGATCGTCGATCGAAACCCCCTCTACAATCGTCTGGCCAAAAGCACTCCAGAGCTGATAATCGACAGGCTCGCTCGAACCACCGAGGGGGATGAGCGGGATTTTTACTCCAGGCTCCTTTCGAAATTCCGGTGAATTTTTATACGAGTAGGCTAATTTATATTTCATGGACGTCTCTTACCATCTGGAGATCTGGCAGATCGCCGCCATATGCCTATTGATGCTGCCGGCCTTCTTCATAGCCAACTATGTCATAGTCAAGCGGGTGGTCCAGGAGAGGAAGATTCGGGAGGATAGGGTGGAGAGGTTCATCGCCGCCGGCGTTGCCAGGGACATGAATCCTGAGAACAGGTTCAAAAAGAGGCCGCGAAAGAGGTTCTGAATCGGGCGCCTGGTTTCAGTTCGGACGAGTGCAGTCTTCTGGTTTATGCTTCGTGTCCCCATAGCCCTGATATCCACAAGTGGGTCAAGACTACGAGGGCAGAAGATATCCGGCGGACTTGGAATTATCGGGTTTACCTTTCAGTTGTCAGAGCATCTTCTCTGCTCATGTGCCTTAAATTGTCACGAATTCCGTGAGGATTTCGAAAAACCCCTCTAAATTCCAACTTTTGGACCGCTCCTATTTAAAGAGTAGTTAAATGAGGATGCTCGGCCAGAGGTCAATCGAAATTCTCACGTCTCAACTTAGATTAAATATATAATATATTTAACGAATCTACGCACGATACTCAGCGTCGTCTTCTATTGCTGGGTATATTTGCTTTACACGTCTGGTATATTTATCTTAAAATCTGCATCGGATGCGTATAATCTTCAGCAGATTCGCACAAAAGATTTATGTATTTTGTACACATCAACGCTCCTATGACGATGAGATCGGATCGGGGTCTCCTCGTTGTATTCGCCAAAAGAGGCTGACTTTGTCGGAGATGGTTCCCTGTGATACCGTTTCCGGGCTATAATTTGGTGGTGCGGCGGCTTTAATGCTACCCCGAGAGGCCTGATTCCTTTCTCCCTCTTTTCGCCGAAAAAGCTTCAAGTCCTGCATTCGTCACGATCGAAAATCCTGACCCCACCCCGCCATCAAGAAGGATGCCTTGGCTCAGTAGCTGGATCATTCGGGGCCCATTTTCAGAACTCTGTTTTGCTACCTGTTGTCATCTGAATAACTTCTCTCTTATCATGACGCGGAAGGATGGCAGTAATTAACACAAAACAGTATAAATTTTATCGAAATCATGTCACAGAATCCTATAAGCGTAGTTTATAAAAGATGGGAATTACGCAGTTTTACAGGCAAATTCATAATCAAGTACATAAATAGCTATCCATTGGTCATCGGTTAGGCCAAAAAGCCACATTGAATAGAGCCCAGTTAGCTGGTTTTTCGAAATAACAGTTTCAATATTATGTAATATAACTGGCCTAACTTTATGTCTAGAAAACGCGTACAAGGCATTTACCACATCGATTTTTACGACAGATGTCACAGAAAATTATAATTCAATACTTAAAAGAATAAATTTTGGCATAGAAAATTGGCAAAATACCCGTAATCTATGACCAATGAATAGCTATCATAAAAGAGATTGATTCATATTTTTAGAGATAGTAATGAGCTATTTACTCAAGATACTCTCTGTTGAGCAGTTCCACTGCGCAAGCCCCTAAAATAATGAGAACTTTCACAAAAAGCCTTATTTACTATGAATGCTCTGGGTGAGCAGAGGTGTCCGGCGTGAACAACTTTCGAATCGCTTCGGATTTATTGGTTCTGCCGATATCTTCAGTCGCTGGGGTATACGCAATCTGACCTGATGGGCTCGGTCGGCGAAGCCGGTGCCGCCATAAACAACCCCCTCTCTGGGGTAGTTCCCTTAGGTCCCTTTGACCTGGAAACGGGTGAAAATGCAACGCTTACTGAAGAGTGTTAGCATGGAATCCCATCAAGATCACCTCTTTTGGTGAATGAAGTGGTCGGGGTGGCTCCGATCCAGTCACTCCGACTGAAGCTATTTTAGGGTGATATGCGGGCTTATCTCTGCGACTATAACGATCCGAAATTCGAATATGACTAAATATGTATATAATAAAATTAGGATCGCTCTTATCATAGTTATGTGCCGCGAATCGTGTATAACGTTCTGGTTTTTGGAAGCGGATATGTCTTTCAGGATGTATGCATCAGCCTAAAAATTTCTTCAATGCATTTCGTGACAACTTGGAATATATATTTTAGTTAAGCTCCACGCCAATATTATGGGAAACCTCTTTATAGTATAAACAAGGGAGTTATCGAAGGGGTGTGTACTTAAATGAGCGATAAGACGGAGCAGTTGAAAGAGCTGTTCTTGAAGGTCTCAAGCAGCACCAAAGTGGTCGAGAAGCAGGCCACGCTACATGGCGATCTCAAAGGAAGTTCGGAGATCGAACGTAAGCTTCGGGTGGTTGTATCTGATATGTGCCAGCGATACAACATACAGACGAAGCTCACCCCAGAGCAGATGGCCACCGTGGTGAGGCTATTTTATAAGGGGCTCAGCGATACCGAGATTGCTGAGCAGCTGGGAGATCGAGCGCTCAACAAGACCGTCAGTCGTGCCAGGATCAAGCTCCATCTGTTTCGGGAGTCCGATCTGAAGCCGCCCTTTGAGAAGCAGGAGTTTTCGAAGCTGGCTAATGCCAATCTCTCGGTGAAGGAGATGAGCGAAAGTCTGGGCGTGGCCCCCTCCACCATCAGCGAGTATAAGAACATCTTCGAGTGTCAGGCGGCTGCCGAGAGGGACGGATATACCAAGCGCTTTGAGGATATCATCTCTGACCAGGACGTCTCAGAGAGGATGGTTACTCACATCTCCAAGGATGGTCTGCAGGACACCATGGATACCGATTATGAGACAGCAGAAGCTTGAAAGGGGGTCTGCCTCTGCCCTAGAGCAGTTCCCCCAAGCCCTTTAAAAGCCGTGTTTTTCCCATCCTTTTGAAGGGTCGACCTGTTTAGGGATTTATTTCAGATTCTGATCGCCTCGTAGGGTCCAGATAGTTCTAACGAATCGCTGTCCCGGTAGTAAAACTCGCCTTGGATTTTGTCATCGTTCACCAGCCGTCCATCTGTGAAGGATATGGTTGTCAGGGGATCTTTTCCATCTGCATTTTTTATGGCCAGGTAGAATACATTAATCTTGCCGCCATCTATAGTCCCAAAGATTACTCCTCCGTAATCATCCCCGGACGGACTAACGTCTACCGAATAAGATCCAATTATGTTGTCTCCGATCTGCTGGATGTTGGCGGTCATTATCTCTTCAACTGGGCCGAAGCTGTAGCTGGACTGCCAGGTTCCCGTAACGTCAGCGTTGCTGAGGGCGGTACAGGGATGGATGAGTGCTGCAAAGGCGAAAAATATGATTGACCATCTGACTGTTTTCATGTCGATCTCACCATCGTCCTTTTACCCTAAGGGGTTTTTATCTCTATTAATAGTTGATCGTAGCGGTTCAGACACGTTTTTATTCTACTTGAATCAAGCGCGAAATATTGATGACTAGAATGGCTTCATGTCTTTTCTAAAGAGTCTCTGACCTATTATGCGGCCCATCATAGCCGCAGTGGGGAGGCAAACATAGACGATGGGCATATTGCCGGTCTTCGAAGGATGGGGTATTCACGACGGCTGGATACCCGATTTCAAATTCGGCTGCCTACATGCCCTCTGCAATGTTCATAATCTGAGTGGGCTAATCGGCGTAGAGGAGGTGGATGGCCAAGGGTGGCCTGATGACATGATAGATCAGTTGCTTAAATCAAACGAACGATCGAAAGAGGGACGATCGATGGGTTCGGATTTTGATCTCAATGAGTTTGTGGGTTAGACGGTAAGTCCCATCATATATCTACAGCGATCTGTTCTCTGATTTTTGCTTACGATAAGTTTCGTGGAACGTTCAAGCTGCAAAAGAATTTGCACCGGTCAACAGTTACATTCTATAAATAAAGTGTAATATAAATTTTTCTAAGATCATAATTAATATATATGTATGCATTTGTAAATATCTAATCGCAACCGTCGGTTTAACAGATATATTCTCAATTATTATTGCAAAAAAGTTAGATATAGGCCTCAAGTATCACTCGATAAAGCAACTCAAAAAATATTAATTTGGCACAGACTTGTCGTGGAATGTCGGTTAGAAGAGTTCATATTTGTTTGATTTAAATTATGATGTCATGCTCGAACACGGGCCCGTATCAATAAAGCTGAACAATATTCGGATGTCCTATTGTAGAAAGGGGTACAAACTTGCTGAGCATGCGCTTTCTTTGCTCTCTGTTAGCTCACTTTTTATTGGAGTCACAGGCTTCTTCAGAACTTATATTGCAAGTCTCTTGATCGGGATGTCTCCAAGTACATCTGCATGCTTCATCGTGTTTTTGATTACATTCTCAATCTACAGCTTGGACAGTATTGTGGATATGAACAAGGACACCATTAATATGCCTGAACGACATAAATTTCTCTCTGATAGGAAGGGGCTTTTTCTCTTATGTTCCTTGACGGCGTATTTCTTGGCAGGTTTGATCCTCTTGCAGAGTAAGCCATTTGCCCTTCCAATTATCTTCGTGCCATTCGCCGCAAATGCCTTTTACGCAACAAAGTTGCCCCTTCTGAACTTCAGGCTCAAGGATATACCAGTCATGAAAAACGTCGTCGTGGCAGTCGCTTGGGGGTTGACATGCACCCTTCTTCCCGCCGCGTACATGATCAATCCGCCAGAGATGAAGACTTTGGGAACTGTACTCTACTTCATGCTGATTATGACCTTCATAGCTGCCGTTCTCTACGACGTAAGGGATGTTAAAGGTGACAAAGAGACGGGTGTTAGAACGATACCCGTGATTTTTGGCGCCAGAAAGACCACCGCGATCCTTTTAGCTCTGAACAGCACGCTCTTGCCCCTACTGGCCTTGGTGAACGGTGAGATCCAACTGTTGATGGCCGGACTGATATTTTATGGATACGTTTACATACCTTACTTCAGTGTGAGGAGAAACCCGCTTATTCTGGATTTATTTGTTGACGGAAAATGCATTTTTGCGTGCTTTCTCTTCATCCTTTTCTCATAAATTTTTTATAATTTTGTCCCAATGGACATTGGTTCTGCACGGAATAAAACATATTTTTTTTGGCGTAAAACGATGCCTAGCACGAACAGGGGATTCTTTGAGAGTCCATATACCGTTTTCAATAACGGTATTTCCAAGATTAGAAGCTGGAAGAATCAGAGTGGCCTGGATCTGGTTTGAGGGCAAACAAAGCATAATTAGGAATTCTATAATCGAACACGTAAAATATCCATGTTATAAAACCTTAACTTCACCAACTGCATGAGTCCCACTCAACTAACTCAGATTTTTCACGATAAAAATCAAATAGTTCCCTCCCCCACTTGATGGCGTCTTCTCCAGTACAGATGAGATCGCTCCCGAGATCATAACCACCATCGATTCGGAATAAACCCAAGTTCAGAACAGAATCCGTGACCGTAAAGGCAGTAGTTACGATTTCGTCTATATGATATAGAATAAAATTCTCATAGTTTTGTAGTTCGCATATAATATCGTAGTAGTCGTTGTAGACGATCTTTAAAATATCAGTCGTCAGTATCAAATTTACGTTCGCTCCCTTTTTAACCATCGCGCTGATCAGCATAGGAAAATCTGGCATCATTATTGGTGATACGCCATATATCTGCTTCGAATTAACAATCTCCTTGAGGAAATAATTTTGAGTCCTGAGCGGATCAAAATTATCTGAGGCCATGATCTCTGAATGGGAAAGCACGCCTATTTTACTCAGGAGTTCTACTGGTATTCCGCTTATGTCGTGGGTCAGCCAGAAATCGCTGTGTTCTTTCAGGACTAATACGAAGTCAATCATATTGGTCAGCATATAGGCCTGCATCTTGCCGAGGTTAGTTAGACCATAGCCTTGATCAGTTCTGGCTACAAGGTCTGAATCGGTCATATCCTTGATGGCATGCAGAATCGTCGTATTTCTGATGCTCATCTCCTTCTCCAGATCGCTGGTGCTCTTATCGCCATCTTTTAACTTGTAGGATCGGAAA
>DAQG01000044.1 GCA_002502785.1 Methanothrix harundinacea | reverse complement strand
TCACGATGCTGGTCACAAACACAGGTAACGCAACCCTTGATCCGGTTGTGGTCACAGACACTCTGCCTTTCGGTCTCGACGACCCGATACCGAGCTTCGGAGGTTCGGTTTCAGGCAACGAGGTTACGTGGAACCTCGGCAGACTGAACTCCAGTGATTCGAGGACGGTATGGCTTACAGCTCACATCAATGGTTCCGAGTTTGGCAACCTCACAAACCTCGCCAGTGTCGAGGGCAAACCCGAGTTCGGTGACAACGTTACCGACAGCGATACCGAGAACGTGACCGCCGTCGACGCCAGCATAGCCGTCGATAAGATCGGGAACGTCTCTTCGGGATCTGCTAGCACTCGAGTCAACTTCACGATGCTGGTCACAAACACAGGTAACGCAACCCTTGATCCGGTTGTGGTCGCAGACACTCTGCCTTTCGGGCTTGACGATCCAGCACCGAGCTTGGGCGGCTCAGTTTCAGGCAACGAGGTTACCTGGAACCTGGGCAGACTGAACTCCAGTGATTCGAGGACTGTTTGGCTTACGGCTCACATCAACGGTTCTGAGTTCGGCAATCTCATGAACGTCGTAAGTGTCGATGGTAAACCTGAACTTGGCGACAACGTCACCGACAGCGATACCGAGAACGTGACCGCTGTCGACGCCAGCATAGCCGTCGATAAGATCGGGAACGTCTCTTCAGGTTCGCCCAGCACCCGGGTCAACTTCACGATGCTGGTCACAAACACCGGTAACGCAACCCTTGATCCGGTTGTGGTCACAGACACTCTGCCTTTCGGGCTTGACGATCCCGTCCCGAGCTTCGGAGGTTCGGTTTCAGGAAACGATTTCACCTGGAATCTGGGCAGACTGAACTCCAGCGATTCAAGGACAGTATGGCTTACAGCTCACATCAACGGTTCGAAGTTCGGCAACCTCACGAACGTAGTAAGTGTCGAGGGTAAACCTGAACTTGGCGACAACGTCACCGACAGCGATACGGAGAACGTGACCGCTGTCGACGCCAGCATAGCCGTCGATAAGATCGGGAACGTCTCTTCAGGTTCGCCCAGCACCCGGGTCAACTTCACGATGCTGGTCACAAACACAGGTAACGCAACCCTTGATCCAGTTGTGGTCACAGACACCTTGCCTTTCGGTCTCGACGACCCGATACCGAGCTTCGGAGGTTCGGTTTCGGGCAACGAGGTTACCTGGAACCTGGGCAGACTGAACTCCAGCGATTCGATGACCGTATGGCTTGTGGCTCACATCAACGGTTCGAAGTTCGGCAACCTCACAAACCTCGCCAGTGTCGAGGGCAAACCCGAGCATGGCGACAACGTCACTGACGATGATTCTGAGAACGTGACCGCTGTCGACGCTTCTATCAGCATCGATAAGACCGCTAACATCTCTTCAGGCTCACCCAGCACCCATGTCAACTTCACGATGCGGGTCACCAACACCGGTAACGCAACTCTCGACCCTGTGGTTCTGACCGACACCTTGCCTTTCGGCTTCGACGACCCGGTCCCGAGCACGGGAGGTTCGGTTTCAGGCAACGAGGTTACCTGGAACCTGGGCAGACTGAACTCCAACGATTCGATGACCGTATGGCTTGTGGCTCACATCAACGGCTCGAAGTACGGCAACCTGACGAACTTCGTTCTTGTCGAGGGCAAACCCGAGCATGGCGACAACGTCACTGACGATGATTCTGAGAACGTGACGGCCGACTATGCTAGCATATCCGTACGTAAGTTCGTGGACATACCCGCAGGGGAGGTCTGCACCAACGTGACCTTCACCATAGTCGTCAACAACACCGGCATAGCTGACCTGGATCCCGTTATCGTTACCGACACGTTGCCTTTCGGCCTCAATTACGTCAACTCAACTCCACCGGGATACTTGTCAGCAAACACCATCACCTGGAACCTGGGCAAAATGTACGCCGGAGAGATGAGGATCCTCAAGCTTGTAGCTCACATCAACGGCTCGGCCTTCGGCATCCTGACGAATTTGGTTGACGTGGAGGGCAAGCCCGAACGCGGCGACAACGTGACCGACGATGTCTCCGTGAACGTCACCGCCTTGGGAGCGGAGATCGACGTCGACAAGACCGTGGACATTTCGGTCGGGTCGGTCAGCACCAGGGTGAACTTCACGATTCTGGTTTCGAACACCGGAAATGTTACGTTGGACCCGGTGATCGTGACTGACACTCTGCCCTACGGCCTTGACGACCCGGTTCCGAGCACGGGAGGCTCAATCTCTGGGAACGATGTCACCTGGAACCTGGGCAGGCTGAACGCCAGCGACACCAGGACCATCTGGCTGACTGCCCACATCAACGGCTCAGCCTTTGGTGACTTGATGAACTTCGTCAAAGCCGAGGGTGATCCCGAGTTCGGTGACAACGTCACCGACAGCGATACGGAGAATGTGACCGCCGTCGGAGCGGCCATCGACGTCGAGAAGACCGTGGACATACCGGTGGGCTCTACCAGCACTAGGGTGAACTTCACGATCGTGGTTTCGAACACCGGGAACTCGACCCTCGATCCGGTAGTGGTCGCGGACGAGCTGCCTTTCGGCCTCGACGACCCCGTGCCGAGCGATAACGGATCAGTTTCGGGCAACGATGTGACCTGGAACCTGGGCAGGTTGAACACCAGCGATTCAGTCACCCTCTATCTTGAAGCTCACATCAACGGCTCGAAGTTCGGCAACCTCACGAACCTCGTGGAAGTCGAGGGCAAACCCGAGAACGGCGACAACGTAACCGACAGCGACTCGCAGAACGTGACCGCCTTGGGCGCTGAGATCGACGTCGACAAGACCGTGGACATCCCCATAGCAAAGATCGGGACAAACGTAACCTTCACCATACTCGTCAAAAATACCGGGAGCTCTGACTTGGACCCCGTAATCGTGACTGACACCCTGCCGGCAGGCCTAAATTACGTGAACTCAACGCCACCAGGCTCCAAGCTCGGAGACGTCATAACCTGGAACCTGGGCAGACTGAATTCCAGCGATTCAAGGTCGATCGATCTGGTGGCCCAGATAACCGGCAGCACCTTCGAGAACATGACAAATATCGTCGAGGTCGTGGGCAAGCCCGAGTTCGGTGACAACGTTACCGACAGCGATACCGAGAACGTGAAGACTTTCATCGCCAGCCTCGATGTCAACAAGACCGCAAACGTAACGGTGACGGAGCCGTTCAAGAACGTCAACTACACCATCGTCGTCACCAACACCGGAACCATCGAGTTAGTCCCGGTGATCGTCACCGATATCCTTCCGGCTGGCATCGACTACATCTCAGCTTATCCCATCCCCGAAAATGATAACTTCGACCGCAATCCAGATGGTACCTTGACCGTCACCTGGAACCTTTCAGAAGGCCTCGATCCGGGCGAATCCGCCACCATCTTCCTGACTGGCTTTGTGAACGGAAATAACCTGAACGCCACCAACAATGTCAAAGTTTTGGGATTCGCGCCGGACGGGTCCGCGACTAACGTGACTGAGGACAACGAGACCGTAGACATCTACAGGCTGGAGGTCAACAAGACTGCATTTCAGAAAACGGTCAAGCGTGGCGAGGAGATGACTTACTCCATATTGATCTGCAACACCGGCACCGTTCCGCTGACCAACGTGGTGGTGAGAGACGTCTTCGACAAGGCCGTCGAATTCGTATCCATATCTTACTCCTGGAGCGAAGGCTTCAAGCCCCATATCGAGATGATCGGCGAAGGCGAGTGGATAATTGACATAATTCCCGTTGACGGGTGTGTGGAAATCACCCTCGTCGTCAAGGTCCCGAAACAGGATTTCAAGTTCAGCATGGATCAGGGCGTTTCAGGCGAGGGTTTCGTCAACGTCGCGGGCGACTACTCAACCACCCTATCCGAGTACGTCATCCGCAACGATGTGAAGGCATCAACCATCGAAACCGGCGACCAAGACTATGAAACGGTGACGGTGCTGGGCGAGCCCGGAACAGAGCTGTCCACAAGAGAGCACGGGAGCGGCGGGTACGAGAGCGAAGAGCAAGTGAAGATGCTAACAAAGAACAAGTCGATCTCGATGGACAAAGACGTCTCAGCCGAATTCAGGCCCACAACCCTTGGTCTCTACAACAACCGTACCGTGAACTACTCTTCCAGGTGGACCGAGGAGGCGAAAGCCAAGAACCGGATAACTGGGGCCTCCCTGAGCGAGTCTTACCGATACGCCACCAGCATAGACCGCGAGTCGAGGATGGTTCTGGACAAGAACGAGTCGGTGATGGAGATCGAGGCAGAGTTTGATGGGATGGGCCACGTCGGCTTCTTGAAGATGCCCTCAAACTCCTCAACGCCCAAGACGACACCGATCTTCGAGGCTCGGGATGACTATGTAGGAAGCTTCAAGGTCCTGGAGAAGGTCGACGAGTACGGGTCGAGCGTCTCCTCAGACAAGTCCGCCTCGGGTGCGGGCCTCGTCGCCGTAGACAAACGGATCGGCGAGAGCCAGAGAAGCTACGAGTCCGGAACCGGTGCCTACGACTCCGAGGAGATTATCAGAACCCACACCAACTACATCGCCAAGGACATCAGCCTCGAATACGCGCCCGCAAGCATGAACCTCACCGGGACCAACGGCACCTGGATCAACCAGTCGATGTTATGGAAGGAAGGGATGCGCTCCAGGAGCAGAGATATAAGTTACCTAGGCGAGGAGTACACCAGCACGACCCAGCTCGACAAGGAGACGGTGGCCAGGGGCCTCAACGAGATGGACACAGTGGCCAACTTCTCAGGCCGTGCTCGTTACAGGACCGTTCTGAGGGACGAGGTCGACATCGACGAGCAGTACGAGGGCGAATACTCTGTCGAGAGTAGGGTCCTCTTGACCGGAGTTCCCAAGTACGACCGGCCTCACATGACTGTCGTCAAGGTGGGATCGCTACATCAGGAGACGATTCTGGATGCGACGGAGACTACTCTCGTGGGCGAGAGCAGGGACAAGGTGATCACCGTCGCCACCTACAACATAACCGTGGAGAACGACGGGAATAAGGCTCTTGGCCCCATATACGTCAAGGACCTCTTCCCGCCAGAGGCGGCGTACATTAACTCCTCGGTCCGGCCATCGGAGCTTACAGACAGTTACGTCAACTGGACCTTGACGCATCTGGCCATCGGCGATGTATCGACAATAACCCTGAACCTGGACGTGACGAAGCACCATCCCGACGAGCTGGTGAACCGCGTGATCGTCACCGCCGGTTACAACGGCGACGAGCAGGTCACAGCGTCCAACTACACGGCACTCGAGATGGAGTGGCTGACCTGCTGCCTGAACGAGACCGTCTCTGTGACGAAGGTTCCAGAACTGGACGAGGAGAACCCGAACGTCGTCATGTACAGGGTCGATATCAAGAACTGGGCCGACGTGACCAGGGTCGCCACTGTAACCGATTCGTTGCCCGCAGGCATAGTCCTTATAGACTCGATGGTGCCCTTCGCATCCTACGAGAACAACGTCGTCACCTGGAATTTGATCGAGATCGGGCCGTTCGAGACGGTGACTATCGCTTATAGGGTCGAGGCCCAGCGGGCAGGAAGGTTCGTAAACAGCGTTGAGGTTGATGCAAGATCCGTCGACGGGGCCGTCGTCCAGCCAGTGTACGCGAGCTCGGTCATCGAAGTCGGCGTGGTAGAGGAGTGCGAGGCCACGTCATGCACCGGATGGCAGCCTCCCAACTGGGACTTCCAATCTGTCGACCAAACGGCGGAACTGAGCTGTGATGAACTCGCCTGCAAAGAAAAGTAGCGGACTGGCGCCCAGATCATGCGCCAGCTCTGAATTTTTCTATTAAATTTAGCTCAATCTGCCCAAAGCCCTTCATATCGGCTCGGGCTTGTCGAGAAGGCCAGTTTTCTCCAAAATCGCGCCAGACCTGGCGTGAGGCTTTCTTGAGACCGAATCCGAGGACTTTTCAATCTCTCTAGCCTCGTCGGCCAGCCTTGCGGCCGCCCGCATCACTTCGTGGCCCGCGGCGGCGGTGAGGGCAATCCTGTCCAGCTCCTTAAGCCTGAAGCAGGCCTGAGCGTCGATTCCTGCCACGGTCTGGGCCATGTGGAGCGCGCCAATTGCTTTGGCCCGGGCGTAGGGATTCAGGAAGTTCATCCTCTCGGTGCACTTCTCGGGGTTCGCGAGGATGTGAGGAAGCTGAACGGAGCCTGCGAGGATGCTGGCCATCGCCTTGTCCAGCTCCTCCTGGACGAGTCTCACGGACCCGCATATGCTCAAGACCTTGAGGGCATCGGAGTTGAAGAGCGCCATCTCCGCGGGATCGAGGAACTCGCGCTTCGCCCCTATCAGAGGGTCGAAGGGGAGGATGATGTAGCCGAACCCCTCGGCCTCCAGAGCCTCGCGGGCCTCCTTCTTGGAGGGGCCGTCGGATATGACTATCGTCGGAACGTCCTTGTAGAGTTCTCTTGCGGCGGTAGGTCCCGGGGTGGCGGCGTTCGGACCGACCATTACCACAAGCTCTGGTCCCCAGCTTTTCAGCTCTGCCGACATCTCAGCCTCCTTCTTCGTCATCTTTGCTCCGAAGCATAGGGATCTAGCTTCAATGTCAGTCCTCTCGGCGATCTCGTCCAGCGCTAGGTCTGCGACCAGCGATGATGCGACGTTGCCTAGCTTGATAAATCCGATCTTGAACATGGCAATAACCCGCTAATGGGATGCGACTGAATCATAAAAGAGTTCCGATCTGCGATCGGCATCGATATTCCCCCCTATCGTTTTAATCTCTTCGCTCCGATTCTTCTTGGCCCGGTCCTAGCGACGTTTTTGCTTGGCGTTCCGACAGAACTTCTTTATATCCCGCTCTCGTTTTGAGAAAAGATACTTTGAGAGCTTGGATGATTCGTCACTGGGGCGAGAACAGGTGGCTGGTCTTGGACACTCTCGCCATTGCCACGGGCCTTGCTGGGGGCTTTGGGGCCGTGATCTTCAGGAGGTTGGTGGAGGCGGTCCACCACCTCTTCTTCGGCCCGGTCCTCGCCGCCCTTCCCGGAGGCGACGAGAGGCTAGCGTTCCTCCCGGTCCTGGGGGGTATAGTGATAGGCATAACGATCCTGAAGGTCGCGCCCGAGGCGAGAGGTGAAGGGATTCCTGGCCTTATGGAGTCACTTCACAAAAAAGGCGGTAGGATCCGTGCGCGGGTGGGGCCCGCTCTCCTCCTCGCCTCGGCCGTAACCATCGGGAGCGGCGGGAGCGCCGGCAGAGACTCGCCAATCGCCCAGATCGGGGCCTCTTTCGGATCTTTTGTGGGCCAGAGGCTGAGGCTGACAGTGGCCGACGTCCAGATCCTCGCCATCTGCGGTTTTGTGGCGGGCCTGGCAGGGACTTTCAACGCACCTCTAGGAAGCGCCTTATTCGGCATGGAGGTGGTCATGAGGCGGTTTAGGATGGTGGATGCGGTCCCCATCCTTCTCTCGGCGGTTATCGGCGCGGCGACGGCTTCTGCCTTCCTCGGCCAAAATCCCGCCTTCACCCCACCCGAGACAAATCTCGTTCTATCAGAGCTTTGGCTCTGCTTTATTTTGGGGCTGGCTTTCGGGGCTCTCAGCCTACTCTGGGCCGGACTTTTCAGCGGTGCCGAAAGGTTCTTTGAATGGCTTCCCCTGAGGGATGGCTTGAAACCTGGGTTGGGTGGGTTTGTCGCGGGGGCGACGGGCCTTTATTTCCTTGATTACGGAGTTATGGGGGTCGGGTACGATGGGGTGGACCGGGTCTTGAACCTCGTCTCCGATTCCACCGGTGACGAGGTCGCTGTCCTCCTCCTTCTCGCTGCCCTGGCAGCAGCAAAGGCTATAGCCACCGCCTCGACCCTCGGCTCCGGCGGGAGCGGTGGCAGCATCGCTCCCACCCTCTACATCGGTGCCGTGGTTGGAGCCGCCCTGGGACTCATCTTCGGCGACTTCTTGCCTATGGCGGAAGGGCATGCTCCGACCTACACCCTTCTGGGTGCTGGAGCCCTCTTCGCGGGATCTGCGGGTGCTCCTCTGACCTGTGTAGTGATGATATCGGAGATGACCGCCGACTACGCTCTCCTCCCGGCTCTGATGATCTCCTGCGCCACCAGCTACGGTATCGCCCAGATCGGCCTCAAGGGATCGACGATCTACACACTGAACCTGTTGAGGAGGGGGGTCACCCTGGAGACGGGTGAAGCGGTATTGGAGCAGGTCCTCGTCAAAGATGCCATGGTCCACGATGTGGTGGCGGTCGACCCGGATATGCCCATCAGAGAGGTGAGGGACAAGATCGTCGAGCATAACATCAGGGGCTTTCCCGTCGTCAAAGACGGCGAGCTTTTGGGGATCGTCACCTTCGACGATCTGCGGAAAGTTCCCGAGGAGAAGCAGGACGAGATCAGAGTCAATGACGTGGCTGTGAAAGAGGTTATCGTGGCCTATCCCGATGAAAACATGAAGCAGGTGATGGACAGGCTGTACCTGAACAACATCGGCCGGCTTCCCGTGGTAGAACGGGAGAGCCCGAAGAAGCTCCTGGGGATCGTCACCAGGACCGACGCCATAAGCGCCTATGAGACGGCGGCGGAAAAGAAGGGGAGGGAATCCCGGGGATAGAGGGCGGATAGTCGGGATCTCTTTATTTCTCTTATATTCTAACCATCTCACCGTCGGCGTCGACGGTCACGAAGGTCCCATCTTCCAGATCGAGGAGGTCGGCGGGTACCCCGTCCACCAGGGGGATTCCGCTTATGATGGCGCCGACGGCTACGATCGGCTCAGACCTGATGTTGATCATCGCCGCCGGGGCGACTCCTCTCTTCTTAAGCTGGTAGATGACGTAAGATCCGACGGTTGAGCCCTTGCCTCCGGGGAATATCAGAACTTTGCCCCCTACGCCCTTGCCGTAGAGTTGATGTTTCGGGTCGACGACCTTTCCAGTATCCGGGTCCACGGTTCCGAGGAAGGATATCGATTCCCTTGATACCAGGGCGGGGCCGGAGGCAGAGCCGCTCGATATCTTGTGGCAGTGAATCTCCATTTTCAGTTCCTCCCGGTGGCGGCCCTGACGCACTCCTCAGTGCTTCCAAAGGCCGCCTTTATCTTGCAGAGGCCCGGAACGTAGGCGAGAGCCTTTCCGGAGTTCACCATCATCTTATGATGGCGATCGCTCGCGGGCGAGACGACCATGCAGGTGTCGCAGAAGACTTTCGCTCCAGACCCCTCGATCTTCTCGACGAGCTTCGGGCACCTTTCGGCAACCCCTCGAGCGGTGCAGATCCAGAGCTCTCGCTCGACCGTTTTCCCCTCTAGGAGCCGTGCGAGTTCCTCCAGCTCTTCGGGTGAAGAGTGGGGGCAGCCCACGGCCACGATGTCCACCTCATCATCGGGGGCGTTCTCTTCGCGGACCTGCAGTAGGTCTTTCGCGCTGACAGAGATCTCTTCAGCACCCTTCGGGGCCGGAGGCGCGTCCTCTTCGAAATTGTATAGGGCCACTGAACCGCTGGCGGCCATGGCAGCTCCGAGGGCCTTCAGCTCATCGACCTTTGGCCTTTGCCGAAAAGTGAACCTTGGAATCCCTTCGCCCACAACTCTTCCCACGATGTACCCCAGAACCCCGTAGTCGGAGCCCTCAAGGTCGGTATCGACCGAGATTTTGTGGGTTGGGACCCTGTTCTCTTCGAGGTGGTAGCCGTACCTGGGCGTCTTTCCCAGCAGGGCTGCGGCCAGGGCTGATGGTCCCCCTTCCCGGTTGGTCTTCGCCCCGATGACGGAGTTTGCGAAAGAGACGGCGGAGGACTCGCTCCAGGCTAGGTGATCGCCCTTCCGGGCAGAGTGGGGCCTGATCTGGTAAGGGGTGCATGTGCAGTCCGGCGATATTCCAAGACGGCTGTAGGCGTCGACGATCTCGATCTGCTTTTTTGCGAACTTCTCGTCGATCCCCATCTCACGCCATCGGGACAGGTCCATCCCGACCGGGTTCAGGACGCTCGGCACCACCACCTTCCCCTGGAGGTCGGATATCCACTCAAGGCCCGCCTCGCCGATGGTCTTGTATGATACCCCCGCCACCTGGACGCTTGAAACGGGTATCAGACGGTCGGCACCGTAGATGTCGCCGAGGGCCACCAGGATCTCCATCGCCCTTCTCAGGGTCTCGCCCAGATCCCCCTGGTATGCTCGCTCCTCCTCTCGCGAAAGATGCATGTCTTCATCCTCAGGTCCTGGAATATAAAAAGGCTCAGATCAAGGAGACTGAGGTTCAGATCAGCCTGCCGATGGGGTGATCCGCGGCTGGCCAGACCTCGAGGTCTTTGACCGCCTCCGAGACGAGGATGTCGGTCATCGCCGCCACCGGAAATACCATTCCAGCGCGCTCGATGGGGCCGTAGAGTACATAGTCGCCTCCCGCCAGGATCTCCAGGCCCGCGGAGGCCGCATCGCAAGCGTACCTTGCGGTCTTCTCCATCGACCGGAGCCAGCGCCATGAGGAGACGGCGTTGTGGATCCCCGAGCCCGTTGGAAGGCCGAACCTGGCTTTCACCACCACCGTAGACCGCAGGGACCTTCCGGCCCCGTCTCCCAGGGGGACGACGCCGGGGTCGATGAGGAGGTTTTCCATCCCGAGGCCGCGGGCAATGTCGATCAGCCCCGCGCCCCGTCCGGCCCCGCCCTTCTCGAGGGCTCTGATCGTACCCTCGACGCTGGAGTCGGCGGGGTTGTAGGCGAGAAGGATGACGGAGTCGATCTCGGAATGGGCTAAAGCTTCCTCTTCCCTATCCGTCATCCCAAGGCCGATGCTGTTGTAGATGCACCGGTCGGCATAGCCGATCTCCGAGACGAGATTCGCCATCCAGATCCTCGTCTCGGGGTCGGCGGAGTCGAGGATCAGGGGGCCTGACCACGTCCCTTCGATGAAGTCGAGGTAGTGGACGAAGGCCTCCGGAGTTTTTGCGTAGAGGTGCAAAACTGCAGGGTTACCCGTCTCCTCTGATAGCGCCGTCTGCCGGTCGATCAGATCCTCGGCCGCCTTTTCGTCGAAGGTGCCTTTGTCCTCGTCCTCCACGATTCCGTGGCCCTGATAGAATATCGTGCCGCAGAGGGCTGTGGGGTTCTCTCCGGGCTGGCCACCGATTTTAACTCCGGCGACGTTCACCACCGACTGATCTTTTGCAAACCTGTACAACTCTACCGCCTCAAAACAGGGTTTGTGCTCCCAGGCCAAAAAAGTTCGGATCGATCGTGTCCGAATCTCATCCTATCTTTTCACGAAGAAATCGACTTCTTTCTCAGAAGCCTGTTGTACTTGATCGCAAACCGATGGGCCTCGTCTCTCATCTCCTGGACGAAGAGGGAGGCCTTGTCGTCCTTTTTAACGGGAAGGGGCCGGAGGCGGCCTAGGACGTAGATCTCTTCCTCCCTCTTGGCGATGGAGATGACGGGGATCGAAAGTCCCAATTTTCGTAGCTCCTGGGATGCCGCCCAGAGCTGGCCCTTCCCCCCGTCGATGACGATCAGATCGGGCATCTCACCATCTTCCTCCTTCTGCCGGGAGTAGCGCCTTTTGACGATCTCGGCGGTGGAGGCGAAGTCGTCGATCCCCCCTACAGTTCTGATCTTGAAGCGGCGGTAGCCTTTCTTGTCGGGCCTTCCGCCTCGGAACTGGACCATGGACCCGACTGTGAAGGTGCCCGCGAGGTGGGATACGTCGAAGATCTCGATGACGTTCGGCGCCTTCGGCAGGGAGAGCGCCTCCTGGAGGGCGACTAGCTTCTTTCTGTCCCCGAAAAATCGGATCTCCACGTTTTTCTGAGCCAGCTCCAGGAGCTTCCTCTTTTCCCCCTGCTTTGGGATGGTGACCCGGACCCGTTTTCCCTTGACGTGGGAAAGGAACTCCACCAGGGACTCGTTCAGGGGTTCGGGCACGATCAGCTCTTCGGGGGGCTCATTCTCGGAGTAGTACTGGACGAGAAACTCCTCCAGAAAGCTTTCGCCATAAGCGAAGACGAAGTCCTCTTTGCCCTCGAGGGTTCCCTTGTAGACCTTGAAGAGCATAAGGTAGACGCTCTCACCCTCGACGATGTAGCTCAAAACGTCCTCGTCGAACCTCTTCTGCCGTTCGATGTGCTGCCGGTCCTGGAGGCTTTCAAGGGCTCTGATCTCGTCTCGAAGCTCCATAGCCCGCTCAAACTTCTGCTCCCCCGCGAGCTTCGTCATATCCTCTTTCATGGTGCCGATCAGCTCGCCGGTCTTCCCCTTCAGGACCGACTCGGCCCGAGCCACGCGCTCCCTGTACGACTCGGGGGCGATCTTTCCGATGCATGGACCGCTGCAGGCTCCCATGTGGTAACGGAGGCACTCCCTCTTCGGTAGCCTCCTGCAGGTCCTTAGGCCGAAGGTCTTTCGGACGACCTGGAAGATGTAGTCTCTCTCGCGGGCGGAGACGAAGGGGCCAAAGAAGCTGCCCTTTCCGGTCCGTCTCCGGGAGAGGTGGATTCGCGGAAACTCGTCGTCCGTCAGGTGGATGGAGGCGTACCGTGAGGAGTCCTTCAGCCGCACGTTGTACTTGGGCCAGTGTTTTTTGATCAGGGCGTTTTCGAGGAGCAGCGCCTCGACCTCGCTATCGGTGACGATGAAGTCGAGGTTGTGGGCGGCAAAAACGAGGGCCGAGGTCTTGGGGTCGAGGTCCCTTTTCTGGAAGTAGTTACTCACTCTCTTCTTCAGGTCTTTCGCCTTACCTACGTAGATGACGGCTCCTTCGGCATCTTTGAAGATGTAGCATCCGGGAAGGTGGGGTAGGGGTTCAGGGTCGATCATGATGGTGGGGCATAACTTGGGGGGCTTCTCAGCCAGAAATAATTCTTAAACTGAAAGCCAATCCACCCTGCTGATCTCTGCCTGCCTCAAGATCTTCTTTAATAGATCAACGCTGATGTCGCCTCTGTGCGGATTAGGAACAATCAACCTGATCGACCCTTTAAGCATTATGGGATGAGAGCCACCGCCTGTATAAGGGCCCTCAAATCCCAGGGCGTGCAACCGCCTGATCAGCTCATTCCAGGAGACTGGCGAAAGCCGAGACATGATTCTAAGCTTCTATCGGCGCCTCTGGTATCTCGATCTTATAGCCACCGATCGCCGGTATGGGCAGATCGAATCGCAAGCTAAAAGCTATCCAGTCTTCTATCGCGAGCCTCAAGTTCTCGCGGCACTCGACCTCGGTCTTGCCGGTCGCCCAGACACCTTTCAGCTCGGACACTTCGCCGTAATAGGGCTGCTCATCGTCGATGACCTCGTAGACCGCCCTGGACATCGCCGCCTGGATGTACTCGCAGAACATATCAACATCTTATTTGATGGTCTTAGATATAAATTAGCTCTTCTTCAACAGGGCGATCCGCGCCCGCCCTGTCCGGAATTTGATGACGTCCAGGTTGTGCTTGCTCCTCTGGCCTTCGCCGCCCCTCCGGCGCCGACCACCAGGACCCGCCTCCCCTCGACCTGGACCCCGGCGCCTTCGAGGGCCAGCTGGGCGCCGAGGCCGTCGGTGTTGTAGCCGAGAATCCTGCCGACTCCCTCGTCCTCGCCATCCTCGAAGGCGACGGTGTTCACGGCTCCCATCGCCGCGGCGTTATCGTCCGGAACGACGACCTTCAGGGCCTCCTCCTTCAGGGGTATCGTCAGGTTCAGGCCGCCAAACCCCATCGCCTCCGCACCCAAGATCGCGTCCCGCAGCCGCTCCCGCCTCACCCGAAAGGCGAGGTAGCGGGCCGAGAGGCCCATGGCCGAGAAGGCCGCGTTCTGCATCGCCAGGGAGAGGCTGTGCTCCACGGGGTCTCCAAAAACGGCGTAGACTAACATCCGAGGTAAGTTGTTCTTTATGGGTAAATAAGGGTGGGTTTGGAGAGGATGTCTAGTTTTTTAATCTAGGAAATGAATGGAACTAGGGCAGCGTGCCGAATGTGAT
>DAQG01000031.1 GCA_002502785.1 Methanothrix harundinacea | reverse complement strand
CACATTCGGCACGCTGCCATGACCGCCATTTCGACTCACACGATTGCAAATAAGAGCATTTAGCGTCGAAGTCGTTCTCAACGTCGAGGCCAGCACAACTCTTCAAGATTCCAACCGGCCGCGAATGTTTTAGATTGTGCCCAAAGCAGCATATGCGAATAGTATTTACTTATAACAACCTATTGTTGACGCAAAACCGAGTCGTCAGAGGAGGGTAAAAAATGGGCTTCAATTGCAAAAAAACAGCTTCATTACTGGCGGTCGTCTTCTGTGCTGCGATCTTCTCAGGATGCATCCAGTCCAGCCAAGATATCGTCATCGATGAGGAGGGGAACGCCTTCGTCAACTTCAGCGCGATCGCCGACAAGTCCGAGGCCGGATCAGAGCTATCTCAGCTCTCCTGGCAGGTCCAGCAGCTGATACCGGAGCTGAACACCAATTACGAAAGCAGGAACTACACCTTTGAAGAGGATTATACCGAATACCTGGTCTACGAATGGACTGCAAAGAAAAAGGTCCCTGTGACCGATATACGGGGTGCGACCTGGAAGGCGGAGAACGGATCTTACGAGTTCCAGCTGTATCTCGACCGGGTTTTCAGCCCCGAAGAGATCCTCGAAGCCGACAAGAACGACGTCGTCATGAAGATCACATTGAAGATGCCCGAGGAGATCATCATCGCTAACACGCCCTTCGTCGAAGAAGATACGGCCAAATGGATGATCACCAAAGAGCTGCTATCGCAGAACAATACGGTCCTCAGAGCGATCACCGAATGAGGATCTCGGACTCGGAATCTGTGGGGGCATTTGCCTCCACACATAAATTTAGATTCGACGTCTTATGAAATTCCACTGAATGAAATTGGAAAATGGACGGAAAAGTTATCTTGCGCCCACTTGCTCATCGGCTTTAACCAAGCCCTTTAACATTTTGGACGGAAAAGGATGTTACTCCTTTCGCATCTTTACCAGGCCACCTTCTGACTTGCACGAAGGCCACTATTCACAAGTGGGCAAACTACAACTATGCATCCATACTATTTAAACATTATGGTACAAAAGAATTCAAAAGGATGTGGGTGTCCTGCGGTATGCAAGAGATCCCTTTTAGAGCTAGATTCACCAGAAGAAATCCCCTTCAAATGGCCTTGTTGATCCTGTAAACGGATGGTACACAAATACACTTCATCCCATGGTGGGGGTTGAGATACGATCTTCGAAGATGTGGCTGCTTGATTTCTTTTTAGGAATTGTAGACAAGATTTATTAAGGATTGAATACACAAATAAATAAAAAGGTTCGGGTTTTGCCTCGGCGGCCCGAAGGAAGGTCGGTCGTCGTATAGTAACCATTTTTCCCGGATCAAGCTGGAAAGAAGAGGTGATTTTGATGGTGTACCTATCAGCTTCCAGTCTCAAGATCCTGATGGCTGAGGTCGGGTGGAGGAAGTTCCGAAACCATCTGATCCTGATCGTAGTGGCAGTTCTGCTTCTCCTCCTGGCGATGCACTGCATCCCCGAATGCCCTCCCCGCTAAGGTCCCCACATCGATCGCATCACCGTCGATCCCGGGAAAGGCCGAGAAGAAAAATCACGACTTCTGGAGAGCGTCCCAGGATAACGCACATCTCGGGCAAGGAGACGATTTTGGACGTAAACCTGAAATTCTAGCCACGAACGCCGGACCTGGTGGCCGGCTCAGCAGAGATGCTTGACCATGTAAGGCTCTATCAGCTCGTAGCCGTGCCGTCGGTAGTAGGGCCTGGCCCCGATGCCGCTGGTGATTTTGAGTGAATCGTATCCCCTCTCCATGGTGATCTCCTCGGCTTTGGCGAGAAGTCTCGATCCGAAGCCCCGGTGCTGCCATCCGCCTTTCTTTCCCAGAGGTGTCATGGGCCCGTAGACGTGAAGCTCCCTCACGTGAGCATTCTCTGATAGCCTCAGCCGCAGAAAGCCCGCAAGAGTCCCGTCCTCGCCCTCGTAGGAGAGGAAACGCTCCACTCCGCCGCAGGCCCGGTAAGTCAGATCCTTCAAGGAAACATCCATCTCCTCGGGAACGCCCCTGAGACCCGCCTCCCTGCACCTGATGCACCTGCAAGCTCCGCCCCTCGCCTCTAGCTTTCCCTTTGCCAGCTGGCGAAGGTTGCTCTTTTTGACGCCGGCTGCTATCTGGGGGGCCGGGATGTCTCTTTGGATCCGCTGGAGCCTGGTGTAGCGGGGGATCAGCTCCTTGATCCTGGATATCAGTTCCGCGGCCACGTCGTCTTCCAGGGGGGAGTACTCGCCCCGGAGGTAAAGGTCGTACAGCTCGGTTCCCTCCACCACCAGCGCGGGGTAGATCTTGAGGTAGTCGGGCCTGAACTCCTCCTTCTCGAAGAGGTCCCGAAAGCACGCTAGATCCCGCTGAAGGTCGGAGCATGGAAGGCCCGGCATCATGTGAAACCCCACCTTGAAACCCGCCTCCCTCAGGGCCCGGTTCGCCTCGATCGAATCCTGGACGGAATGGCCCCGCCTCATCTTCGCGAGAAGGTCGTCGTCGGTGCTCTGGACCCCCAGCTCCACCTTTGTCCCACCCAGATGGAGCATATTTCGAATATGGGACGGCCTGCACCAGTCGGGCCGGGTCTCGAAGGTGGTGCCGACGTTTCTGACCCGGGACGACTCGTTCTCCATCGCCACTTCACGGAAGCACTTTCGGGGCACGCTGGCCTCAGGGCCCATAGATCCCTGGCCGAGGCTGGGATAATCGTTCATCGCTTCCAGGCACCTTTTCACAAACCAGTACTGGTAGCCCAGGGGCCTTGAGGTGATCGTACCGCCCATGATTATCAGGTCCACCTTGTCCAGGGAGTGGCCGATCTCCTCCAGCTGCCGTAGGCGAGTTTTTACCTGGCGATAGGGGTCGTACTGCTGCTGGATCGCCCGCATGGCCGCCGGCTCTCTTCCGGTGTAGCTCTGAGGCGTGGGGCACCCGTCCCTCCGGCTGACGCCGCCAGGACAGGGGACGCAGACGCCGTGAGGGCACGGGGCGGGAGAGGTCATAGCCGCCACCACCGCTACACCCGATAGTGTACGTGTCGGCTTTCGCACAAGAAGCTTGAGGAGGTCTCGCTCTCCGTCTTCGGCCACGGCCAGGATCTCGGCGTTTTTCGGGAGGTTTGAAAGGCCGAATTCACGTCCCGTCTTTCGCTTCCACTTCTCCAGGTCTGCCTGGGTGGTGATCTCTCCGGAGAGAATTGCGTCGACGATCTCTCGCAATCCCGTCTTCAGCCCTCGATCCAGTGAACGGCCTCCGTCATATCCCGTCCCGGCGGGGGTGTCGGCTTTTCGTCGGGCCAGCCGATGGAGACGATCGCCGTGGGGACGAGGCGGCCTGGAAGGTCCAGGAGATCTCTAACTATCGTATCATCAAAGGCCCCGGTCCAGCAGCTTCCAAGACCTCGATTGCAGGCCGCGAGGATGAGGCAGACGGTGGCGGCGTCTGCGTCCTGAATTGAGTAGAGCTGGCCTCGGTCGCCGTACCGTCTCCCAGACTTCACGGGATCGGCGCATACTACCACCACGACGGGTGCGGTTGCCACGTGCTCCTGGCCAAAGGCTGCTGCCGAAAGGGCCAACCTAAGCTGGGGGCTGGTGACGACGTAGTACTCTCTAGCCCTCAGGTTTCCGGCCGAGGGCGCGGTCTCCGCCGCCCCCAGGAGCGAGACGATCATGTCCCTGCCCACCGGGCGGTCCGAGTACCTCCTGATCGACCTTCGGCCTTCCAGGACGTCCTTGAAGTTCATCGGCTCAGGGTGGGCCCTGTCGTATATTAAAATTTGTGATGGATCTGAAAATGAAAAGGCAAAAGATAAAAGCCCTGGAGGATACTTGTCTGGAGTTGGTGTGCTTATCCATGATTAATATCGCCATTCCAAAAGGAAGTTTGCAGAACCAGACCCTCCAGCTCTTCCAGCAGGCGGGCCTCGAAATAAGGAGGACTGAGCGGGAGTACAACGCCAGGATCAACGACCCGCGGGTCGGGAAGGTGAAGATCCTTCGACCCCAGGAGATCCCCACCTACGTCGCCAAGGGCTACTTCGACCTGGGGATTTCGGGGACGGACTGGGTCAAGGAGTCGGAGGCCGACGTCGTCACCGTGGCGGAGCTCGACTACGGAAAGCAGGGGCCGGGGAAGGTCAAGGTTGTCGTCGCAGTCCCCGAGTCCCAGAAGGCCGAGAGCGCAAAAGACGTCGTTCCCGGCAGCAGGATCTCGACGGAGTACCCGAACCTCACCAAGAAGTTCTTCGAAAGTTTCGGGATCCCGGTGGAGGTCGAGTACTCCTACGGGGCGACTGAGGCGAAGGTTCCGGAGCTTGCAGACGCCGTCGTCGACCTGACGGAGACCGGGTCGACCCTGGTCAAAAACGGCCTCAAGATCATCGACGTGATCCTGGAGTCGACCTCGGAGCTTGTCGCAAATAAGGAGAGCTGGGCCGATCCGGTGAAGAGGGAGGAGATCCAGGCAATCGAAACGATGCTCTTTGCCGTCACGCGGGCGAGAGGCAAGGTGCTGATCGCCCTGAACGTGCCCGAGAAGCAGATCGAGGACGTCATCGCCCTTCTGCCCAGCATGAAGCGGCCCACGGTCTCGAAGCTCTACAACTCGGGGTTTTACGCCGTCCAGAGCGTGGTGGACAGGTCCGGGATCAACCTTTTGATCCCGCAGCTCAAGAAAGCAGGGGCCGAGGACATAATCGAGGTCAACATATCCAAGATTGTGCCCTGATAAATCATCGGGGGGATTAGAACAAGAAGGAAAAGAGAATCGACCGGAAAACGAAGTTTTGTGGTTGGCGGGCGTGAAGGGATTCGAACCCTTGATCTACAGCTTAGGAGGCTGCCGCCTTGTCCTGGCTAGGCTACACGCCCACTGCGGCTTTCTGAAGGGGAAACTCGTATATCAAGCTTTCCGGCGACAGGAATGGTACTTAGGTAGGAAGGACCTCTATTAACCATCGTCTGAACGGACTTGATTGAAAGTTTTTCGAAATCCTAGATGATAACTTCTCATAAAAATTTTTTTACCAAATCAAAAATATCAGCTGTCTGCATTATGATAGGAATTATATATATAGACATGAATTTTATATTATTATAAATTATTCCAGGTATAAGAATTAGTATAATCATGGGAAGTTCTGTGAAGACTGTTAAAGTGATTAGATGATTCAATGTAAAATAATTTATAGAATCTGTTAAATTATAGTCAACTGGGAAGTGGATGAAATTGTGAATAAAATTGGTCTCAGTGATTATAAAAAGAATTGACAAGGATAACGATACAAGTACGAATGTATCGGTAAACAAATTTTTATTATCTAGATTATTTATTTCAGTGAATCCCGTAGAACGGATATGTTTAGCTGTTATTGAAATTACAATAAACGATATGGCAAGATGAACTAACGAGCTTTTTTGCATGAGGTACGATTCAAAAATCCAATAATTAAATAATAATAAAAATATAAATAATAGTGTCGATGTCGCAAGTACTTGTTTAATATGATCTTCGTAATCCATATAACATATGTGTCTTTTATAATCTTCACACCCTGATTGAGATATATTATATTTATATATAATAATATCTGAAATGATAACTCCTATTAAAAAAATAATATATTCGGATGCGAGAAACCAGTTACCTAAATACCCTAAATGTTTATTTGGATTTAAATGATATAGTATAACAACACATGGGATATTAAACAATATATACAGACTTATCGGTAGAATTAGCTTAAATTTATATGGACTAAAAGAGCTTTCATTACAGATATTCTCCACATTTTTGTGGTCAATTAACCAATTCCTTATAATATTAAATTTACACATTTTAGTTGGAGCCCATTTTGTGATACCCCATAGAACCATAATAACAAGCAAATAAATATAAGTAATATTTATGATCGGATCAATCCAACGCACATTTTTGACGATACAAATTTTGTCACATAAAGTTGTATTAGAATTGTTTCCGCTATTAGCAATTACAGTAAAACAATGAGTCCCAGACCTATTAAAGATTACGTTTCCTATAAACCGATTGTTCTCTGGATCTGATTTCAGCTTGTAATTTTTGCACGTCAAATTATCATATAAACTACAGTTTAAACGCAAATTGTCGTCATCCCATGCTAAGCACTCAACAGTAACATTTGCCCCTATTGGAACAGTTAAACTAGAATTGTTGGCAGCGAGAGAATATGGGGAGGATATATTCAGAGTTGAGGATGCAATTGGAGGACTATCATATATATGTATAGATTTTATATCCTCTATATTATCAGCTTTAATTCCTTGATTAGGGCTATAATCATAGCGGCTTTGTATCCTATTTTTATGTAACATCTCGTGAACACGGCATTCTGCATCCTTAGAAATTCGCGTCTTGTATCCAAATGAAATATTCGTACCGGGTTTTAATTCTGAGCAATCGAGTTCTAATGTACCATTGTTATATACATCCAACTTATAATCGTTGGAGTTCTTGGTTGGCACAATAAATAAGATAAATTCGTCATGTGAAACTCTATTTTTTGGGCTTGATATACTTAGATTTGTATTAGGGGTTTCAAAAATAGGATTAATTTTAATAATTAGTTTAACATTCTTTGCTGTTGATTTTGATGATTCTTCATTGTTTTGTAGTATATAAAATAATGATATTTCTTCGTTCCTATTAATATTCGACACGCTGACATCACCACACGAATTTGCTAAAATATCGAGATTTAAGTCAACTGCAACGTTGTCGGTGCCATGACATATATTAGGCATAGAAAAAATTAAAAAAAATAAATATAAATTTATCAAATAATTCACAATTACCACCATTTATACAATCTGACTTCGTCGCCTATGTAACCATTTACGATATTACAATTATATATAAAATTTATTATATTTTGTTCGCCGGCGTTAGATTCTTTAACCGCGTCAGTGTTATTTATAATAGAACTATTATAGCACCATACGCCAATTGGAGAAGGTCCGAATGTGTTGTTAACTAGGGATATATTCTCACTATCCGATAAATGAACGCAACACGTATGAGTTCCACTTTCGGTATTATTGAAAGAATGGTATATAGTGTTATTAGTTATATTACATCTTATGCAACGGATGAAATCAATGCCCGCTTCATATGTGTTATATATCGAATTATTGAATACGTTGCAATTTAAACAATTCTCTATATATATACCAGTAATACAACGGGTGCTTATAATATTTTTTGATATGGTAATATTGTTATAACATGTTTCATTATTACTTCCCACTCTAATTCCTTCTCCACCGCCGTTTATTTTGGTTATATTAAAACCTTCAATTATGACTCCATTCGACATAACGAGGATAACTGGCCCGCTTCCGAGAACATTTGGCTTCCTGTTGGATTCAGATATATTTCCTTTTAACATTAAAGATTTATCAATTACAAGGCCATTTTCTACATAGTAGTCTCCTTGCTCAACTATTACGGTCGTACCATCTGGAACATTTCTAATTGCATCTGATATAGACTTGAAGTTGGTGACTCCATTTGGCATAAGATTTTTTTGGTCTACGTATACAGTCTTTGGAATAACTGTAATATTTCTGTAAGTATGCTTAGAATCACTACATTCAACGTTGTCACAACAATTTATCCACCAACGATATTCACCAACCTCAGGGAATGAATAATCAAGCAGATTTTTATCATAATTTTCTATTTTTGACGAGTTTATTGATTCTATCGTTCCATTATCATTAGCAATATACAAGGTGCAGTTTATCAATGCGTTATCATCCAAGGGCATATACAAAAATTGTACCTGATTATTAACCGAAACAATTGAGTTGTCTTTAGGGCTAATTAGCTCAACAATTGGACATTCGTTTGGTGGAATTATGGATACTCTAATGTCAGGTATAGAGGCTAAATTAGTGGGCGAAATAGTTAATTGGGAAGGATTTATAGTAATATTATCAGGTGATATCGTTAAATTAGATGCAACTATGATAATATCTGGTTTGAGTTTTGTATTATTATTAGGCAATATCATTGTTATATTTGAAGCAGAAGTTTTGGCTTCATGGCTGTTTCTATCAAGCGCATGTGTTATTATATTTACATCAGCGATCCAACCAGCACCCTTATTTTTTGGATAACATTTTATTTTTCGAAATTCCCATTTTAATTCATGATGTCCTTCATCTCGGATTAAGTAAGACATTGATACCCAATTGTCGGATAAACACATGTATCTGATATTATCCACAAAAAAAGATAATTGGCCAAAATCTTTATTTGTCACATCTGATTTCCAGTAGAATGTAACATTTGCAGGTCCATTAACATCCCTACAAATGCTACTAACTCCAGTACATTCAATTGGCCCAGATCTCAAAACATTTAGATGATCTCCAGATATATCTGGATACCAATTACTTCCGCTACCACAATTACGCCATTCTGGACCTGAGAACGTTTCAAAATAGGATGTGTTATCTTCATCACCGATCGCGGGATAGGCCAGACCCGTGAGCAAAAGAATAAGGGTGATCTTCATAAAGGAAATATACTTATTGGATATCCTCATAATTTTTCACGAGCCTCCCTCACGGTAGATTACCCTCTGTCCATCGTCTCCCTCAAGGCGATGTCCGCTTTCGACCTCCGAACTACCCTAAATACGATCAGTATAAATCTCTTTCGCAAAACTAGCCCAAAACCTACTGAGATATCGAAAATATATTCCATCGGATTGAACCGCGAAACTCGAGCATCTCAGTAAAAAATCGACTAGCAACAAAACTCACATTAAAATAAAGCGAGGTTAAACCCACCCAAAAATCCCGGATTCGGCTCCGACAACCACCCGAAAAATCCGCCCCGATGCGCGACCACCTCCGCGCCCAGATCCTGACCCTCTTTGTAGAGTCTGGGGCCGAAATCGGCCCCGTTAAAGCTTAAGCTGCCCTTTTTCGTAGAGGTCCCGCGCCACCTGGCCGAGCCCCTCGCCCTTCACCTCCTCGCTGTAGGAGGGGAGGAGCGCGATCTGCTTCTTGTCTCCGAATTTGGCCTTGATCTCGTCGATGTAGCCCTTCTGCGAGGCCGCCTTTCGCCTGCAGTAGTCGCAGTCGCAAGCCTCCATCACGTGATTGACTATTATGGAATTGACGGATACGCCGTGGGCCTCGACGGTACTGATAAGCCGCTCGCTCTCCAGGACCGCCGCCTTTTCTGGTATTAGGACGACGGATATTGTGGTGGCTTCAGGGTCGATTATGGCGTTTCTCATCGTCTCGGCCTTTGTGCGGAGGCGCCGCACCTCCTTAACGACCGAATCGCCGAAGCCCGGCTCCAGCATGTTGAAGATCCCGGTCCACCTCGACTTCATCCCCAGGAGCCTTGTAACGACCCCGGTGGTGACGTCCGGAAGCTTCAGGAGCGGGAGGACGAGGGCCGTGGGGGCCGAGTCGATGACGACGACGTCGTACTTTCCCTCCATGTAGACGTCGTAGAGCCGGTCCATGAAGATCAGCTCGCCGACGCCCGGAACCACGCCGAAGTCCTCGGGCCGGACCTCGAACTGGAACATCTCGAATAGGGCCCGAAATAGGCTCCTGTAGCTCGCGTAGAACTTCTCCGCCTCGGCCCGGAGGTCCGGCTCCACGGCGTCAAAGTTCTCGCCTATGGATACAGGTCTATTTCCTATATCGACTTCGAGGAGGTCAGAGAGGGAATGGGCGGGGTCCATCGAGAATGCGAGAGTCTTTTTCCCCTGCTGGGAGGCCCATAGGCCCGTCGCCGCCGAGCAAACGCTCTTTCCGACGCCCCCCTTCCCGGCCATGTAAACAAGTCTCATAAGCTCTGGGTTTGTAGGGCGAGATTTACCCCTTTTGCTCTTTTTGCTCTTTTGATCTGCTGCTCTACTGCTCTCTTCTACGACCCATCTCTGACGTATCAAAAGAGAGATCCGAAGTTTTAATATGTGATCGATCCGTTCAGGCCCCCTAGACACTAATTGAGGAACGGGGCATGACGAGAAATATCAAGGTCGAGCAGATAAGCCAGCAGCCAATCGAAGAGCAGATGATCGAGCTTGTGGAGAGGAAGGGTATAGGCCATCCTGACAGCATCGCCGACGGCCTCGCAGAGTCGATCAGCTGCGCCCTCTGCCACGAGTACACCAAGCGGGTCGGAACCGTCCTCCACCACAACACCGACGAGACCCAGCTAGTGGCCGGTAGGTCCAGGCCCGCCTTCAAAGGCGGCGAGATCATCCAGCCGATGTACATTCTCCTCTCGGGCAGAGCCACCAGGTTCTTCGGCGACGAGGAGATCCCGGTCGACGTCATCGCCAGAAGGACCGCGAGAGAGTACCTCAAAGACGTCCTCTGCAACATCGACGTCAGCGACCACGTCATCCTCGACTGCAAGATCGGGACCGGCTCCTCTGATCTCCAGGACGTCTTCAAGAGGAAGGTACCCGGCGCCAACGACACCTCCTTCGGCGTCGGCTACGCCCCCTTCTCCGAGACCGAGACCGTCGTCTACAACACAGAGAGGTTCCTCATGGAGCTGAAGAGGAGGATTCCAGCCATCGGCGAGGACGTCAAAGTAATGGCCATGAGGTCGGGCGATTCGATAAACCTCACCGTCGCCTGCGCCATGGTCGGAAAGCACCTGGACGACCTGAACGACTACATGGAGACGAAACAGGAGATCGTCCGAGAGATCGAGGAGAACGTCTGCTCCTGCGCGAAACGGGAGGTAAAAGTCCAGATGAACGTCGCCGACGACCCGGAGTCGGGATCCGTCTACCTCACCGTCTCGGGAACCTCCGCGGAGATGGGCGACGACGGCTCCGTCGGCAGGGGAAACCGTGCCAACGGCCTCATCACCCTCAACCGGCCCATGAGCATGGAGGCGACAAGCGGCAAGAACCCCATAAGGCACGTCGGCAAGATCTACAACCTCCTCTCGACCCAGATCGCAAACAAGATCGTCGCCGAGGTGGACGACGTCGACGAGGTCTACGTCAGAATCCTATCCCAGATAGGTAAGCCCATCGACGAGCCCCACATGCTCAGCATCCAGACGACGGTTAAGGATGGAGCAAACTTCGCTCACGTACAGTCCGAAGCTGAAGAGATCGCCAACCAGTGGCTCGACGACATCCTGGTGATCCAGGACAAGCTGATGAAGGGCGAGCTGAAGACCTTCTGAAGAAAAATAATCATTTTTTGATCCCGTCAGAAGTCAAAGAGCGACTTCTGACGGTCGTGCCCCGCCAGGGCCGCAAAGACGACCGATTCGGTGAGGACGTCGGCCCGGAACTGCCGACCGTCGGCGACGAGGCTCGGGGAGCCGTACCTCTCGCCGACCCTTATCTCGTAGATGCCGAAGAGGAGTGGGACGGGGACGATCGCGGCCACCGACACGCCGGAGGCCGAGGCGGCATACGCAGGCCTGACCCTCGCGGCCAGGAAGGGGGAGTACGCGCGGGGGGCGAGACGAGACCGTCGAGTTCTTCCTGAGAAAAGCGACCCTGGGCAGCGCGAGCCTTGGAGGGGCTTACTACGAGATCGAGAAGGATGTCGATGGCGAGTGGAGGTCCTACTTCAGGGCGAACCCCGACAACTGGCGGTTCAAGACGCAGGTCATCGAGTTCGGCGGCGTGGCGAAGGCGATCCAGTGGGACCAGCGCCAGAGGGGCGATCCCGACAACGTCGCCTCGCGGGGCGGGTACAGGATGAAGTTCTATGCGCCGGAGGCCTTCGACGGCTTTTTGACCGCGGAGTTTGCGATCGTTTAGGCCGTTGTGTCAAACTGGCGACGGCGCACCCCGCAGCAGAGCTGCGGGGCATGCTTAGCGCCGCCGCCTTAGTGTCTTGCTTTAGAACAAGTTTCACAAGTTTGGGGATAACTCAGATTACCCCTCTCCAAGATC
>DAQG01000111.1 GCA_002502785.1 Methanothrix harundinacea | reverse complement strand
AGATCTTGGAGAGGGGTATAAATTTTAAGTCATGTGGCGACGTCGCACTCCACAGCTGAGTTACCAACACCTACAGTTCTAAGTGCGAGTGCAACTGTGGTAATTAAGTAGCAGCTCACTAAGAGAATTTCGATTAACCTCTGGCTAAGCGCCCCTATTAAATTTGGGATCTAGAGGGGGTTTTCGGAATCCTCAGTAGTTGTTCGGTATGGTCGTATTCTCACATAGAGATAAAATCCTGGAGATGGGCTGTGAGCTGCCAACCAGTTCTGGCGAAATGTCTCCTGCCCAGGCTGCAAAGGGCCTCACAATACGTAATACCGTCTTAATATTTTTTTCGATAGTTCAGAACGTTTATATATTAGTAATCGGAGATGGTCATCTGGGGTGCTGAGACCCCGATTCCTACTGGCGGCTTATGGTGCCACCCGACTCTGACGGTAAGCAAAATGTCGGACGGAAGAAAAACTGGCCTCGACACTATTCCGAGTAGGGATGTAATACGAGGTGGATATAAATGAGCAAAAAAGCCCTTGCGGCCATCGCGTTTCTGGCGATGGCGGTCCTCTCAGTGAGCTATGGGGTGCTGGCTGAAGAGACCGAAGAACTCCAACCTGAGAAGAACGTCACATTCATGTTCGTGCAGACCGCCCAGTCTGGCACGCTCATCCCGGTGGAGGGGATGGATAACCTCTACACCCTGACACTCATGGGTGTCGCCCCCCAGACGATCGCCTTCTCGGACCGACCTGAGAGGATCGTGGTCCAGGCGCCGATGCAGCAGTTCCTAGACGGAATGTGCTTCTCATGTGATAATCCGCCAAACGCTGCCATAGAGATCCTGGATGCAGATGGGGACGAGGACCTAGCAGTGGTGGAACTCTTCGATCCCGTCTACGACGCTGCCAACCAAACACTCCAGTACAACGTGAGCTTCCTGGAACTACCGGATCTCAGCTATGCCGTGTTCAACGAGCGTGCTGACGAGGCCCTGCCGGAGACCTTCGGCTCAGCTGCTCTGTTTATCGATGATTGCAAAGATGGCGCTGTGGAGTGCAACAAAGGCCCTTATACATGGTCGGAATATTGTGGCGAAATCAAGACGGGCTGTTGTTGGGATTGGTCAGACTTTTGTTGTGAGATGTGCCACAGCCCCGAATATTACGAGGATGCATGTGCGGAGAAATACGGCTCAAGCTGCATAACTCTTAGGGATATGTGCTAGTAGCGTATAAAATCGAAAAACGGTCAAGTTGCTCCGGCGCACCCCGCAGCAGAGCTGCGGGGTATTCTGTCGGGGAATTCTCAGTTTGGGAGGAGATCTTCTGCCGAGCCGGGCAGGTAAGCAGCCTTTTCAAGGCGGTCCAAGGTTGAACTACTCATCAATAACAAGCATTGATTTACAATAGCCCAAGCGAATTTCGGTATCAGAATGACTGAATCAAAATGCGTTTTCTCGATCACGATCTTCTCACACGCCAAGATAGACATTAAACGGGAATCAAAATATATATTGTCCACAATACTGATGGTGTTTATTTTGTTCATCCCGGCCTCTTCGGCCGAGGGCGAGGCGAGCGTATCTATCATGAAGATCGCATCATCTACCAGCGTCTCTCCAGGAGACCCGTTATATTACGCCATATTTTACATGAACGCCGGCGAGGTCGATTTGACTGAGGTTGTAATAACCGAGAAGTATCCCGAGGGAGTTGAATTCATCCGTGCAAAACCCGCGCCGGACGATGGCTCCGACAATAAGTGGACCATAGGAGATCTGCCGGTGAGAGGGCATGGAATGATCGTATTAGCGGTGCAAGTTACTGAGTCGCAGGATCTCGAATTCACCGAAGAAGGGAGAGTCGTCGGAGAGGGGTTTGTGAGCATCAGGGATAGCCTATCCACGAGCCCTGTAGGCCATAACCTGAAAAACGTGGCAACGATCTACTCCAATGAGACGGGCCCCGCAAACGCCACAGTTTCAGTTGCCATCAGCAATACAAAGCTCGATATCCGGGAGCACGGCAGTGGCACCTACGAAAGCGATGAGAAGCTGAAGCTCAGAACGGAGAACACGTCGATATCGATGGAGAAAGATGCGTCCTCAAAATACACATCAACCTCTCTCCGCCTCTACAACAACAGGACGGTGAACTATTCTTCGAAATGGACCCAGACTGCCAGCGCCGAAAACTGGGCGACCGGAGCTTCAATGAGCGAATCGTACAGGTACGCGACATCGATCGACCGAAAGTCCATGATGTTCCTTGACGAGAAAGAATCGGTGATGAATATAGACTCAGTGTTCAACGGGACCGGTCGCATCGGGTTTTTGAAGATGCCTTCCAATACTTCGACGTCTTCCAGCGGACCTGCTCCATCAACACCCCCAACACCTCAGACACTGCCGCTCTTCGAGTCCCGCGAGGACTACTTCGGAAGTTTCAATATACTGCAGATGGTCGACGAGTACGGATCTAGCGTCACCTCCGATAAGTACGCTTCAGGAACGGGGCTAGTCGTCGTCGATAAACGCGTCAAGGACAATCAGGGCAGCTACGAATCCGGCACTGGAACCTACGATTCAGAAGAGCTGATCAGAACCTATACCAACTACATAGCAAAAGACATAAGCTTCGTACACGCGCCGATGAACCAGAGCCTCACCGACGACGTCTCAATCGAGTCCACGATGAGATGGAAGGAGGGCATGTACTCCCGAATCCCAGGCGAAAGTTACATCGGTGAGGAGTACACCAGCGCCGATTACCTCGACAAAAATACGGTGGCCATGGACTTGAACGAGACGGATACCGAGGCCGAGTTCTCGGGCCGGGCCAGGTACAGGGCAATTCTCGGGGACAACCTCGACTTCGACGAGCTTTATGAGGGTAACCACTCGATCGAGAGAAGAATAAACCTATACGTAGCGGCTCCAAAGTACAACCTGCCCCATTTGAACGTCACCACGACCTTAGAATGGATCGACGAAGAGACGATCGGGGTAAACGAATCAATCGCCACATACACCATCAGGATCGAGAACGACGGGAACAGGACTCTCGCCCCGGTCTACGTGAGGGACGTCTTCCCACCGGGATCTGTTTTCATCCATCCAGCCTCAATCAGACCAACAGTACTGACAGACGATTATGCTAACTGGACGCTGACGCATCTTGCCATAGGGGACGTCGCCACCATAATACTCAGCTTGGACGTGACGGAAGCTCTGCACATGAACGCCACGACGCATCATCCAGCCTAGCTAGTGAACAGAGTGGAAGCCTGCGGCGGGTACAACGGCAGCGAATGGGTCTGTGCAACCAACGGAGTCTCAGTTGTTAAGACAGCCCAATTCGATCCCCAGAACGGGAGCATCGTCTGGTACAAAATTTACGTCAACAACGATGCCAACACCGAAAGGACTGCCACGGTGACCGACCAGTTGCCAGAAGGCATGAAGCTTCTGGACTCCACATTCACTGTTGCATCTAACGAGAACGGCACAATTACCTGGAACTTGGAGGATATAGAACCGTTCGATACGGTGACCATAACTTACAGTGTCGAGGCTCTCCACGCAGGAAGGTTCGTGAACTCCATCAGGATAGACCCGAAGTATTCTGATGGGACGGCCGAGCACCCGGTGTACGCCAGCGCCATTATCGACGTTGAGCAGATCGATAAAGGGCGGAACGGCTCAATATGGAGGCTCCCGAACTGGGACTTCGAGTACGTCGGCTACTCCGCAGAGACGACCTGCGATGAGATCTGCGCGATGAGCCAGTGAAACGTTAATGTGCGGGAGATCTGTTCTCCCGCACCAGACGTTATCAAGTATGCCGCGCAGCTAACTTGACTATAAATCCGATGAAATATACTTTTCCGGAATCTTCTGGTCTTCAGCCTCATCGTTCCAGATGAGGCAGTTGACATGCCACGAGTCACCGACCTTTATGAACTGGATGCTGTTGACCCCGATGGTTAGAGGCTCGGGGTCGTCGGGATCGAACCTCGCCTCGTAGGTGCTGAACCGATGGGCGATCTTTCCGAAGATCTCGGTCCTCTCGGCAACCTCCCTCTCGCTGAAGGATTTCAGGCTCCCGGCCGATACCTGATAGCCGAGGGCATCCACGAACTGATCGATGGTGAAGATCAGCGGGTCGCCGTTGTTGTTGATCAGCATCCCCTCTTTGATGAAGAGGCTCTTCAGCCTCGCAAGGTCCGGTTGCTCTCCCTGCCGGAATGAGATGCACGAATATAGCGAATTCGTCAGCTCTTCGATCTTCGTCTGGTCCTGGCCATTCTCCTCAAAATCCAACTTATGTCACCTCCGGTCCAAATGTCAATAGATCGAGATCGGATTTGAGGGTTCCGATCGGCATGTCAGCCGTCGCCATGATTTCAGTTAAGAATCAGTTGGAAAAGAGAGATGATGGCCTCAAGAGATTGGGGGGCTGGCTTTCTGCCCCCTTTCAAACTCCAGAAGTCGATCAGTGCCGGTGTTCTCGGCAGGCGTTCTCGTCGGAGGCCTCTTCGAGGTAGCCCTCCTTCCAGTCGGAGATGGCGTCCCTGACGGTCCCGGTCGCCCCGACGAAGACCTCGATCCCGTACCCTTCGAACATCTTGACCGCCTTCGGTCCGAGGCCTCCCGCCAGCATGACGTGGGCGCCCTTGGCGGAGATGATCTCCGGGGGAAGGCCGGTGCCCCCCATGTGCTCGCTGGTGTTGGGGATCACCTCGACGTCCCCTGTGTCTGTGTCGACTATAGTGAAGGTCTCGGCCCGCCCGAAGTGAGCGCATATCAGCTCGTCGAGACCTTGATTTCCCATGGTTGGAACGCAAACTTTCATATCAGATCACCAGTTTTGACCGCCCTGTCCTTGCCCTCTTCCACCGCCGCGGCCACCTCCGCGACCCATCCCGCTACCTGCGCCCATTCCCGAATGAGCCTGGACCGAGGCGGAAGATGTCTCTGATAGCTCACCGTTCTTGAGCCTCTCAACCGCCTCTCTGACGCTGCCGCCATGGCTGAGGTAGACTTTCACTCCTGCCGCTTTCAAAGTCTCGGCGGCGTTTGGGCCGATGTTCCCGGTGATCAGGGCACCGGCTCCGGCGTTGGCGATCGTCTGGGCCGCCCCTATCCCGGCGCCGCTCGCTGCGCTCGCACTGGAGTTCGATATCGATTCCGCCTCCATCGCCTCCGTATCTACGATCACGAAGTAGGCGCACCGTCCGAACCTCGGGTCCATGGGGGCTTCAAGGCCGGAACCGGCTGCTGTAACACAAACTTTCATTTGAAGACTTCCTCATCGGTTTCCGTCTTTTTCAAATTTCCATCTTTTTCGATCTTCAAATCAGCGCCATATCTCCAAATACCGTCCAGGTTTTCGCGGTCTCTTTTCACAGGGATACGTCATCTTGATTTCTGAAGCGCGTCTATTTTCGAAGTTCTGGATCAATTCCCGGGTTGAAAGATGATCTCTGGGGACATTAGCTGCGCTGATATAGCAGATCGTATGGTTAGTTGTTCTGATTCTCTATTATATGCGACCATCTATTTCAAGGTTGCGCGGATATTGTCTAAATTGGTGGGCTCTGAATTTACATTCATGGTTGTGTCGGCCCTGCGCTCCTGGGACCAGCCAGCAGGATCACCATTATCCCAGGTAGCCGACTTTGCTCAAGGTCACGGCTTCGAGAGGGAACTCCTTGCCCGTCGCCGGAAGGGCGACGTTGATCGAGGAGACCATGAAGGGCGAAAGAAAGTAGCTGGTCGCGGCCACCAGGGGCGACGTTTTTTGGGATGGGTCTTCGGTCATCTGGGGCTGGGGTATGGAAGAGGGCGAGTCGAGGCTCTGGAGCTGGGGGCATGGGGCCGGAGACCGTACCCCAGAAACCCCTACCCGAATATGCCCGCGCCGCCAGGGCGAAGATCCAGACCTCCTCTTGCCCTGGTGCCGGTCCAATCTCCGTCCCAATTCGCCTTATTCTGGCCGTACATCCAAGAGCCCCTGAATGAATTGCAGTCCTCTGACATGATCAACTGCATATAGCCGGAATCCTGCGTTGGACTGTAGGTGGGGGCCTCTGACCAGGTGCCCGTGAGGGTATTGCCGGAAACCGTCCCTCTGATGCGCCCCTGGTCGTGGGTATAAGTCCCGGTCACGATGGCACCTTCCTGTTGCAGCTCCATTTCTCCGAAGTTCGTATTCCAGGTGCCGGTCCAGCAGCACTCTCCAGGATATGTTAAATGAATTGTACCGCTGGCTGTGGTCCAATTTCGTTCATGGTTCTCGAGAGTGATGGTCCAGGTCTGCCCTTTTAACAGGTCGTCGTTGGTGACCATGTACCCCTTGCTCAGCGGACTGGCTCCGAGGGCATGTGTCCCAAAATTGCCAGGTCCGTTCAAACTGAGGTCCAGGTCCGATGAGGTACCCGCCCAGGAAGCTTGAGCGCTGATCAGGCCGGGACACCTCACGGTGAAATAGATCTCGATTTTATCTGCCGAGGTGAATCCCAGAGAAAACGGATAACCGGGAGATGTCAGACTCATGTCTCCGTTCGCCGTTCCTCCTCCGAAGTTCCAGATGCCGATGGTCCAGGTTTCGCCTTTGGCGACGTCGGCACTGGTGACCGTATATCTCAGCTCCAAGGGGCTTGAGCCATCCTGCCGGGCATAAGCGCTCACCTGACCGGGCCCGTTAAGTATCAGGGCCAGGTTGTTGGCGGTCCCGGTCCAGGCTGCCTGGACGCGGATTTCACCAGGGGTGTCAACAATAAAACGATATTCATCCTTATCGTTGGATCCTATGGAGAATGGAAGTGCGACAGTTGTTCCGAGAAAGATCACGGTTATGAGAAGAGCCAAAAAGGAATATCGGATCTTCTTTCCATTCAAGTTCGTATTTATTCTCATAATATTCACAATCCCCAGGCATTCCATTCAGAATCCTGAAATTTTACCTGCTTATCATGCTTATTATTTCTACTAAAAGGTAACGGAATTGCTGCTTTGTTCAGTAACTGACCTACCTGAAGAATCTCGACCTGAGCCCAGAAACCGGCCTCATCTCTCTCCAGCTTTCAAGATGATCTCGGTGAGAAATGTCAGAAGCACTTCTAAACGGACCGCCACCTGGCCGAACTACCACCGGAAGCTTTCGAAGGGGGATTGAGATAGAAGGCGTTAAAATTCCACGGAAAAGCTTATAACGAAATGCATCCCGACTAAACGTGTTATTTGGAGAGATTTGTGACCAAAACAGCCACAATGTGTTTTATTTGATTATTAAACTGAAATATTATTTATCTATTTTGGCTCACATGACTCTTGTCTCGAGTTTATTGGCCACCAACTCGGTCGCCCTGGCCGAGGAGAGCCCCTGGTCGATGTATCGCCACGATGGACAGGGCACGGCAAAAAGCCCGTTCTCAGGACCGGAGGAGCCAGGTCACAAGTGGGATTTTTGGGCTGGATACTTCGCCTATTTTCCGCCAGCAATCGCAGGAGATGGCACCATTTACCTCTCGGCCAACAACAGGCTTTTCGCATTGAAATCCGACGGCACTGAAAAATGGAACTCCTCGATCTATATCGATAACCTGGCCCCCGCCATCGGAGAGGACGGAGCGGTTTACGTACGGGGCGGGCCAGATTTCGGCGATATATATTCGATCAGTCCGGCAGACGGTGATGAGGTCTGGAACGTCTCCATCGGAAGATCTAACGCTCCACCGAAGACGGGGGACGATGGGACGGTCTACTCAACGGGTGGCGGCAAATTGTACGCCATGAGCCCGGGGGGGAGGATAAAATGGGAGAACGGCGATCATAATTTCATCGGTCATCTGGCCATCTCCGCTGACGGGAGCACCATCTATGCGGATACGGGAGGATGGAGGCTCCTGGCCGTCAGGGCTGCTGACGGAGGGGAGGTCTGGGGGGCGGGCGAGTTCAGAAACGTGCCGCACAATCCCGCTGTCGGCCCCGATGGGACGATCTATGCGGCCAAAGGCTTCGATTATCACCACCTCGTAGCTCTAGATCCCCGAGATGACCGCGAAGAATGGGCCGTGGACATAGAGGGCGATGGCGGCCTTCCGGCCATAGACCACAGCAGGCACGCGATATACGTCATCTCCACCGGGAACGCTCTCTATTCGGTGACAAAAGAAGGACCGCTAAAGTGGAGAGCTGAACTTTCCGGCTGGAACAATGATGCTCCGACGATAGGCGGTGACGGCACCGTCTACGTCACCTCAGACGGGGTGCTATACGCCTTCGATCCGGAGACCGGAGATGAGAAGTGGCTCATAACGGGCGGTGGAGATACCTTCCGCGGGCTAAGCTCCTCGCCGAGCATTGGAGAGGATGGAACCCTCTACGTTGGACACGACCGGGGCCTCTACGCCCTCGGCGAGGAGATTGCCACCGGGTTCGGGGATAGCAGCTACCTATTCGTCCACAGGCCCATGACCTGGAACGAGGCAGATCAATATGCAAGGTCCCTGGGCGGCCATCTCGTCACCATCAGCGACTCAGAAGAGAACCAGTTTGTGGATAAGCTGGCCGCCACCTGCGGCAGGGTCGGTCCTTTCTGGATAGGCCTCAGTGATCAGTCTGGTGGGGGAGACTTTCGATGGGTCACGGGAGAGCCCCTGGCGTTCACATCCTGGAGCCCGGTGCCCGACGGTCTGACCGATGAGGACTATGCGGTGTATAACACCTACTGCTGCAACTCGTGGAGCGCCGTCAACGAGAGCGAGCCGAGGCAGTTTGTGGTGGAGTTCGAGGGGGCTGCTGCAGCTCTTCAGCCCCCCGAATCCTGCGCCGGGGGATCGCTGAAGATCGAGCCCTGGGGCATGGCATCTTCGGCTACTATGAATCCTAATATCGCGGGACCCGTCCTGGTTCCTGGCTGGTACAACTTCTGGTTCAGAGAGATTCCTAACGACTGGCATGTCGAAGGACCCGAGGAGATATCAGAGGGCATCGTTTACGTATTCGACTTCCAGACGGCGGGGATGGAGGGTCTGGACATAATGGCCCCGCCCGGTGGGGTGAAGCCGCCGGAGGGCGAGGCTTACCTCTGGTTTGGCCGCAACATCGAGCACGAATACGAGATCTGTGTGGACGGGCCGTACGATAACGAGGGAGGCGGCCGAAAGCTGACCAGACAGATCGCTGACAAGGTCAGCCTTTTGCCTAAGAGATGGCGGGGCCCGACCTCGCCATAATTCATCCGATTTTTAAGGAACGTCCTCTCAGCGAATTCGGCGAGAATTGGCGACACCAAAATACTGACGGGACAGAGTTTAATAGATGCGGAGCGATAATAGAAGGCGATGATAGACTTTTTCCTTACACATCGCCGAAACCTCCATTTCACAGGTCGAAAGCCGATCCTGAAAGATCTAGAAGAAGGACTGAAAGAGGGGGGGGCCGTCGTCCTCCTCGGTCCCGACGGCATGGGAAAGAGCGCCATCGCCGAAGAGCACGGTCGAATCCACGTCGACAGGTACGACTTAAGACTCTGGGTCAGGGCCACCGACGGAACCGTCCTAGCCTCCGACTACGCTGGCCTAGCCGAGGTCCTCGGCATCCCCCACCAGGAGGACTCGGACCTCGGTGATCTCGCAGGCTCAGTCCGGACATGGCTTGAGGAGAATGATAGATGGCTATTGATCTTCGACGACGTGCCGTCGCCCGAGGTCCTGGTGGGTTATCTCCCACTGGCAAGATGTGGCGATGTGATCATCACCTCCAAGGGACGGGGCTGGTTGGGGGCTTCAGCCGCCGCCATCATCGAGGTCGGCCGCCTCGATCATTTGGAAGCTGCCGCATTTCTTCTGAGCCGGACTGGCCAGGAAGATCGAGCGGCCTCGGAGAAACTGGCCGAATTCCTGGAGGGTAACCCCCTAGCCCTGGAGCTGGCCGGAGCTTACATCAGATGGACGAGAATATCCCTGTCCAGATACCTTGATGCTTACAAAAAACGCTTCGGCGAACTGTCGGGCCGAACCCCCCCGGAGTGCCCCAAAGCCCTGGCCGCAGTCCTGGAGATCTCGATGGAGCAGGTCCGGGCTGTCTCCCAGGAGGGGGTCGACCTTCTCAACCTCTCCGCTTTTTTGGCTTCTGAAGACCTTCCCATCGACCTTCTCGTAAAAACCTCGGCGCTCCTGCCCGAGTCGGTGGATCTGGGCCTATCGGCCCTCGACAAGAGGGGGCTTGTGAGAAGGGACGAGGGGTCCCTCTCGGTCCATCCCCTGATCCAGGCCCTGGCCTTCAGCCGCCTCGACGATGATAGCAGAGAGACCTGGGCCGACGAGACAGTGAGGTCCGTCGGTGGCGCTTTCGGCTCTTACCTGGGGGATCTATCCACCTGGCCAGAATGCTCCCGCCTACTTCCTCACGCTCTCGCGGCCTCAAAATGCATCGAGGACCTTGGGATAGGATCTGAGCCTGCATCCCTCCTCTTAAACCAGGTGGGGCTATATCTCCACCGCAGAGGCGACTTCGCAGGGGCAAAAGTCGTCCTTGAGAGGCTCCTTGTCGTCGACGAGAAGTTTTACGGACCCGGCCACTCGGAGGTTGCCACCGACCTCAACAACCTGGGATCGGTCCTGCGGGTCCTCGGCAATCTCGTGGAGGCGAAGGAGATTTTCGAGAGGGCCATCGCCATCGAGGAGGCGCAAGCAACGCCGGACCGGCTTAAGATTGCCATCAGGGCGAACAACCTCGGGACAGTTCTGAGGGCCCTCGGCGATCTCGACGGCGCCCTCGTCGCGTTCGAGAGGGCCCTTGCCATCGATAGGGACGCCTACGGTCCCAACCACTTCAAGACGGCGATCAGGCTCAACAACCTGGGCGATGTCCTCCTGGAGATGGGCGACATCGACGGGGCGAAAGATAGCTATCAGCGGGCCCTAAGAGTCTTCGAGCAGTTCCTGGGGCCCGGCCACCACTACACCCAGAGGGCGCGGGAGAACCTGGACACCCTCTCGCAACGGGGTTCGGACTGAAAGGAAAGTGGGTGAGGGAATTGGTCGGTCTGCGATTGCGCCGATCGGTCCATTCTGGGTCGATCATCTGCGCATTTATCGGCTGACGGGAGCCGGACCCCACCCTTTCGGATCGAACTCGTTGTCCTTGAAGTCCTTCACCACGGCATGGCCTGACGTCACCAGCATGCTGTTGAAGTTGATGGGGGTGCCGGTCTCGGGATCTTCGATGTAGGCGATGCAAACCCATCGGCCGTATTTGTCCTTCCCTCCGAGGTCGTCCACGTCCAGATAGACCGTCTCGTCGAGAAGCCAGGTCTCTGCGAAGGACTTGGCGGCCCTCCCTCCCGGGGTGTCCATCTCGGGGGCGTCGACGTCTGCGAGCCTCACCCGCCCGAATCCCTCGACGTCGAGGGTGTCGCCGTCGACGACGTTCGTCACCACTCCTGAGACCTCCGTCGGCGGGGCTTCCGCCACCCCTTTCGAGCCGCCCGTTTGGGGCTGGGCATCCCCCAGCGGCCCCCGCTCCAGACATCCGGCCCCGATCAAAAGGGCCGCCAAAATCAACGAGGTCACAAACGCGGTGAGGATCTTCATTCAGCCGCCCTCCATCGTCACGGCCATCCGTATCGCCACTTGGGGACGTCGTCGTCAGTCAAAAACCAAACCTGGCCGTCGTTATCGTCGTCGCTGAGGGGCAGGGTTCTGTCCACCTCCAGGTTCGTGGCCGTTTTCATTACGATCGATTCATCCGAGTTGTCCAGCCATCTGCATTCTCTGGTCACAAGATAGCTCTCGCCGGGCTCAATCGCAGTCCCCTCGGGAATGGTCAGAGTGACGCATTTTCCGCTGGTGGTGGAGAGGGTCCAACCGCCGACGTCCACGTTCACCTCGCCTCGGTTGAAGATCTTCACCCACTCGCTGCCAGGGTCGTTGTCGTCGCCGTCTGGGTTCAGCTCCACCTCACCTATGACCACCTGGCGGAAGGCAGGCCACCATTCCAGGGGATCGAACTCGTTGTCCTTGTAGTCGGTCACAACCGCAAAACCGTCGTCCACCAGCATCCGGTTGAAGTTCTCGCCGACCTCGCCCAAGGGGCTATCCAGGTAGACGACACAGATCCATCGACCGTATTGGTCGGTTCCCCTCAGATCATCCACGTCCAGGCGGACGTATTTTCCCTGGAGGTGAAGCTGGGTGTATAATTTAGCGGCCTCGCCTTCCGGGGTGCCAGTCTCTGGCGAGTCTACGTCCGCCAGCCTGATTCTGCCGAAATCGGTGACGTTGAAGGTGTCGCCGCCCACAACGTTGTAAACCATTCCGGTGACATTTATTTCGGGCTGATCAATTTCGGGCTGATCAGGCTCAACTGTGGAACAACTCCCGCAAACTGAACCGTTTACGGTAGCCAGCAACAAAAGAATGGCGAGGATCGATAGTCTGCTCATTATAATCTCCGAAAAATATCAATACAATCTTAAGACGGTGTCACCTGAAAAAAACGCATTGCTGCACAAAAATAGATGCGGTCGGGTTGCGAAGCCCGATAAATTCGGGCGTTTCAGAAATCCCATGCCCCATCTACTCTCTCAGATCCTCTATGATCTCCTCGACCTCTTCGCGCCCTTCCTGGTAGAAATCCTCCTCGTCGGGGGCCAGCTCTTTCAGGAGCCTCAGAAACTCTCCGGCGTGGACCCTCTCCTCATCGGCGATGTCCTCCAGGACCGCCTTGGCCAGCTCGTCGTCTGTCGACTCCGCAAGCTGCATGTAGAGCTGGACCGCCTCGTACTCGGCGGCGATCATGTACCTAATGGCTCGGATCAGCTCCGCCTCGGTGAGCTTCCGGTCGCTGGCCAGACCTGCAAAGGGGTTTGCAAACTCGGGCATATCTTCTTCCTCCAAGAACATTCTAACTTCGCTTTTAATCTATCAGGTCCAAGCCAGCGATAAGGGTTTCGGTCTTCCTCAGATTCCAAAGCCAGATCTCTGCACGGGACAAAAAAAGATGGCGTAATTCGGGCCCGGCCTCCAGAACTGGTGGGCTCGGCCTTCATTTCGCTCTTCGGGCCGCCGCCACCGCCAGGTACATGAAAGGCGTGTCGAGGGCCGCGATCAGGAGCTTAATCACGTACTGGCCTACCATCATCTGCATGAGGACGGAGTTTGGAAGAATGCCGTAAAAGGCGAGGCTGATGAAGATGCCGGTGTCGATCAGCTGGGACGCCATCGTGGAGGCGTTGTTCCTGAGCCATAGATGCCTTCCCCCAGTCTTCTCTCTCCAGAAGCCGTAAGCCCAGACGTCGTGATGCTGGCTCACAAGATACGCGGCCATCGAGGCTGCGATCACGCGGGGGGCAAAGCCGAATATCGCATCGAAGGAACTTGCAAGGCCGGGGTCCATCACCGGCGATGCCGACCACCGTACAGCGATCAGAATTGAGACGAGCATCACGATGTTTGCGACGAAACCTGTCCAGACCGCAAGCCTCGCCTTCTCCTTTCCGAAGAGTTCGCTCAAGATGTCGGTCATGAGGAAGGTGGAGGCGTAGACTAGAACCGCCGCCGGTGCTATGAACGGGCCGAAGGCGATCGTCTTGACGGCGATGAGGTTTGCAAGAACCGTCAGGGCGGCGAAGACTCCGACTGCGATCTCCACCCCGTATCTCGCCGCCAGAACTGCGCAGACCGTCACGATGGCGAGGGTCGCTGCCGCCCAAAAGATGGGGATGAAGTCCATGCTAGGTCACTTCACTTTTCAACAGATCCGGCGAGGGCGAAGTAGGCGAGAAGCGCCTCCAATTGTATCCTCTCGTTCGCGCCTTCCGTCATCCTGAAATCGATCTCTCCGATCCTGTCCATCAGCTTGACCACGGTGGAAGCGGGAAGGTCGTCTGAGTCCATGAGGCTGAGCATCTGCCGGTGGATCTGGATTATGACGTCCTCTCCTGAGAGCCCCTGGACCAGGAGAAGCTCGTCGAGGAGGCTTCTGGCCTGGGTGAACTTGCCGGAGATGGCGGCCTCGATCAGCTCTTTGATCTGCTCGGGCCTGGCGGTGGCGGTGATCTGATAGATCGTCTCCTCTGTCACCGACTCCTCCATCAGAGATGCTGCCTGCAGAGCGTTGATCGCCTTTCTCATGTCGCCCCTGGCGACATAGACTATGGCATTCATCCCTCCCTCGGTCACCTGGACGCCCTCATCCTTGGCGATCTTCTTCATCCTCTCGGTGACGGCCCCGTCGGAGAGGGACCTGAACCTGTAGACGGCGCATCTCGACTGGATCGGCTCGATTATCTTGGAGGAATAGTTGCAAGATAGGACGAACCTGCAGATGGAGCTGTACCGTTCCATCGTCCTCCTGAGGGCACTCTGGGCGTCGTTGGTGAGGGCGTCGGCCTCGTCGAGGAAGATCACCTTGAATTCGGCACCGCCCAGGGGTGCGGTCCTGGCGAAGTCCTTGACCTTGTGCCTCACAACATCTATCCCGCGCTCGTCGCTGGCGTTCAGCTCGATGAAGTTCGCCCTCCAGTCGTCGCCGAAGAGCTCCCTCACCATGCTGATGGCGGCGGCGGTCTTTCCCACCCCCGGGGGCCCCGAGAACAGAAGGTGGGGGACGTTTCTGCTCCTGACGTAGGACTTGAGCCGCTTGACAATCTCCTCTTGGCCCACCACGTCGTCCAGGCTCGTCGGCCTGTACTTCTCGATCCAGATCTCCTCTTTTATCCTAGACCCCTCCTCCAAACGACCTGGCTCCTATCTCTATATCAAATTTCCCTTGATATCTGAAACTCCCTCCGGAGAGGTCGTCACAGAAGATGCCAGAGCAATCACAAGAGCTGCCCATCCAGATGATGCAGAAGACTGGGATTTATAAAAGTGGGCAGCAAGGGCGTTCGAGAGAAGGTATGAGGGTACGAGAGTGTGCAAGAAGATATGGGTGGGTACACAAGGGGGTACGATACCGCAACCAATAAACATCAGAAAATTATTATATAGATATAAGACCCCTTATGCAGTGAGGCGAATTTGATGAAAATATCCAAAGTTGTATTTCTGGCGTTGGCCCTTCTCGCGGTGCCAGCGTCTTTGGGAATATCGAATCCCGCATCGGTCTACTGTAATGCACAGGGGTACGACCTCGAAATCAGAACCAACCCCGAGACAGGTGGGGAGGTAGGATACTGCGTCTTCCCCGACGGGTCGGCCTGCAAGGAGTGGGACTTCTATCGGGGCAAGTGCGGACAGAACTTCACCTACTGCGAAAAGCAGGGCTACAGGATCGAGAACCGGGTGGAGGATATGGGATCCTTCACCGTAGAGTATGCGGTCTGCGTCTTCGACGACTGCTCCGAATGCAGCGAGCAGAGGTATTTCAGTGGCGAGTGCCAGCCTTCCAACTGCAGCCGATGGACCATGAAAGACGGGTGCAAGCTCGCAGTCGTGTCCGATGGCCTGATCTCGAAGGTGGCTCGGATCAACAACTCCGCGGGCCATAATGCCGAGGACGTTCTGGGATGGGACGTGATCTACAGGGGCGAGGACGGAAAGTGCCGCAGCTACTACATGGCCCAGGCCCCTCTGGAAGGCATGACCGAGCCGGTGGAGGTGGACTGTCCGTTGGGGGTTAGGGCTTTTGACGGCTACATGTTGAACTATGAAGAAGCTATCGCTGCCATAAAGTCGATGCGCTGCGGTAGCACCTTCGTCGAGCTGAGCCTTTACCGGCCCCTGACCCCGGAGGCCGAGGAGCCGGAGTGGCACATCAAGACCGATATCGGAAACGAGATCGTCATCGGCGCCAACTGCGGGAAGGCCGAGTGCTGAACAGTCGAGCAGAGGTGGGTTGGGGGAAAAGGCGACCTGCGACCCTCTCATCCGCTTCTTTTCTTCTGCGTTCAGATCTCTTCCCAGATCAGCGCCGAAATATCTTCGCCTTTGAAGGCGAACCTGCACCATCGAAGCTCAGTGAGCCCGAAGACCGTCTTCGTAATGGTGCTCGTTTCGAACACTTTGGGGCCAATGAATATCACGATCAGCCACATCGCCGTCCCGAGGTCGGTAAATGGAAGCTGGTTTTGAATTGAGGCGATTGGTCTCGGTCACCAACGGCTTAATGATACGAGTGATCGAAATTAAAAGGATGTATAGAACGAGTCAATAAAAACAAATCCGATCAGAGAATCTCCGATTTGGACCAATACCTATTTAAATAAAAAGTTTTGTATGTCGATATATCTGCCTGTGATCGAAACCGATATACACGACTAACATATGCTGATTAGAGCATATGAAACTTAACAAACGCATCATATCCGAAGGAGGATGCGTCCAGAATCTTCGGATTTTAAGCGATTTAGATCGGAACTGATTTTGTCGTCACGAACTTCCTTCAACGCACCTGAAGACATCTGAGCGACACCCATCAAATAAATGTGCAGATTTAATTATATTAGGTAATTGATAATCTTTCATTGGCAACCGATATATACTATAACATATGCATTATGCACAGAGGTGAATTAGATGAACATACAGAAAATTGTATTTCTGGCGTTGGCAATTCTCGTGGCGCCAGCTTTGGCAGAGGACGAGGGTGGAGACGATTCAGTCGGCATTGCCGACCCTTCCTGCGTCTACTGCAGCGACCTGGGATACAATTGTGAAGATGGAAATTGCGTCTTCCCTGACGGCTCCTCCTGCCCGACCTGGGATTTCTACCGGGGCAAGTGCGGCCAGAACTTCACTTATTGCGAAAAGCAGGGCTACAAGATCGAAAATAGGGTAGAAGATATGGGAACCTGGACTGCAGAGTATGCGATCTGCGTCTTCGACGACTGCTCTGAATGCGAAGAGCAGAAGTACTTTGATGGCGAATGCGAGCCCTCCAACTGCAGCCGATGGACCGAGAAGGAAGGGTGTGTGCCTCCCATCGAGTTTGCGGGCCTGATCTCAAAGGTCTCCCGGATCAACAACTCTGAAGGCAAAACCGCTGCAGACGTTCTGGGATGGGATGTCACCTACAGGGGCGAGGACGAAAAATGCTACACCTACTACGTAGCCCAAGCTCCTCTAATAGGGATGACCGAGCCCGTGGAGGTACCGTGTCTTCTGGGGGTCCAGTCCTTTGACAGCTACATGGTGAGCTTTGAGGACGCCATAGCCATCATGCAGTCGATGAACTGCGGCGACACCTTCGTGAACATGAGCCTCAGCATGCCCTTGACACCGGCAGTGAATGAACCCATGTGGCGGATCACAACCTCCATCGGAAACGAGATCGTAATAGGTGCAAACTGCGGCAAGGCCGAGTGCTCGACGGCCGCCTGAGGGGGGGGAGCGAGACCCGCCCCTTTTCGACCCTCCTTTTTTTCCCTTTTTCTCAACTCCGCTCTAGAATCAACTTAAGACCGTTGAGCAGGATCTGCATCAGAATCGGAGAGACCCTGGTCATCAAACGTTTGCGATCCTCATCCAGACTACCACTAAGATGAAGGTGGTCGTTATCAGATATAAGTTCCTGATTATGGACCTTCCCTCATCTGGCGAGTGGATTTTCCATAGGCGTACATAATAAAACATAATGATGAGGTCGATTACACATATCAGAGCCAGATAGCTCGAACTCAAATATCCTGCCAGATAAGGTATGAAAGTTATGAGGATGAAAGCTAGAAATGCCAAGCCAGAGGCTTTCAAAGCGAAATCTCGACCTCTGGTGCGAATGAGTGATCTTGAGCCCCGTATCGCATCTCCGCTCACATCCATGATTCCCCCGAGAATCTCCTCACCAAGATCGAAGAAGAAGGCCAACCCAGCAAAAGTCCATACCAGGCCGTTGGTCGTCCCACCTACCGAGATACCACCGATGATGAATGTTGAGGCGACGGATGAACTGACCATCATGTTCCCCATTAATCCGGCCTCCTTCCCTTTCCAGTTATATGTTTGTCCAATTAGCCAGATAATTAGGGCTACGATCAACGGTATGATGCCGATATATGCAGCACCGAGGAGCCCTAGAACACCGAACGTGATTGTGAGCGCCCAAACTTCTTTGGCGGTCACCCTACCCGACGGTAGAGGTCTCTCTGGACGATTGATGCGGTCTACCTCACGGTCGAAGTAGTCGTTGGAGATCATTGCTGAACCGGATAGAAAAAATCCGACGAAAAACCCTATAATTGTGGTTTCTATGGCGGCAAAATCGCCGAGGACAAGGACTTGACCTGCGACGACGCATGATCCTGCCGCAAATGGCAGCTCTGGCTTGACGAGGTCGCTATAAGCCCTCAGCCGTTCAATCGTTTTGAGCCTGATAACCTGGACCCCCTTCTTTCGCATGACTCATAAGGACTGGTACCAGATAGTATCTCCGCGGGTTTAAATAATATCTTATAGCTGAAGATTTCGAAAACTCGATATCGAATCCAGAGTCATATTTGAATATTTACATAACATATCATCAAAGATGAAATGGGTTTTTGTGATGCTACTGGGGCTGATAATTCTACCATCCACGTTGATCTCGGCCTCGTACGGGACATCAGAAGAGGTGCTGGAACTTATGTCCGAAAACTCAACAATTCAAAAAATGCACGTAAACGACAGCGAGATGGCCTACAAGGTCTTCGGCGAGGGCGAGCCGCTGGTGCTGATCATGGGGTACGGATCGGCGGTGGACCTATGGCCGCCGAAGTTCCTGGACCATCTCTCCTCGAACTACAAGGTGATCGTCTTCGATAACAGGGGCATGGGATACTCGACGGCACCGGCCGGAAACTTCTCGATAGAGGAGATGGCCGACGACGCCGCAGGCCTTTTGGACGCTCTTGAAATCGAGCAGGCCCACGTCCTGGGTTGGTCGATGGGATCTCTGGTGGCTCAGGAGGTGGCCCTCCGACATCCTGAGAAGGTCGAAAAGCTTGTCCTCTACGCGGCGAACTGCGGCGGTGCCGAAGCCGTCCAGCCGTCTTCCGAGGTTTTGGAGGAGCTCACCAACACTTCCGGAACCCCAGAAGAGGTCGGTATGCGACTCTTCGCTCTCCTATTCCCTCCTGAATTCCTAAAAGAAAACCCGGAGTTCTACAAGGAGTTTCCGATGCCAACAGAGCCATCCCACCCCGAGAACATGGGACGCCAGGCTGAGGCGATCGCCACCTGGAGCGGCTCTTGCGACCGTCTTTCCCAGATAGAGGGGCCGGTCCTTTTGGTGGCGGGAACCGATGACGTCATAACGCCGCCGGATAACTCGATGATAATGGCCGAGAGGATTCCGGGTTCCTGGCTGGTCAGGTTCGAGGGGGCGGGCCACGGCCTGATGTACCAGTACCCTGAAAGGCTTGCCAGCATAGTCTCGGCCTTCCTCGAGCCGTGAACCCGTTTTCGGAGGGGGGACGGCATTGCCGTCTCCATGCCCCTCCGGCGCTAGGGGATGTCTCGCCCAAAGTGCTTCTGGTACGGCCAATTATCAGCGATCTTCGAGCCGATCGCCGCCGTCATTGGAGCGGGAGCTGTCATCCTCGCGAGAGCCCCTTCTCCCCCGCGCCCTGGGCTTTGCCGCTGGGGCGATGATCTTCGTCGTGGTCGAGGAGATCATCCCCGAGTGTCAGCGGGGTGGGAACGCGAGCCTGGCCACGGCAGGGGCGATGATCGGCTTTGCCGTGATGATGGTATTGGATGTGGCGTTTGGTTTGGTTGACTGCTGGGTCGGTACTAGATGAAGCACAAAAACTGAGAGCGGACTCAGGTCGTAATATTGAACGTGACCCTCAACCACCCGAAGTGCTATATATTTGAATTTTATAAATTTGAATGGTAAAGCAGGATATAGAGGCGTCTAAATATCATAAGTAGGTTCATTAGGAAGTGCGTGATGCCAAAATACACAATTCCAGAGCTTATTGTTACAAGTTCTATCGAACGTATTTTTATTTCAGGCGCATCTCCGACGATTATTATTATAATTAATAATGTTAGGTTCGCAGTAGAAATAAGCAATGCATACATCGAGTTCGCATATAAATTCCTGAGCAACATTTTCATGTCATGTTGGTTTGTTTTCTTACCATTGCTTTTATCAACCACATCAAAAAGAATAAAAATCACGTTAAGAAGTAATCCTGTAAAAACCGCGAATGCTGTTAGTAATGCACCCACAGACTCGTAAGTTAGTAGCCTATTTGTAACTATAAGGGTAAATGATACAACAATTGGTATGATGAAAAATAGTATTATAATGAATTGTGGCTTTGCTTCTTCGCTGAGTGTTCCATAATGTTTTCTAATGATTGGCAAATCATTAATAAGCGTGAACATCTTTCATCCTTCTGTTTCTCTCTTTTCGACCCTTTGAATTATATAATCCAAATATTTTGTGGATTCTCTTAAGAGATAATCCTTTTTTGGAAAACCACCATCCAATATAGCATCATTAGCTTCCAGAGGGAAGGATTCCCTAAACATCATATTTTTACCGCATTTTAATGTTATCTTTTGCCCATCCTCTTCAATTAATAGCTTTAGTTCATCATATCCATTTTCATCCAAAATTTCATAATAACTAGCTTCATAATTCGTCAGAAAATCTTTAAACTTTTGACTTAGTTCTATTGATTTATTAATTTTTGCTTGATATGTGCGAATTTCTTTAATCTCATGTATATCTCCAACGTGTATTCTTGCAGCATATTCTTTAGGTACTTCATAACGGATAAAATCAATTTTTAATACACGATTATTTTCTATCTTTTTCATCAAATCGTTTGAAATCATGGCAGCGTGCCGAATGTG
>DAQG01000096.1 GCA_002502785.1 Methanothrix harundinacea | reverse complement strand
CATCATGAGACTGAGGGTTGTGAGCTCGAAAGAGGAAATTCCAACGCTGAACTCCAACGAGCAGATGATCCACCTGGCTTTCAGGCCATCGAATATGGACGTGATGACGCTGATACAGAGATGCCCGAGGATCCGAGCCGTCCAGACACCCCCCTCCTATTACCGGACCATGTCCAAAGCTGCCCGGCAGTTCCTGGAGATCCAAGGGGTGGAGCTATTGAGAGGAGACGTCTGGGGCCACAGAAAGGACATTGACGAGTACTACGAGATCGACGAGAGCGTCATAGAGAGATTATCAAAACTGATGTCAGAGGGACACAAAATCGACGAGATAATAACTTTGGTAAAAAGAGAGACAAAGCTCTCTGAAGATTTGATAAAGTACATCCTAAAGACCAGCGTCCTGATCTGACGAGCCCCTTCCGAGAAGGTCGCCTCTTTCGGCGGCCAGGACGTTTTCGTTGGTGACTTCGGTCTGCCGAGCCGACACCATCACGATTTTATCCGATAAGACAGGACTCGAACCCGAGGATCTGAACGGCGAGGTATCTCGGAGATGCCGCTTGGGAGGGACGGGCCATATCGGTCCCAGAGACCTGGGCGTCGTCCTGAAGATGCAGGATGGCACCCCTCGTGAGCGGCGGTCGCCGCTCCAGTCAATAAATATACCTTCGATGAAACATATTTAAGCGGCCGGTTCCCCGAAGCTCGGCATCACGGAATCTCGGCCACAGGTGATGATCATGACAAAGGTAGTGCTCAACTTCAAGACCTACGCGGAGTCCACGGGCATGGCGGCCCTGGAGCTCTCCAGAATTTGTGAGGAGGCAGCAGAGCAGTACGATGTAGAGATGGTGGTGGTGCCCCAGATCGCAGACATCCGCCTAATCGCAGAGAACGTCTCGATCCCGATTTACGCCCAACACGTCGACGGCGTCGGGTTTGGTGGCTACACCGGCCATATCACTGCAGCCTCGGTCAAGGCCGCGGGAGCCAGCGGAACCCTCATAAACCATTCGGAAAGAAGGCTGAAGCTCGCTGAGATCGAGGCGGCCCTATCGTCCTGCAAGGCTGAGGGGCTTGCAACGATCGTCTGCACCAACAACATAGCCACCACAAAAGCTGCAGCCGCCCTGAAGCCCGACTTTGTGGCAGTGGAGCCCCCTGAGCTCATAGGAAGCGGGATTCCCGTCTCCAAGGCCGACCCGGGTGTCGTCACGGGTTCGGTGGAGGCCGTAAAGAGGATCGAGCCCGAAGTGGGGGTTCTATGCGGTGCGGGCATCAGCCGGGGCGAGGACCTTAAGGCTGCCCTGGAGCTGGGGTCCGTGGGCGTCCTTCTGGCCTCGGGGATAATCAAGGCCAAAGATCAAAAGAAAGCTCTGGAGGATCTCCTCTCCGGGATCCAGAGGTGATCCCGATGATATGCATCAGGGTCAGGGTCTCCGGCAGGGTTCAGGGTGTGGGCTACAGGCACTTCACCACGATCCACGCAAAGGAGTTGGAGGTGGCTGGCTGGGTTCGAAACCTTCCCGGGGGTGGGGTCGAGGCCCTTCTCCAGGGAGAGAAGCAGAAGGTGGGCGAGCTTTTGAACCAGATGAAGACGGGACCGGCCCAGACCCTGGTCTCCGGCATGGATATATCCGAGGTCCGGTGCCAGGAGATGGAAGAGTTCAAGGTGGTCTATTAAGCTATTGAGGAGAGATGATCCATTGCTTTCGGTAAACAGATACAAATGCGGTTATTGTGGGGCCTGCGTGGGGGTCTGCCCTGCAGCTGCCCTGGAGCTGGTGGAGACGTGGATTGAGGTGAACGATGACTGCACGAAATGCGGCAGGTGCACCAAGATCTGTCCCCTGGGCGCCCTGGAGCTGGTGAAAGAGGCACAGACATGAAGTGCGATCTTGTGGTAGTGGGAGCAGGACCCGGCGGTTCGATGACCGCGAAGGTTGCGGCCGAGGCGGGTCTCGATGTGGTCATGCTGGAGAAGAGGCAGGAGATCGGTGACCCCGTCAGATGCGCCGAGGGCGTGAGCAAGGCCGCCTTGAGGAAGCTGGTGGACCTGGACCCGGTCTGGATCTCGGCCGAGGTGAAAGGGGCGAGGCTCCGGGCTCCCGACGGGACGGAGATCGTGATGTCCGAGGACAGGACCGGGGCCGAGGTGGGATACGTCCTCGAGAGGAAGGTCTTCGACCGCGCCCTAGCCCGGGATGCGGCTGAGGCCGGAGCGAAGGTGATGGTCAAGACGAGGGCCCTGGGTCTCCTGCACGAGAAAGGCGTACCATCGGGAATCTCGGCCCAGTTCGTAGGCGAGAGCCTAAAGATCGAGGCGCCTCTGATCATAGGCGCCGACGGCGTCGAGTCGAAGGTCGGCCGGTGGGCTGGGATCGACACGGCCCTGAAGCCGAAGGATATCGAAACCTGCGCCCAGTTTCTCCTCCAGGACGAGAAGATCGACGATGAGTACTGCGAGTTCTACCTAGGAAACGATATCGCCCCCGGAGGATACGTCTGGTCCTTCCCCAAGGGCGAAAAGCTCGCCAACGTCGGGATCGGCGTCCTAGGATCGAAGGCGAACTCTGGAACGCCCATAAGACTGCTGAGGGAGTTTGTGGCAAAGAACTTCCCCGATGGGAAGATTTTGGAGATGATGGTGGGAGGGGTTCCCGTATCCGGGCCCATCGAGACGACCACCGCCGACGGCGTGATCCTCGTCGGAGACGCCGCCAGGCAGTCTGACCCCATAACCGGCGGCGGCATCATAAACGCCATGAGGGCCGGGGTGATGGCCGGAGAGATCGCCGCAGATCAGGTTCCCAAAGGAGAGGTCGACAAGGAGTCGCTTCAGATCTACGAGAAGCGATGGAGGGAGACGATCGGAAAGCAGATCACAAGGAACTTCGCGGTCAAGGAGTTCTTCGTCGACCTGACCGACGACGACCTGAACCATCTGACCCACTCTCTGAACGGCATCAATGTCGCCGAGCTGGACCTGAGGGGGCTGCTCAAGGTTCTGGTCCGACAGAATCCGAAGCATCTCTTGAAGCTCCGGCATCTGATCGTCTAGTTCCCTGATTTCACGAATAGTTCGGTTAGGTTCAGTCGCAGCCGCACGATAGTCTTGGCAGACGGTCGAGGTCGAACTCGATCCTCACCCGATCCTTTTCGGCCCCAACGGAGACGACGGTGGTGTGAAAGACGTATCGGAGGGTGCGCCGCCCTCCCGGCACCCTCACCCCGTGATCTTTCGCAAGCCTCCGGAGGGTGCAGGCCTGGAGGATCGGGCCGGACTGGAGAAAGAGAAGGCCGGGGAGGTTGAGATTCTGGTGGTCGAAGGTGGGAAACTTCTCTTCGAGGATCGCCTCAAGCTCCGCCCGCGTGATCTCGACGGCTCGTCCCTCGCTCTCGACCCTGATGTGCTCCTCGTCGGCGACGACGGCGTCGACGTGGGCCTTGAGGGTGGAAGAGATGTAGTTATCACCCCTGCCCCTCTTTTCGGGCGGGAGGAGCTCTTCGAGCTTTGAGAGGAAAGGGCGGAGGAGGGGGCCGCTCCCGCCGAAGATGGCCCCCGGCAGGTTCTTGACTTCGGCGGAAAGGTCTCTTACGTCCTGGGTTGTAACTTCGACATAGACCATGCTATCTTTCGGGGGCTTTTAGGGCATGTAGTTGTCGGGCTGGCGCGATAGCAAGTACGTCCTTAAATATTAATATATAATTTCCATCCTTTTAGAGACCCATAACGCGCGCCCAGTAGATTCATTTCGATACATTTTCTATTAGTGGTAGTCCTTACTAATGCGTATTGTTTTTGGCCTTTACTCGCCGCATTTCAGAGCTGTGAGTGGGGACATCAAGCTCGGCGATGTTGTAGTGAGGTAAACAAATTTAAAGGCCAAATGTCATTGAACCAATTGGAGGCTGGACCCTGATCGATCAGACGGATATCCACAGAAAAGTACAGAGTCATAAAGCATCTGATCGCATCGATGCAGCAAGCCAAATCCACAATAGTTTTGCATTACTTCCCAATCGTGCCCAGGCTTGGGCCGACCTGATCAGGCTCACCAGTGACAAAGATAGCTATGTTCGTTGGGGGGCTGTCAATGCGCTAGGTACCGCGTTCTCTCATGTTCCCGACCCGGCCCGGGCTTGGGCCGACCTGATCAGGCTCACCAGCGATAAAGATAGAGATGTGCGTTGGGGGGCTGTCAATGCGCTAGGTACCGCGTTCTTTCACGTTTCCGACCCGACCCAGGCTTGGGCCGACCTGCACAGGCTCACCAGTGACGAAGATAGAGATGTGCGTTGGGGGGCAACAAATGCGTTAGGTGCCGCGTTCTCTCACGTTTCCGACCCGGCCCAGGCTTGGGCCGACCTGATCAGGCTCACCAGTGACGCTGATGGAGAAGTGCGTAGGGCGGCAACCAATGCGTTAGGTGCCGCGTTCTCACATGTTCCCGACCCGACCCAGGCTTGGGCCGACCTGATCAGTCTCACGAGTGACGAAGATAGAGAAGTGCGTTGGGGGGCAACCAATGCGCTAGGTGCCGCGTTCTCTCACGTTTCCGACCCGACCCAGGCTTGGGCCGACCTGCACAGGCTCACCAGTGACGAAGATAGAGATGTGCGTTGGGGGGCGACAAATGCGCTAGGTACCGCGTTCTCTCACGTTCCCGACCCGACCCAGGCTTGGGCCGACCTGATCAGGCTCACCAGTGACGCTGATGGAGAAGTGCGTAGGGCGGCAACAAATGCGTTAGGTGCCGCGTTCTCACATGTTCCCGACCCGACCCAGGCTTGGGCCGACCTGCACAGGCTCACGAGTGACAAAGATAGATATGTGCGTAGGGCGGCAACCAACGCGTTAGGTACCGCGTTCTCTCACGTTCCCGACCCGACCCAGGCTTGGGCCGACCTGATCAGGCTCGCCCGTGACGAAGATAGAGACGTGCGTAGGGCGGCAACAAATGCGTTAGGTGCCGCGTTCTCTCACGTTCTCGACCCGACTCAGGCTTGGGCTGATCTGATCAGGCTCACGAGTGACGAAGATGGAGAAGTGCGTTGGGGGAGGCTCACCTATAACGCCGATAGAGATGTGCGCATGTGGGCAACCAATGTGCTAGGTACCGCTTTCTCTCACGTTCCCGACTCGAACCCAGGCGTGGTCCGATCTGATCAGGCTCACCTGGGACAAAGATAGAGATGTCAGGGTATCCGCAAATCATTCCCTTGGTAGATCTTCCATATTCAAAGCAACCAAAGCCAGGAGCGAAGAAGGTTTCAGAGCTGAGTTAGAGAAATCCCTCAAATTCTTTGAGATATCTGTAGCTGAATCGAAATATTTTCATCCTTCCAGGTTTTGTCTTCCTTTCTATAGATCGTTCTACGCCATTGTCTTTCAAGGGGCCGAGAGTGAGGTAGAGAAGTACCTTAACGAGGCAAGAGAAGCGATAGGAGAAGCCAAAAAAAGCAAGGAAATGCTGCTGTTAGAAGCGATGGATAATCTGGCTAGTGCTCTCCAAAGTGCACAGACGGCCTCGGCCGAGGAAGTTTCCTGGGATGAAAGACAGAAGCTTCTAGAAGCTGTGAGCCAGTACTGCTTCAGGGCTGCAGAGCTGTTGGATCAAGCCGAAGGATCGAATCCCTTAGCAGCTGAGACCCTCCGTAGGGGCCTGCCCATATTAGACCGACATATTAAGGCGATGCTCCAAAAGATCGAGAGCGAGAGCATTAAGTTACGAGAGGTTACCAGGCATACGCCCTTCGAGTCACTCGGCTAGGGCGTTTATAAAAATGTTCTAGGAGTTTCCGGGGCCGAGGCTGAGATAGATGTGGAAAATATGCTGAGTGGGGCCGTCCCTTACATTCGGACTCTATGCCACTTCTTTCACGAAAGTGCAAGAGCACAGATGGAATGTAGCCTTCTGGATTGGGAGAAACTAAATATTTGGAGAAAGATATCGTTATTTTACGGGGCACTTTCAGCCAGCTGCATTCGAATGGGCGATATGGCCAAACAAGTAGAAGAGCAAGAAAAAGAGATAGAATTCCTCAGAGATGAAGTTATAGACAGACTCAAAACCGTAAATTATAATATTTTTAGAATTAAGATTCGTTCAGCTGATGCTGCTAATAGTCTCGGGGCTCTAAAATGGGAGCTAGATAAGATTACGATAATAAAATCTGATTTCGATAGATTAGATCGTAAGTTGGAGTACCTTGATGTTTCTCAGCAACAAGCCATTCGAGAGCTAAAGGGAGAGATGCCCAGGATCATCGATGATCTGGAAGAAGTTGCCAGGGGACGAATGGACAATAGGTTTGACAAGGTTCTGGAAAGCCTTGATTCTCTGAAAAAATCCCTGAAGAGGGATGCCTTTGAATTGGCTTCTCAGCTAGCCTCGATTGTTGGTATATTGATCTCTCTTCTATAACAAGAACAGCCCGGCTAGCTGAGAGCATCAAGGTCCTCGATATGGAGAGGAAGCTCCCAATAACTCCTCTATATTATCCTTCCGTTCAAACCCAAAATTCCGCCCCTGCTACCTATTGCGGCGGGTTTTTGTGGCGCGAATCCCATCCCCCCAGATCACGCCCCGTGTCGTCGAGCTCCGCCCGCCGCCCTCCGCTCCGCGGCGAAATCGACGACGGCGGCAGACGCATCCTTCGTGGCAGACCCGCCGTATTCGTCCAACTACCTTTTGGAGAAAGCCGCCTCCCCCTCGCCACCTTTATAACACGAAAGGATAGCCCATGCCATCGTCGTAGTCGGAGGCGCATCGAAGTTGCACGGACACGGATCAAAGGGTGAAAAGACTGTTTTTAGAGAGACATCAAAGACGGGCCCAGCGTCACAGAACTCCCGAGCGCAAAACCCCCGAGATCGAGCATGACCCCGCCCTCTTCTGCCAAGAGACAGAAATACCTGGGAGAAAAGGGGCTGATCGCCCTCATAACCTTTCTCAGCGCCTTCGTCCCCCTCTCAACAGACCTCTACCTTCCCGCCCTTCCGGGGATGGCCCTGTACTTCAACGTCTCTTCTGACCTTGCAAACCTTACGCTGATCTTATTCTTCGTATTCTTCGCCGCTGGCACCCTTTTTTGGGGTCCTCTCAGCGACAAATACGGCCGCAAACCCGTGCTGCTGGTCGGGCTTACAATATACACCGCGGCGAGCATCGGCTGTGCGGCCTCCTCGGAGATCGATCAGCTGATAGCCTTCCGCATCCTCCAGGCCGTCGGAGGCAGCGGCGCCTTTGCCGTGGCCACAGCCATGATCAAAGACGTTTACGACAGCAGGAGCCGGGAGCCGATCCTGGCCATGGTCCAGTCGATGGTCCTGATATCACCGGTAACCGCTCCCGTCCTCGGAGCCCTCCTGCTGAAGTTCCTCTCCTGGCGAGGGGTCTTCTGGACCCTGGCCCTCATCGGCCTTCTGGCTCTGGCGGGAAGCCTGGCGCTGCAGGAGACGATGGAGAAGCAGAACCGCAACTCGGGCTCCATGCTGCGAGCCCTGGGTGGTCTTTACAAGGTCGCGAGAAACCCGGGCTTCTCGTCCCTTCTCGCCCTCTTTTCGTTCCCGAGCATACCAGCGATGGCGTTCATAGCCGCTTCGTCCTACATTTACATAAACGGCTTCGGCCTCAGCCCCCAGGTCTACAGCTACTACTTCGCCATAAACGCCGTCGGGATGATCTCTGGCCCGATGATTTATATGCGCATCTCCAGGCGATACAGACGGAGAAGTATTATCATCGCCTGCTTTGGGGCGATTTCAGCCAGCGGCCTCTTAGTATCCTTTTTCGGCGGCCTTCAGCCCTGGATGCTGGCCGCGGTTCTTCTGCCGGCGACGATCTCTGCTAGCTGTGTGCGAACCCCCGGCACAAATCTGATGCTGGAACAGCAGAGGGGGGATACGGGGTCTGCCGCGGCCCTGATGAGCTGCTTTGGAATCCTCATGGGAAGCGTAGGCATGACCATAATATCCCTGAGCTGGATCGATACGATTTTGGTTCTAGGTATGATGAACACCCTCGTCGGACTGACCTGTGGGGCACTGTGGCTTCAGATCTCCAAAAAACCTTATGTTATGCAGGTCCCGGAAAGGTACATCGCTGCCGCAAGCAGATAGGCGAACCTACGCCAGCTTCACAGCGTTCTGATGGCACCAGGGACCGCACGGGGATCGCCACCAAAAAGAGACGAAAGCCCCCAGATTCATCTCCGCCCCTACAGCTCGGAAGCTCTGTTGTAAGCCGCTTGCGCTTCAGCATTTCGGCCCAGTTTTTGGAGGTCTTTTCCTTTGTTCCGCCATGCGTTCGAATCAGATATATCGATCGTCGTGACCGTATCGTAGCAGTACAGGGTACCTTCATAATTTCCGAGATATGTAGGAGATGCCCGAAATTTGCCGATAAATTTGTACCGAACTCCCATCGAACAACATCACCCCGACGGCCCGCGAAGCACCGCCCGCCGCCGCAGTTCGCTCAATGGCGAAATCGGCGACGGCGGCAGACGCGTCTGTCGGATCGGACCAGACGGAATTGTTCGGCGAAACTCCAGGAGAGAGCCGCTCACCCAGAATAGTGCATCTGGCGGGTTTTTGACCTCGGCGGAAAGGTCTCTTACGTCCTGGTTTGTAATTTCGACATAGACCATGCTGTATTCCGGGGGTTCAAAGGGCATGTTCTTCCTGGCCTGTTAATTGGCGCAATGTCGAACGGGTTATTTATTGGAATAACCTGCAGCAGAGCTGCGTGGCATTCAAATCAAATTAAAATATCTAGATTATAAACCCTCTACTTGCGCTAACTGCGTAATTCCTAAAATCCATACGTTGAGAAGAGTTTTTTCGATGAAAAGACCGAGCATCCCTTCAATAGTTTAATATAAATAGTTTGAAAGAACATCATTCATGCGATGAAGGAAAAATCGGAAAAAATCGGAACACAGGTCGGTCCCTGTGGGATAGTCTGCGTTTCATGCCCTCTCGGCAGCGGCACCATAGCCGAAACTGCTGACCGAACCAAGGAGTACATCAAGGACTGCAAGATTCCAGAGTGGGCGCCGATGGTCTCGGAAGATGGCGGAAATATCGATTGGGCCCAGGTGGACAAGGGACTTGAATGGATGACGAAGTACGCCATTTGCGCCGGATGCGAACGCGGTGGCGGGCCCCCAGACTGCACCATCAGGATCTGCGCCAGGGAGAAAGGTCACGAGCTTTGCAGCTCCTGCGGTGAGCTGGATTCCTGCACCAAGTTCGAGTGGCTCAAGGAGAACGGTGATAAGCTCAAAGAGACTCTGAAGAAGAGCAGAGGGATGTCCAAGAAGGAGTACATAAAGTCCGTTGAGGGTTCGATGCCTTGGGAAACCTGAACAGGAGACAAAACTGCACACCTGCGCTGAGAATCTACGTTCCAAAACCGATACCAAAAGCAGATATTTGGTGCGGGGGATGGGATTCGAACCCACGAACTCCTGCGAGACTAGGCCCTGAACCTAG
>DAQG01000010.1 GCA_002502785.1 Methanothrix harundinacea | reverse complement strand
AAGTTTATATAATTTATTGATGTTCTGGCTCACTCGGATTCCTCGACGAAATGATTTCGAACCAAAAAAATAGATATGATAAAATTTAGTCGTTCATCATTCGATATCAAATAAAGGATGTTTTCATATTCGGTATAAAATATTATGTTAAAAAGTTTCATGTGTGAAATTCTCATCCCCCTTTTGAGAAATTATATCCGATCAAAAATCCAAAACAACTTCTCATTCGTTATTAGATCAGCAGAACTTTCTGGATCGAATTTGATGGCCAAAAAGCTGGATCTGATAAATGAGTCATTTAATCAGATTGGCCACTCAGGGAAATCCTTCAGAAAAGACCCCCGACTATTTCGATCGCCCTGTTTTCGTCGGTCGAAACTATCGGGCATCACCTTAGTACGAGTTCCGCCCTCACTTAAGTACCGGTTCCGCCATCTCTAAATCGTCAGTTCCGCCCTCTCCGATCTTGATAGTCTCGGAAAAAATGCGGCGAAAAGATCTAAAGAGATCAGTCCTGATAAGAGAAGGATGATGGAGACGGAGAACCACGGCTTTGGAGAGGAGCTGGCGACCCTATCCAGGATCTCTGAGAGGGCCGCAGAATTGATACGCCACCAGAAAGAGGTGGTGGTGGCATCTCACGTCGACGCTGACGGCCTCACCTCGGCCGGAATAATTTCGGCGGCCCTGGATAGGGCGAACGTCGAGCGGGAGACGTTGTTTTTCAAGCAGCTTGACCTTTCCGCCCTGGAGACGATCGCCGACCTCGGGCCGGACCTTGTGATATTCACCGACCTTGGGAGCGGGATGCAGTCCGAGATTCTGGAGATGGATCTTTTGGCGGTGGTGGCCGACCACCACCGACCCCAGGGCTCTGGGATCGACCACCACATAAATCCTCACCTAGTCGGCCTCGACGGTGCCACTCACTTATCCGGGAGCGGGTCCACATTTCTCCTCGCAAGAGCTTTGGCCAAGGCCGCGGGTCGCGCTGGCAAAAACGACGACCTCTCGGGGCTTGCCATCGTCGGAGCCGTAGGCGACCTTCAGGACATGGCGAGCGGAAAGCTTCTCGGCCTCAATCGAAGGGTCCTGGAGATCGGCGTTGAGGCGGAGGTCCTATCCTTTGCTCGCGACCTGAAGCTCTTCGGAAAGCAGACGAGACCCGTCTTCAAGATGCTGGAGTTCTCCTCGGATCCTTACATACCGGGCCTCTCGGGCGACGAGGACGCCTGCATCGCCTTTCTCAAGGAGCAGGGCATAAGGCTGAGGGGCGAAAGGTGGCGGCGCTGGATCGACATGAACGCCGAGGAGAAGGCTAAGATCGCCTCGGGCCTTGTGAGACGGGGGCTGCGGGCCGGCCTCTCCAACGCCCAGCTCGAAAGGGTCGTCGGCGAGGTCTACAACCTCCTGACAGAGCAGGAGGGAACGGAGCTGCGGGACGCCAGCGAGTACTCGACCCTTCTGAACGCCACCGCCCGGTACGGCCACTCGGGGGTGGGCCTTTCGGTATGCCTGGGCGACCGAGGCCGGGCCCTGGATGAGGCGAGGCGCCTTCTGAACGAGCACCGACAGAATCTGGTCAACGGCCTGAAGCTGGTGAAAGACGAGGGGATAGTGCCATTGACATACTTACAGTACTTCGATGCCGGCGACCGGATACTGGAGACGATTGTCGGCATAGTGGCCGGAATGAGCTTTCAGACCGCCGACAGGAGAAAGCCGATCCTCGCCTTCGCCTGGTCCGAGGACGGCAGGCTGAAGGTCTCGGCCAGAGGGACCCAGGACCTGGTGAGGTCGGGCCTCAACCTGGCGGAGGCGATATCAAAGGCCGCAGAGAAGGTGGGCGGTGTGGGCGGAGGCCACAACGTCGCTGCGGGGGCGACGATCCCCCTGGAGGCGAAGGACGAGTTTTTAGAGGAGATGGACGCCCTGGTCGGCCTTCAGCTCCGATCTTGAAGAAGGGACGGAAAGCCGAGGGGGACCCGCGCGGAGTTCTGAAGATGCTGATGGATCGAAGGGAGATACGAGATCCGGCCTTCTGACATTTATAAGAAGCACCCAAATATGTCGGACTCGTTCATCCCGTCTTTCACGACGAGGATCTTCTCATCGATGGAGAAGTTCCCGATGAACTCGTGGTTGACGTCGACCATCACGTCTCTTATGTCCATAGTGTCCTGGTCCAAGACCAGGTACCCCATTCTGCCGGTGCCGCTGCTGAAGTTCGCATCCAGAACTATATCGGTCCAGTTCCGGTTGCTTTCTAGGTAGATGTTCGATGACAACTTGTCACACCCGTCGAAATCCTTGTAGGCCGACATCCCCAGGTAGTAGTTTTTGAGGTTGGTGGTATCGCTGAACTTCTGGTCGTAGTTGAAGAGGGGCGCCTCGGGGTCGCTCTTGCTCCCAAGCCTCATCGGCTCTGGACCCTGGAAGGCCAAGCTTGAGCCTACCACCAGCAGAAGAGCACCCAATACCGCGACCAGCTTTATCATGCAGACACCGAAACGCTAATCAGCTATAATTCTTGCGAGATATCCCAATGGAACTCGTCGCTCAGCTCTCCGGAGTAGACGGTGGCAGCGGGCCCGTCCATGTAGGCCCTCTCGTCCTCGAAGGTTATCAGTAGGGGCCCACCCCTCGTCTCAACGAAGACCTCGTCTCCCACCATCCCCATCTTCCTGGCCACGGCCGCGCTGGCTACCGACCCTGTTCCGCAGGAGAGGGTCTCTCCCTCGACCCCCCTCTCGAAGGTCCTGACCTGGAATGTATCGCCGATCCGGACGAAGTTGACGTTCGTCCCCTCTGGGAAGAGCGAGCTTCGCCTGATATGGGGTGCCACCTCATCGATGGGCAGATCCAAAAGGTTGTCTACGAAGATCACGGCGTGAGGAACGCCTGTGTTCACCGCCGATACCTCAAACCCCTCCAGGGGCTCCATCAAAAACTCGCCCTCGCCCAAAGCCGGGACCCCGGTCCTATCGAAGCAGGGTACGCCCATATCCACCCTAGCCCAGAAGTCGCCACCGATCTCTCTCACTTTCAACGGAATTATCCCGGCCAGGGTCTCGACCTCGAAGCACTGGCCCACAATTCCAGCGTCCCAGGCATACTTGGCAAGACAGCGGACGCCGTTTCCGCACATCTCGGCTTCTGAGCCGTCAGGCTGAAAGAGACGCATCCTCAGATCGGCATGAGCCGAAGGAGAGAGGAACAGGACGCCGTCGCCGCCGATCCCGAAGTTGCGATGGCAGCACTGCATCGCAAAAGAGCTTTTCAGGGAATCTGCCACCTTCACCCGATAGTATTCATCTATAAGGATGAAGTCGTTGCCATTGCCCTGGAGCTTGGTGAAGGCGAGGCACCCAGAGTCTGACGGGCCTTCGTCCAGCCTGATATCAGTCATCTCTTTCAGCTTCATTTTATATACCATGGTTTGTTCTCTAACAACTCGGCTTTATGGTGGTGATCTTATTAAACCCATTCTACAGGTTGCCCTGGATCTGCTGGAGCTGGATAGAGCCGTCCAGATAGCGCTGGAGGCGGCCGACGGCGGTGCTGACTGGATAGAGGCCGGAACCCCCCTCATCAAGAGCGAGGGTATGGACGCCGTGCGCGAGCTGAAGAAATCCCTGCCGGGCAAAAAGATCGTGGCGGACATGAAGACCGTGGACACCGGCGCCATGGAGGTGGAGATGGCGGCCAAGGCGGGAGCCAGCATCGTGGCCATCCTCGCCTCCTCCGACGATTCCACCATCAGCGACGCCTTACGAGCAGCGAGACAGTATGGGGTCGAGATCATGGTGGACCTTCTGGGCGCCCCCGACCCGGTGGCGAGATCTAGAGAGCTTGAGGCCCTCGGCGTCGATTACATCTGCGTCCACGTGGGGATCGACCAGCAGATGATGGGGATGAGGGCGATCGACTTTCTGGACCAGATCCTCGGCCATGTCAAAATCCCGGTAGCCGTCGCCGGCGGGATCGATGCGGACTCGGCAGCTGAAGCTGTGGCCTCGGGAGCTTCGATCGTGGTCGTCGGGGGAAGCGTGACCAGAAGCCCCGACGTCACAAAGTCCGGCCAGAAGATCAGGGAAGCCATAGACAGCGCCCTCGGTAGGTATGAACGAAAGGCGAAAAAGAGCATGGACGAGGAGATGATCGAGATATTCAGAGAGGTATCCACCCCCAACATCTCTGACGCCATGCACCGGAAGGGGTCGATGAGGGACGTCATCCCCATAAACCCGGGCAAGAAGATCGTGGGAAAGGCGATAACCGTCCAGACCTTCGAGGGAGACTGGGCCAAGTCCGTCGAGGCGATCGATCTCGCAGGCCCTGAGAACGTCATCGTGATCTATAACGGCAGCAGGTACATCTCCTGCTGGGGGGGGCTTGCCACCCAGAGCTGCAAGATGAAAGGGGTCGCGGGCGTCGTGATCGATGGCGCGGTGAGAGACCTCGACGAGGTCAGAGAGCTCGACTACCCGATCTTCGCCAGCTCCATCACCCCCAGCGCCGGTGAGCCGAAGGGGATGGGAGAGATCAACGCCGAGATCACCTGCGGCGGCCGGTCGGTCAGGCCCGGCGACATCATCGTCGGCGACGACTCCGGCGTCGTCGTCATCCCGAGAGAGAGAGCCTACGAGATCGCCCGAAGGGCGAAAGAGGTCGAGAAGACCGAGAGCAGGCTCCGCGAGGAGATCAAGCGGGGCAAGACCCTCTCCCAGGTGGCAAACCTCAAGAAGTGGGAGAAGAAGTAACCGACCCTCGCCGATCCGAGTTTATGAAAAAAAGGCGATAAATGACAATCCGTAAATACGTTGAATGCGGTTGACGCGAAAGAGGATACTTGTATGGATCCAGAGACCTTCATCTCTAAATACGAACCCAGGAAGATGGTGGCGATATCCCTCGCCGTGCTGGCGGTGGCGCTCTCCATCCTGGGCTTTACTTACATAAAGACGGGATCGCCCGTGAACCTGGGGGTCGAGTTCACGGGAGGCACCATAGTCACAGTTCCCGTCGTCGAATCGGAAGGAGAGATAGCAGCAAAGCTTGCAGCCTACCCGGTGCTTGACATAAGAGACGTGGGCCACAGGTACATGATCCAGATGGGGCCCATGGACGACGCCGAATACAGGCAGCTTTCGGCTATGATCGACGCTGAATACCAGGACCCTGAGATCAAGTACATGGGGCCGGTCTACAGCACGCGGCTCCAGGAGCAGGCCAAGACCTATATCCCGCTATCCTTCCTGTTCATGGCGGTGGTCGTATTCCTGATATTCAGGACGCCCTTCGTCGCCCTCACGGTAATTCTGGCCGCCTTTTCAGACATCATGATAACCGCGGCCTGTATGGACGTAACGGGGGTCAAGCTCTCCCTGGGTACCGTGGCCGCCCTTTTGATGCTGATAGGCTACTCGGTGGACAGCAACATCCTGCTCAACAACAGGGTTCTTAAGCGGAAGGGAAAGACCGAGGAGAAGATCCTTGGGGCCTTCAGGACCGGCATCGCCATGACCAGCACCACCTTTAGCGCCATCTTTGCGCTCTTTCTCGTCTCAGCCTTCTCCTATCTCGTATCATCATCCTTCACCCAGATCAATATACTCTTCGACATATCGATAGTGCTGATCTTCGGCCTTCTTGCGGGTCTTATGAACACCTGGGTCATGAACTCCAATGCCCTTCGATGGTACCTGGCCCGTCCCAAAAAGTCGGTAGCCCGGAGGCAGAGACGATGACAGAGATAACCAAAGATCCAAGAGTTGTAATATTCTTCGTGGCCGTGGCTGCAGCGCTTATAATCCTCGCTCCGATTCCTGGCGACGGGGGTCTTCATTCGAGGCTCAAGTACGGCCTGGACCTCGAGGGCGGGTCCTGGCTCCAGCTGAAACTTCAGGGCGCCATAGTACAGCCCCAGGTCGATCCGATAAACATCCTGGACAAGCAGTTCGGTGACGCTCTCGAAAGGCCCGTCGAGGTTGAGTGGCGTCCCGGGAGCACCGACTACCAGATCACCGTTGAGGGCAGGGCTTCTAAGACCCTGGCCGAGGATCTGGGCTATCCCCAGGCCACTGTGACCCCTAGAGGCAACGCCACCAAGATCACCATCGAGGCCTCACCGGTCGGTGTTATCATGAACTATCTCGAGGCCTCCCTCGACTCTGACGTGAAGTACCTGGGGTCAGATCCCCTATCCTTCGAAGTCAGAACGAACGTCACCAGGGAGTCTCTTGAGACGATCCTCGGAGAGGTTGGCGGAACTCTCGCCTCGGGCGATGCCGGTTTCTCAGAGGGAGTGACCGAGGAGACGGTGGACGAGACGAAACAGGTCCTGGACAGGAAGCTGAACCGTCTCGGTCTTCAGGACATTAAGGTCCGGGTCGTTGACAACAAGTTCATCCTCATAGATCTGGCTGGCGTGAGCGTCGCCGACGCCCAGGAGATAGTGGGCAAGCCCGGCGTCTTCGAGATCAGGATCCAGACGACCGGCAACGAGTCGATGCACGTCCTCTACGGAGACGAGATCGTGGACGTCTCCCTCCCCTCCGGTGACCAGACCGGAAACTGGGGAGTGCCCTTCACCCTATCGGAGGAGGGTGCCCTTGCCTTCCAGAAGGCGGCAGTCGATACCGGAGCAACCAGGAACAGGATGGACCACGAGATATCGATGCACCTGGACAATGAGCTGATATTCTCGGCGCCTCTAGCCCAGGACCTGGCGGCAAGCCTCGAAGTGGCTCCCATGAGAAATATGGTGGCCCAGATCGGAGGCGACAGCCAGAGAGCTCACGAGCTCTACATCCATCTGAGAGAAGGGGCTCTGCCCGTGAACGTCGAGATCATCGGCTCTGGCCAGGTGACGGCGGCCCTCGGAGACCAGTTCAAAAAACAGGTTCTCATAGCGGGCATTATGGCGATTCTGGCGGTGGGCCTTGTGATATACTTCAGGTACCGCGAGCCTAAGATCGTCATCCCGATGGTGGCAACCTCCTTCAGCGAGGTTCTGATGATGCTGGCTCTCGCAGCCCTCCTCAAGTGGCAGCTTGACCTGGTCAGCATCGCAGGGATCATCGCCGTCATAGGGACCGGAGTAGACCACCTCGTCATAATCACCGACGAGCTTCTCTACGAGGGTAAGATGCCCAGCGACAAGATCTATCTTGCAAGGTTATCCAGCGCCTTCGGAATAATCATGGCCGCGGCTGCGACCACCATCGTCGCGATGCTGCCGTTATTCGGGATGGGCTTTGGAGCCTTCAAGAGCTTCGCCCTGATAACCATAGCTGGCGTTCTCATCGGCGTCTTCATAGCAAGGCCCGCCTACGGCAGGATCATAGGCAGGATCATGCAGGGCGGCGAGTGAAAGGAAAAAAGCAACTTTCGGCCGGGGGGATGGGGGCGAGGGTCTTCCCGTCCCATCCCCTGTCATCTCGTCATTTTTTTCTCTCGGCTTTTTTCGCTATCGTTTGAGATATTCGTTTTCCGTCTTATCAGCTCTCTTCTGACAGCCAGCCGACGATCTCCTGGGCTGCGCTGATAGTCTCTCCGCAGATCTGAGATATGAAGTCCTCGGGGAGCTTCTGGTGCAGAGGGATCGTCTCGCTGGCGGCGAGGGCTTTAGAGCCGTCGAAGTTCACGTAGGCAACCCTGGCAGTCAGCTCGTGAGACGGTCGACCGAAGGCCATTCCCGGAAGGATGGCTACGCCCTTATCCGCTAGGAGCCGCTCGCAGAGGGTGACACCATCTTTTATCCCCCGTTTCGATAGGGCTTCGGCCATGGGCGAGAAGTCGAGGAAGAGGTAGAACCCGCCCTCGGGAGCGTGGACCCTGATGCCTCCTTCGGCGAGGATTCTCTGAAACTCGGAGCCCAAGGTCGAAAGGATCCTTCGTGCGTGCCAGAGGTATCTCTCCATGGCGATTCCGCCCCGGAAGGCGTGGACCGCGGCGAACTGGATCGGGGCGGAGACGGCGGTGTAGGTCTCGCTGGCTACGGTGGCCATCGCCTCCAGGAGCCAGTCGAGGTCCGGCGGGAAGGTGAAGGTGCCAAGCCTCCAGCCTCCGGCGCCGCACCACTTCGAGAGGCCCGAGCTTATGATCGTCCCCTCAGGGTAGAAGCGGGCCACTGAGACGTGCTCGCCCCGATGGTGGAGCTGGCCGTAGATCTCGTCGGAGAGGAGGATGACCTCGTACTCTCTCGCCACGTCGGCGATATCCTTCAGTTCGTCTGAGGTGTAGGTGAGGCCGTCGGGGTTTCCGGGGTAGTTGAGGATCAGGATTCGGGGGCGATAGACGTCCTGCTCGCTCTCCAGGAACCGGGCCAGCCTATCGGAGGTTATGTGCCACTTCTCATCGAAGGTGGTGTGGAGGAGACGGACCTTCTTCCCCAGGATCTGGGCCTGGGGAACATAGGATACCCAGGCCGGGGTGGGGACGATGATCTCGCCGTAGTAGACGAGCTGAAGGATGAGCATCAGCTCTTTAGAGCCTGGGCCGACGATGACGTTATCGGCGCTGGCGTTGACGTTGTCCTTACGCCGGTGAAAGTCTGCCACCGCCTCTTTCAGGGCTGGAAGCCCTCTCACCGGGAGGTAGTCCTTCTCGGAGGCGTAGAGCCGCAGGGCGTTGACCACCGGGGTTGGGACCGGGAAGGGCGACTGGCCGAGGCCGAGGTTGTAGACGCTCTGCCCCTGGCTCTGGAGCAGCTTGCACCTCTCGTTGATAGCGAGGGTCGCGGAGGGCTCGACTCCCCGGACGTTGATGTTGAGGCTGACGTGTTTATGAAGGGTCATCTTTCTCGACTCCATCTTCCAGCTTTATAGGCTCGACAGTACCTATCAGATCGACAGTACCTATCAGATCGACAGTACCTATCAGATCGACAGTACCTATCAGATCGACAGGATCTACCGAATCGATCGGATAGACAGGATCAATTATGTTGATTATCAGGTATGATGGAGTCTCTGATATAACATTTATAAAAGATGCGGATTAATCCGGGTCTCGGCAAATGGAAGTGAGATTTCGATGACGGGATTGTTTCGGGGTTTGAAGTCTTGTTCGAAGCCGGGTTCCATGGTGAGTTTGGCTCTGGTCTCTCTGCTGGTTTTTCTCGCGGCGTCGGCCCTGGCCGCAGAGGAGACGGTATCTCTGGGCGAGTACGAAGTGTCCTTCGATCTTGGGACCTACACCGGATACGAACTCGAATTCGAAGAGGTGCCCTACGCCACCGTCGATGGCGAGGAGTACCCCTCTAATGTATGCTGGATCCAAGGTGATCGGGTGATGATGATTGCCCTCACCGATTACGGGGTCCCGATGAAGGCGACCAGCTCTCTCACCAGGAGAACGGCGACCTCTTACCTCAACAACGCCGGTTGCACGAACATCCAGACCCACGAGGTGGACATCGACGGAAAGCCCGCGATTTTGGGCCTCGGCGAGCGGTCCAGCGGCCTGACCCTCTTCTGTGTCGTCTACTGGCCCGACATCCACGATGTCAACGGGACGCTGTACGCCCAGGTCGACTGCACCATAGCCTCGGAGGCGTCAGTGGAGCTGACCGAGAGCCTGATCAATTCGATTCACGTCAAGCTCCCCGGAGATGAGGGGGAAGGCGAGATCATGGAAGTGAGCTCGGAGTCGGAAAGGATCGAGCTGTGAGTTTCAAATTTTGAAAATTTCCGTTGTATCCTATCAAAACCTTTTTCATAAAGTTGTCCTTATCGTTCGTTGAGCAAGCTTGAAGAGTTTTACAGCCCTCAAATGGACCACGTCATGATTTATGAATTGGATGGAGTATAATATGACACACGCTGCGAGCACATTTGAAACGATCGAGCCCAACTTGGGAGAATTGCTGGCAAATATTCGCGCTGGAAAAATACAGCTTCCGGATTTCCAGCGAGGTTGGGTATGGGACGATAATCGAATCAGATCACTGATAGCAAGCGTTTCAATGTCCTATCCTATTGGAGCAATTATGACCATGGAAACTGGAGATAATTTCCGGTTTCTTCCAAGGACGTTTGAGGGTGTTTCCTTACTTCAAAAAGTAAATCCTGATATTTTAGTCCTAGACGGGCAGCAACGCCTTACTTCCCTTTATCTGGCTTTTTTGAGCGGCAAACCCGTTCCAACAACAACTGAAAAAAAGAAGGAGATAGAACGATTTTATTACCTCGACATGGAAAAATGTCTCGATCCTTATACAGACAGGTTTGATGCCGTCATCTCCATCCCAGAAAATCGCCAGATTACAAGTGACTTCGGAAGGAAAACCGAGCTCGATCTAACCAATCGTGAAATGGAATATAAAAATTGCATGTTTCCGCTACTTCTCATCTATGATCTGCAAGGTTTCGCTCAATGGAAGCAGGGATACGTGCAATACTTTAATAATACACCTGAAAAATTTCAGTTCTTGAGTAATTTTGAATTAGAGGTATGGCTTCGTTTTCAGCAGTATAAGGTTCCCGTGATAAAACTGAACAAGGATACACCAAAAGATGCGGTGTGCCAGGTGTTTGAGAATGTAAATACGGGCGGAGTGTCTCTGACAGTATTTGAACTGATGACGGCGACGTATGCAGCCGAAGGCTACCGTCTTCGTGAGGACTGGGAAAAACGGAAAAAATCTTTGCAAGAACATCACGCTTTACAAGGTATCGATGAGAGCATGTTTTTGACAGCAGTAACGTTGCTCACAAGCCATCAAAGACATGTAAAGGATAAAACTGCAGTGAGCTGTAAAAGAAAAGACGTACTCGAATTATCATTAGACGATTATCAGAAAAATGCTGATATAATAGTTGATGGCATGAGATCTGCTGCCAAAATATTGGCACGAGAAAAGATCTTTGAAGAGCGAAATATTCCCTATCAGACGCAACTGGTTCCTCTATCAGCAATCTGTGCCAATCTAGGAAAACGGGTAGAAAATGACTCGATAAAGGAGAGGATAATCCGATGGTACTGGTGTGGCGTTTTTGGCGAACTTTACGGAGGTGCCAATGAGACCCGATATGCATTGGATATGGTCGGCGTCATCAACTGGTTAGACGGTGGAGACGTACCTGCAACGATTCGAGATTCGAATTTTAGTCCCACAAGATTGTTGACGTTACAGACTCGGTTGAGTGCTGCCTACAAAGGGCTAATGGCTCTTCTGATGAAGAAAGGTAGCAGAGATTTTATAAGCGGCGACCCGATTGAACTTAACACTTATTTCGATAGTGTCATTGATATTCATCACATCTTCCCAGCTGCCTATTGTGAAAAGCTGAATTTCAAACGAGAAATGTGGAACAGCATTATCAACAAAGCTGCTCTATCTGGTAGGACTAATCGCATTCTTGGCGGCCATAAACCAAGTACATACATTCAAACTATACAAAAGCAGGAAAAAGTTGAGCCAGAAAAGCTGGATAAGATATTTGAGAGTCATTTGATTGATCCGGACTTTATCAGATCTGATGACTTTTTCAACTTTATTCAGAATAGGGCTAAACTCTTACTTAATACCATAGAAGATGCAACTGGTAAGGCTATAGCCGGCAGGGATTCTAAAGAAGTTGTGAAGGCTTTTGGAGGGGCACTTTGATGCTACCTTCGATCAATTAGGACTGGCTAAGGACGCAGAAGATTAAAACCAGAAGCCCTTAGAGAGAATCGATGATATCCGAAGAGTGCGATCTTGACAGGTTCATAGACGCGATAAAAGATCTGACCTACCATGAGGTCCTGACCTCTATCCTGAAGGAGGGGTACGCCACCGACGACCTTCTCGTTCACAAGAAGAGGGACGGCGCTCCCGAAGAGGAGATCGAGCGAGCCTCGGAGTATAACAAGGCCCTGCGAGACTTCGTATTCCTCCTTCAGGCCGGCCAGAGGCCCGACCTAGTCTCCGATGTGGAGAGCAAGAATTACAACAAGTTCCGTCGGGTGGCAAAGAGCTTGGTGGAGAGGGGTGAGCTTCTGCCCGCGATCCTGAACTATTTCGACGACTGAGCCCTGATCACGTCAGCTTCTATACTGATAGACCGGAACAGCTTGAAGGGAGATATGGGCCCATTGACGGATGAGCGGGATCCACAGCGGATTTCTCAGGAGAAGGCAGAAGATGCTACGGGAGGCATTGGAGATATGGGCAGCCCGAGAAGCGGATTTTAACGGCTAAAAAATAATTTAATCATTTGAGTGAGAGCCTCCTGCTCACCACCATACTTCCTGGCGCTACCTTTTTCAGGGAATAGTTTGTACCCCCCGCCGGAATCACCTACAAGAGTCCAGGTCGAATTCGGCGAAGGTGTTACGACGACTGCAGAGAATATGGATGCACTATCGCCTATATGTTGGTGTTAGATATGAACAATTGGAATATATTATTCGTTTTAATTTTGCTGTTGAGCGGAGCGATTTTCGTCACTCCATCGACTTTGGCAGAAGACGAATCTATCGGCAAGGCAGATCCGTCACCTAGCGCCACCGCCGACGTGACAGAACTCGTATCGTTCGTCCAATCCGCGGTGGCGTATGCCCAAGAGAATGAGAGAGATATGGCCTTAAAGGAGTTCAGCAACAAGACCGGTTCATTCGTCGACGGGAACCTCTACATCTATGCCTATGACTTCAATGGAACTAATATAGGACATCCGTTCAAGTCGGACTGGATAGGCAAAAGCAAGCTGAATGAAACGGATTCCAACGGCGTTTTTTACATAAGAGACCTGATCAACGTTTCGAGAGATGGTGAAGGATTCACTTACTTCATCTTCCCAAACCCTGCTCACGATAATAGAGATGAGTTTAAGATCGGTTATGCGATGAAGGTGAATGATGACTGGTGGCTGGGCTCAGGATTGTACTTCTCGGACATCTCCGCATCCTTCGATCAGGTGGAAAGAGAGGATCTTGTGGCCTTTGTTGAGGAGGCGCGCAAGTTCGCCAGGGAGAACGGCAAGGAGAGGTCCCTCGAAGTTTTCAATGATCCTGTAGGCGATTTCACCGGGGATGGACGCTACATCTTCGCCTATGATTATGAGGGACTGACCTTGGCCCTTCCTAACCAGCCCGAGCTGATAGGAACAACCCGGATCGATGCTCAGGATACCAACGGAGTCGATTTTGTCCAGCACGCGATCGACACGGCAAAAATGGGGAATGGTTTCGTCTATTACGTCTATCCCGACTTGTCCAGAAACATGAGCCCGGCATTGAAGCTCAGCTACGTGGTGGACGTAGACGGCACCTGGTTTTTGGGATCAGGGATCTACTCCTCGGTTTAGGAGGAGACAGATTATTAATGATATGAGGAGATAATGCCGCCTTCTAAGAGCGCGGAGTGATGCAAAGTGGACAGAATTAAACGTTCAGAAGACGGCACGTTCAAATATCTCTCAGCGACGACTTTAGTCGCTCTCCTTTTTTGCGCCATCGCTGCTTCAGGGGAGGATGTAAAGAGCAGCGATATCGTATATGCCGAAGACTCTTTGACCGATATGTCTTTCTTGCTGCTCCAGATCCAGGCAGATGTTCAAGGCAGCCTGAATGATCTGGACCTGGACGTGGCGAACGCATCTTTTGGTCTCTCAGCAACGGGGCTGGAGGGGACAAAAGCTCGTCTAGTCCTCCAGAGACTTTTGGAGACCAACTCAAACCTGGCGGAAGCGGTGACCTTCGGCAAGGATGGAAAGATCATAGTGGCCGAATGCCAAGGATGCGAGGGCGGCGAGGGAGCCGATATCAGCAGCCAGGAGCATATAGCTCACGTCCTGGAGGCTAAAAACCCCACGTTCAGCGGACAGTTTCTGCTGGTAGAAGGATACCACGGAACAGCTCTGGCATATCCGGTATTCTCTCCGGAAGGCGAGTTTTTGGGAGGGATAAGTGCGATCATCGAGCCAGATAAGCTGATGAATGCGATGGTAGCCCCCCAGCTCCGCTTCAACATCTCCACCCGGTCCAACATCACCGACTACAGCTTCTGGTCTATGCACCCCGATGGCCTTATCGCTTATGACCGGGATGAAAGCCAGATCGGAAAATGCCTATTCGAGGACCCGCTCTATGAGCCATTCCCCAGCCTCCTGGATTTAGGACACAGGATCGCCTCCGAGAGGGCAGGGCATGGGTACTACAGCTTCCAGGTAGCTGAAGGCGATGAACGGGTCGTGACCAAGGAGAGCTACTGGACGACGGTTGGGCTTCATGGCAGGGAATGGAGGCTCATCGTCACCAAGATATTGGCGTGAATGCTTCTCCGCCATTTTTTTCTTGATGGCCTCGCTAGAAGCAGGGACGAAAAGCCCTTCTACGTCGTCATGCCCGATCTGTATATCTGCCAGGTGGGGGCCGGGATCGACGATCCGACTGGCCGTTGGAGGCTGTCTGGATTCGGATCAGACCCGCCATATCTCCTGGGGAAGCCTTGTCAGCCTCTCCGGCCCCCTTTCGGTGGTGAGGAAGGTATCCTCGATCCCGACGACGCCTAGGCCCGGATAGATCATCTTCGGCTCGACGGCTACGGTCATGTTCGGCAAAATGTCGTGATCGACGGGCCCCAGAACCGGGCGCTCGTCGATCTCAAGGCCCACGCCGTGGCCGACGAAGCCGCACTTCGCGCCGACCGGGCCGCCGAGGTTGTCCTTGTATCCCAGCTCCTCGCCCCTGGCCTCGGAGATCTCGAAGATCTCCCGGCCGGAATTTCCTGGGCGGAGGGCCTCGACCACGGCCTTCTCCACATCCAGGGCCGCGATGTGGGCGTCCTCGAGTTCCTTTGGAAGCCGGCCGATGGAGAAGATCCTGGTCTCGTCGGCGATGTAGCCGTTGTAAACGCCGCCGTAGTCGACGAGGATCGGCTCGTTTCGCATGATCTTCCGAAAGCCCGGCCCCTGGGGCTGGAGGAGAGATGGGCCCACGCCGCCGGTGGGCGATGCGACAAAGCTCGGGTAGGCGGCGTTAGGCCCCGCCATCAGGTGGCCCATGGGTCGCTCCTGGTTGAACCTGCGAAAACGAAGGGAGCCCTGGTGGCCCAGCATCCGCATCTCGGCCTCCACCTTTGCCGCCAGCTCGATCTCGGCCATCCCCTCTTTCAGGTGGTTGGGGACCGAGCCTATCCCGGCGTCCAGAATTCGGGCCGCCTCCCTCATAAGGCGGATCTCAAACTTCGACTTGACGGACCTGATCTCTTTGATCCTCTCGGAGACGTCAACGAACTTTGCGTCCCCCAGGGCCTGCTTCACCCTCGCATAGTTGTTGTAGGGGAGGACGTCAAGCTCAAGGCCGATTCGAGCCCCATCGGGGATTCCAAGGTCAGACTTGAGATTTCGGAGGCCCTTGAGGGGGCTGACCTCCACAGGCGACTCTTCTCTTGCCCTCTCCAGGCTCTTTCTCACCATGACGACAGGCTCGGCCTCAGGGTTTGCCGGGACGTAGACCAGCCCCTCCTGGGCCGTCCCCGAGAAGTACAGCATGTCCACGGACTGAAATAGGATAGCTCCGGTCAGGTCCTCCATCCGGCTCTGAAGTTTCTTCGTCCTCTCATCGATCTCCGACTTCGGGTGCAAAACAAGCTCCATATCTTCATATCCTCCCCAAGAATGCCCGCCTTTCTTCTCCTTCTCTCCTTCTTTTCGGGTCGTCCTCTCACCCTATATCCCTTTCGAGATCTCCTCCTCCAGGTCCGAAAGGTACCTTCTCAATACGATCCCCCTCCTTCGAGCAACCCTCTTTGCCGTCTCCGTGTGCATCCCGTCTTCTAGCTTCAAGAGCTTTCTATAGAAATGGTCCAGGTTCCACTTTCCGTCGTCCGGCTCCCGCACCTTGCAGAAGTGGTCCTCTGGATTGTAGAGATCCCGGCCCAGGGAGCCGCCCGTAAGAAATACCCTGGCTATCCCTATCGCCCCGATGGCGTCGAGCCTGTCTGCGTCCTGGAGGACCTTCGCCTCCAGGGTGGCGGGTTCGATCCCCTTCGAGAAGCTGTGAACCTCCACGGCGTACAGGACCTTCTTTTTCACGTCCTCTGAAACGTTTATCCTCTCCAAAAATTCCTCGACGATGGCCAGCTTTCTCACCTCCGCCTCGGCTGACCTCTCCTGGAGCTTAGACCCGGACCCAGCGTCGTGAAGGAGGGCCGCGAGGGTTACAACCTGCATGTCTGCGCCCTCCCTCTCACCGATAGCTCTCACGTTCCTATAGACCCTCAGGGCGTGGGAGAAGTCGTGAGCGGGATCTTTCCTCTCGTAAAGCGGCATGATCTCTTCCAGCAGGGAATTTTCATCGAGAGCCTTGCTGGAATCCTCTTCGGGAAATTTCATCGCTAAAAGATTCAGTTCACTATATAAATAGTCGATATTCAGAGCTTCAAATCAACAAATTAATATGGCCGATCCCCTCAGATCATCTTCATGAGCCATTCGAGCAGGATAGGCAGAACGGAGCTTTTGGACCTATCGCTATCCCTGGCCGTCCTAGCTTTCGCCTTTTCGATCATCATCGGCGATAGCGACGTCCCAGGAGCTGACATCTTATTCATATCGGCCATAGGCGTGGGGTCGGGCTTTCTTTTGCACGAGATGGCCCACAAGTTCGTTGCCCAGCGATACGGCTACTGGGCCGAGTACAGGGCTAACCGGATGGGCCTCATCTTCATCATCACCATGGCTTTCATGGGCTTCATATTCGCAGTGCCCGGGGCGGTCATGATCCGAAAAGATCCCTATTATATGTCGAGGTTTGCCAGCCCCCACAGCGACGGCTTCCCTCTCGATCCTGCTGAAACGACGGCGGAGCGTGAGGAGCTATGGATATCTCTGGCCGGCCCCATGACAAACATTGTGCTGACAATGCTATTCTTTTCGCTTATAAAGAGCGGGATCGTCACGGGAGGACTATTGATGGGAGTTGCCTACTTTGGGTTCTTCATAAACCTGATCCTGGCGGGGTTCAACATGATACCGGTGGGACCCCTAGACGGCGCCAAGATCTTCAGGGGCAGCCGATTGGTCTGGGCGATCGTCGGAATTCCGACGATCCTGGCAGCCCTACCGGTATTCTTCGGCGTGAGAATAATATGAGGATACGAGGGACTTCACGGCTCGATCTCGGGTTTCGCTCGCATCGAGAGGGATATCCTCTTTCGGTCCAGGTCCACATCAAGGACGATGACCTCCACCTTCTGGTGGACCCTCACCACTTCCGCCGGGTCCCTGACGAAGCGGTCGGAAAGCTGGCTGATGTGGACCAGTCCATCCTGGTGGACGCCGACATCTACGAAGGCGCCGAAGGCGGCCACGTTCGTCACGATCCCTGACAGCTTCATTCCGGGCCGAAGGTCCTCCATCTTCTCAACCCCCGGTGTGAACCCGAAGACCTCGAACTCCCGGCGCGGGTCTCGACCTGGCTTTGATAGCTCCGCGAGGATGTCTTTCAGGGTTGGAAGGCCCGCCTTTTCTGAAATGTACTTCTTTGGGTCGATCCTCCGTTGTAGGGCGGAGTCGTTCATCAGCTCCTCGACGGACGCGCCGAGGTCTTTTGCCATCGCCTCCACGATCCCGTAGCTTTCGGGGTGGACCGCGGAGCCGTCCAGAGGATTGTCTCCGTCCCTTATTCTGAGAAAGCCCGCAGCCTGCTCGAAGGCCTTCGGGCCGAGGCCGGAAACCATTTTCAGGTCCTTTCTGGACCTGAAGGATCCGTGATTGTCTCTGTGCCGGACTATCGACGCTGCCAGCTTCGGCCCAAGCCCCGAGACGCGAGATAGAAGCTCCTTGCTTGCGGTGTTCAGGTCCACCCCAACCGCATTGACGCATATCTCGACGACGTCCTCGAGCTTTCTTTTCAGGGCCGTCTGGTTCACGTCGTGCTGGTACTGGCCCACACCTATCGACTTTGGATCGATCTTGACCAATTCCGCCAGAGGGTCCATGAGCCTTCTACCGATGGATACGGCACTTCTGACGGTGACGTCCTCGTTGGGAAACTCATCTCTAGCGCCCTTCGATGCCGAGTAGATGGAGGCTCCCGCCTCGTTCACCATGACTATCGGAATGTCCTGTGGAAGCTTCAGCACCCTCAGAAACTCCTCGGTCTCCCTCCCGGCGGTCCCGTTTCCGACGGCGATGAACTCCACCCCGAACTTTTTGCATAGATCAAGAATCCTCTCGGCCGACTGCCGGACATCTTTCTGGGGCGGGTGTGGGTATATGACGTCTTTTGCGACCAGGGACCCCTGTCGGTCAAGGACGACCAGCTTGCAGCCTGTCCGAAAACCCGGGTCTATCGCCAGGACCGTCCTCTCCCCCAGGGGCGGCTCCAGGAGGAGCTGGCGAAGGTTCTCGGCGAAGACCTCGATCGCCCTCTCTTCGGCCCGCTCCATGACGGCTGAGAGGCTCTCCCTCTCCATTGACGGAGCAAGGAGCCTCTTGTAGCCGTCCTGCAAGGCCAACCGGACCTCACTGGTGGAGGGAGAAGCGGGGCCCTTTCCCCTATTCCGAACGAAGAGCGCCTCCAGAATCGCAGATGCCTTTTCCTGAGGCGGCTCGACGTGAAGGATCAGGAAGCCCTCTTTTTTGCCCCTCATCATCGCCATGACCCTGTGGGACGGGGCCTTGGAGAGGGGCTCAGACCAGTCGGCGTAATCTCGGTACTTGGAGCCCTCTCCTTCCGAGCCATCGGATGCCTTCGATCGCAGAGTTCCCTGGATCAAGAATAGGTCTCGCATCCTCGTCCTCGCCTCCGGGTCCTCGCTGATCCTCTCGGCGATGATGTCCCGGGCCCCCGCCAGGGCCTCCTCCACCGAACCGACCCCCTTCTCAGGATCGATGAAACTTGCCGCCTCGGCCCTCGGGTCGATCTCCCCCTGATCGAAGATCCTATCTGCCAGGGGCTCCAGCCCCTGCTCGCGGGCGACGGTGGCTCGGGTCCTTCGCTTGGGCTTGAAGGGGAGATAAAGATCTTCCAGGACGGTGATGGTTTCCGCCGCCATTATCTTCTTTTCAAGGTCTGGGGTGAGCTCTCCCCTATCCACGAGAGACTTCAGAATCGAGTCTCGCCTTCGGTCCAGCTCGATGTATTTTTCAAGGCTGTCCCGAATGGAGGCGATGGCTACCTCGTCCAGCCCTTCCGTCGCCTCCTTTCTGTACCGTGCGATGAAGGGGATGGTTTTGCCCTCGTCCAGGAGCTTCGCTGTGGCCCTGATCTGAATTCGCTTCAGGTCGAGTTCGCTTGCGATCTTCGATATATGTAATTCATTCATAATAATCCAGGTTAGACAGAGAGAATGAGAACGGAAAAAGAAATCATCTCAGATCGGTAATCCAAGGTACATTTCTATTGCTTTGGATATTAGATCAGACGCCACACTAACGCCGGCTGCTCCTATCCCCGTTGAAGCCTTCTCACTTATTCGCTTTATCCACCCTTTTGTGCGGCCTCCAAGGGTCTCCGTAACTCCTTCTTTTTTATCAAGTTCGAGCGCATTTTCAAGCTCGTCGAGATCCTCCAGTCCAACATCGATCCCAATCCCGGAGAGATATCTCTTTAGGGATTCTAGATCTCCCTGGAATACTTCTTGACGAGTTATTTGGGTAACATCCGTGCTACCCGTTGCCAGATTTCCTACATTCCCTAGTATGTGTATATTGACCAGTTGTTGCACCCTCTCGGGCAGCGTGCCGAATGTGA
>DAQG01000013.1 GCA_002502785.1 Methanothrix harundinacea | reverse complement strand
CACCTAATTCTTTTCAACTATCCTTCTATTTGGCAACAAAGTCGTGAGCATAAGCTATATTGTATCTTCTGTTCACTTCAGCCACTAACACCAGATTTTTCGTGAGTTCCTTGTAAGTTCTATAAGTGCCCTGAGAGCTTACTCGATCTCATCAAGGAGGTAGTCCTCTTTCCGCAATCCTAGAAGAATCTCGAATTCCGGCGGGGTCAGGATCGGGACAGAATATTTGGCCTGATCGTCGAGGGCGATCCTGGGGCAAGCGGTGCAGACGGCGGCATCCACCCCAAGGTTGATCAGAACCTCGGGCTCGACCCTGTCCAGATAGATCAGAAGCATCTTTTTTCCGTGCTCTTCTCCGAGAGCTGCCATCTTTCTTGCGAGGTCCATCCTCTTTTGTCCCGGCTTCTTGGAGGCGAGAACGGCGATCCTTTCGGCGTCCATAGCTCTAGCTATGGCTCCGTATCGTCGCTTTAACATCGGCGCAGTGTCCATGATCGAGACGTTGCCGGTCACCGGATCGGCGGCAACCACCTTTTTTCTCGTGGCGAGAGCGACGCCGAGCGGATGGAACTGCCCTGTTCCCACGAATAGGTACTCCTCGACGTCCATATTTCGGGCGGCCTCGTAGTTGCATCCCAGGATCTGTCCCGGATACGTGGTCCTCTTTCCTCCCGTTCGGATCACGGCCTCGATCCCCCCATTCTTCAGGACCTCCACAATATCGTCCAGCTTGTGAACGTGCTGCACCGTGGTGACGACGCCCACCCGGCGAGCGGAAAGAAGGTCGGTTGCCTTCTCGACGGCTTCATCGACGCTGGCCCTCATCCTGGCCTCTATGTATACGATCTTGTCGAGTTGTGGGTCTCCCTCCAGCATCTCCGAGTGGCCTATATGTATCACCAGCTCCGCCACCCTGCATAGGTCGAGATCAACGTCGCAGGCCCCGTAACAGGGGTCACCGGAAACTATCACCTCAGCGTTGGTCTTCTCCTCGATCTCTTTCGCGACAGCCGAGACGATCCTCTTCAGTCCCTCGGGAACCTGGATCCCGACCGTTCTTGCGTCCGATTTTTTGATCAGCTCCAAGGCGCGGTCCAGGCCGATCTCGAATAGTTCGAAGCTAGAACCACTTGTCGAGGGTGCTCTGTCCAACCTTCATCGCCTCCTCAAGCCTCTTGACCGCCTTTTCTACCCTCACCGGGGAGAAATCCCTCTCATCACACAAAAATCCGAGGATCTTCTCTGCACTCGGCTTTTTCATCTCGATAGCGTAATCGTTCGTGACCTGGGGTTTTAGGAATAGCTCCCTGATCTCTGCCGCGTTTTCGATCGTCTCGCCCCTGGCCTCCAAGACGCTCTCCAGGTCGCCGTACTTTTTTATCAGCTTCAGGGCGGTCTTGGGGCCGACCCGTTTCAGCCCTTCGTTATAGTCGGTGCCGCACATTATCCCGATCTCCACCAGCTGCCTTCTCTCGATCCCGAGGCGCAAAAGCTCCTTTTCCAGGTTTATGACCTCCGGCTGGACGTCGACGTATACGTTCTTTCCGGGAAGCTTCCTTTTGCCTGTGATGGCCATGTTCCTCACCACTTCGGGCGCGCCGAAGAGGAGGGCGTCGTAGTCCTGGCTTCCTACGAGATCGACGTCGCCTTTGATCGCCATGCTGGCTGCCTGTGCCTCCCCCTCTGAGGGTGCCTCGACGACCGGGATCCCCATCGCTTCCAAAAGTCGTTTCGAGTCGGCTACCATCTCGTCGCCTAGGCGGGATGCGGCCTGGGCGTACTTGAACCCATCAAGCCCCTCCTCCTTTGCCCGTTCCCACATCTCTTCAGCCTTGGATCTCGTCTCAGCCCTCTGGTTCAGGGTCTCTCTCTTGAAACGAGGCGGCTCCCCGTCGAAGACGAAGACCACCTTTGCCCCGGCCTCCATTAGGTTCGTCATCCTGTAGAGGATCCCCGAAAGGTGGGAGGTGGTCCTGCCAGATCCGTCCTTAAGAGGGGTTCCGTCCTGCTGCCTGATGATGCTCAGAAACTGGTAGAGGGTGTTGAAGGCGTCCACCGCTATCCAGCGCCCCGAAAGCTCCTTAATCTCAATATTCTCCCTTTCCAGGAGATCACCCAAGTCGACTCCCATGAGAACTCCGCCTTTTGCCCTTGAGCTATGCCACCCTTCTCAGCACGACTCGATTTTCGATAAAATACCTGTGGTCCCAAAGTTAAATATTAGTTGAACGAGGACTAGATAAATGCGAGTATGGTTGGTGATGACGATGATCGAGATAACAGATGTGGCCGCGGAGGTTATGAAGGGGAACATGATCGAGGGAAAGGTGGTCAGGATGATTCTGGCCGCCACCGACGCCACCGGCGCAAACTACGTCCTCGCCTGGGGCGATCCTGCCGAAGACGACGTGGTCTTCGAGAGCAACGGCATCAAAGTCCACATGTCGCCCGAAGACGTCGAGATCCTGGGAGACAGCCCGACGATAATAGATTATGTGGACACCGAAGAGCTGGGAAGGGGTTTTGTGATCCAGGGCCCGGAAGAAGGTGACGCTTGCGGATGCGACCACGATCACGGCGACGAACACGATCACGGCGGTTGTGGATGTAGCCACTAATTACCGTTTAAGCTCAAAGAGCCAGAAGATGATAAGCTCAGATTTTTGCAATGGGCTGTAAATTCTCGATAGAACCTGGATAAGCCAGGGGTTTGCGTCCCGAGATCTGTCGTCGGTCTGGCCCGCCTGAGGCCTTTCTTTATATCGACGATTTTTCCTGGCGTATTATCTATTTTTCTTGAAGAGCAGTTCACCATCTAAACCGAACAGAAAACTCTATCTAAAAAATAAAGGGACAGGGTGGGGCAAACCCCACTCTGAATACGACTTATTCGAAGTTTCTCCCTCAGATCAGAGGGATGTAGTCCACTGACTCGGGGTTTGCAAGAGCAGAGGTGTCACCGGTGGGGTTGCCAAGGGCCTTGGCCTTGATGACACGGCGCATGATCTTGCCGGACCTGGTCTTGGGCACGTCCTGGACGGGGATGACTGCCGCGGGTATTGCCAGCGGGCCAAGAGAAGTCCTGACGTGGGTCCTCAGGGCCTTCATCAGGTCGTCGGTCGCCTCGACGCCCTCGTTCAGGATGACGAAGGCGACTATGGCCTCTCCCTTGATCTCGTCGGGCTTGCCGATGACTGCTGCCTCAGCAACATCCTTGTGGGCTACCAGCGCGGACTCAACCTCGGCGTTGGCGATCCTGTGACCTGCAACGCTCAGAACGTCGTCGATACGGCCCTGGATGAACCAGTATCCGTCCTTGTCCCTGGTGGCCTTGTCGCCAGCGAGGTAGGTGCCGGGCTTGGTGTTCCAGTACATGTCCCAGTACTCCTTCTTGTATCGGACTTCGTCCTTGTAGAAGGCTCTGAGCATCGATGGCCAGGGTGTCGGGTTCACGATGTTTCCGCCAGCGCCGAGAGGTACCTCGTTTCCGTCCTCGTCGAAGACGGTGGTGTTGAAGCCGGGCAAGGGGTATGCGACGGAGCCGGGCTTGCAGGGGGTCATGGGCAGCGGGGAAATCACGTGACATCCGGACTCGGTCTGCCACCAGGTGTCCATGATGGGGGAGACTTCGTTTCCAAAGTACTTGCGGAACCAGATGTAGGCCTCAGGGTTGAGGGGCTCGCCGACGGATCCGAGCAGCCTGACGCTGGACCTGTCGTACTTCTCGGGCCACTCGGTGCCCTGCTTCATAAGCATCCTGACAGCGGTCGGTGCTGTGTAGAAGACGGTGACCTTGTAGTCCTGGATGATCTTGTACCAGCGGCCGAAGTCTGGATAGTCGGGGGAACCCTCGTACATGACGCTGGTGACGCCAAGGCAGAGTGGTCCATAGGCGACGTAAGAGTGGCCGGTGATCCAGCCTACGTCGGCTGTGCACCAGTAGATGTCGTTCTCGTTCAGGTCGAAGACCCAGTTGCAGGTGTAAGCGGGGCCGACGCAGTATCCACCGTGGACGTGCTCGATACCCTTTGGCTTGCCTGTGGTTCCGGAGGTGTAGAGGATGAAGAGCCTGTCCTCGGCGTCCAGAACTTCGGTCTCGCAGTCGGCGGACTGGCTCTCGACAAGCTCGTGGAACCAGACGTCTCTGCCCTCGGTCCATGGAACCTCAAGGCCGGTCCTCTTGAGGACGATCACGTTCTTTGCGGTGTTGTTGGTCGACAGTGCATCGTCGCACTGAGGCTTAAGGGGCATGGGCTTTCCGCGTCTGTAGAAGCCGTCGGATGTGAAGACAACCTTTGCCTCACAGTCGTTGACCCTGTCGCCGAACCCCTTGGCGCTGAACCCGGAGAATACCAGGCTGTGGATGGCGCCGATCTTGGCGCAGGCCAGCATAGCCATGACGGTCTCGGGCAACATGGGCATGTAGATGGAAATTCTGTCGCCCTTGACGACGCCCAGGCTCTTCAGACCGTTCGCCAGCTTGTTGACGGTCTCGTACATCTCCTGGTAGGTGTAGGCCTTCTCGGCTTGGTCGGTCGCCTCAGGGATGAAGTGGTATGCGACCTTGGAGCCCTTTCCTGCCTTGATGTGCCTCTCGATGGCGTTGTAGAACATGTTGATCTTGCCACCGGTGAACCACTTGAAATAGGGCTTGTCTGAGTCGTCCATGACCGCTGTGTATGGCTCATACCAGTCGGCATAGGTCTTGGCCATCTCGTCCCAGAACTCGATGTAGTGCTCGCCGCACCAGGCCCTCATCTCTTTTTCGGTCTTGAATCCTTTCGCCTTAGCCCACTGCCAAGCGTTGCAGTTCTCGGCGAGGTCCTTTGGCGGCTCAAAAATCCTGGTTTCTTCCATCAGAACCTTGGTTGTTCCGGTTTTTCCTTCAGCCACTTTTCTACCTCCTTTTAACCTTTAGCTTGAAGCGTTTCCGCAAAGACCCTTCCTAACGACAGGATCGATCTGGAGACGGATATGCATTGAATGAAGCACGTCTCCCAGCCGCCATGTAGCACCAGTTGGCGTCTCTATTTTCACGACCGACCGCAAGCGAACTCCCTTTTATCTGGGGCATTCTTGGAAACATTGACGTGGTCTCCCTCTTCTCGTTTATAAATGTGTCGAAAAATGTGTTTTTATAAGGAATTATCACGATATATGATGTTCAATTGTTAAAGATACTCTTGATTTCTAATTCAAAAAGTGGAATCGGTTTTCGGGCGATTTTGTGGGCAAAAGATGAGGATGTGATCTGGCTGATTGAAGATCAGAATCTGTATACTCTCAATTAAATCCTGCCGGAATTTCCAGTCTTGGACGGTTCAGGTAAATCTGGTCGCTGCCACACGTCTCAAGCCTGGAATTGAGGTATATTCGGAATAGGGATCTTCTGCCATGCAGCTTGGATTCTGTCCAACAGATCCACGAAACGACTGAACGGATAAACGATCGACGTAATCGATGCATAAAAATCGAAAAATACGCGGATGAACTCCATCTTCACGACGTGGCGACCCAGGGTCCCGACGTTGGACGATCCAAATCCTGGCAGATGGCACACCGGATCTTCTGAAGATTTGGGCGTCGTATAAAAAAAAGCTAAAAAAGGTAGAAAGTGGCAGCTCGCCTTCAGATCAGCGGTATGCCGTCCACCGACTCGGGGTTTGCAAGAGCAGAGGTGTCGCCGGTCGGGTTGCCAAGAGCCTTGGCCTTGATGACACGGCGCATGATCTTGCCGGACCTGGTCTTGGGCACGTCCTGAACAGGGATGACTGCCGCGGGTATTGCCAGCGGGCCGAGCGTGGTCCTGACGTGGGTCTTCAGGGCCTTCATCAGGTCGTCGGTCGCCTCGACACCCTTGTTCAGGATGACGAAGGCCACGATGGCTTCTCCCTTGACCTCATCGGGCTTGCCGATGACTGCTGCCTCAGCGACATCCTTGTGGGCTACCAGGGCGGACTCGACCTCGGCGTTGGCGATCCTGTGACCTGCAACGCTCAAGACGTCGTCGATACGGCCCTGGACGAACCAGTATCCGTCCTTATCTCTGGTCGCCTTGTCGCCAGCAAGGTAAGTGCCGGGCTTAGTGTTCCAGTACATGTCCCAGTACTCTTTCTTGTATCTGACCTCGTCTTTGTAGAATGCTCTGAGCATCGATGGCCAGGGGGTGGGGTTGACGATGTTTCCGCCGGACCCCAGGGGCACCTCGTTTCCGTCCTCGTCGTAGAGGGTTGTGTTGAAGCCGGGCAAGGGATATGCTACGGAGCCGGGCTTACAGGGGGTCATCGGCAGCGGAGATATGATGAAACATCCTGTTTCGGTCTGCCACCAGGTGTCCATGATGGGTGACACGTCGTTTCCGAAGTACTTGCGGTACCAGACGTAGGCCTCGGGGTTCAGAGGTTCGCCGACGGATCCGAGCAACCTCACGCTGGATAGGTCGTACTTCTGGGGCCATTCCGAGCCCTGCTTCATCAGCATCCTGACGGCTGTCGGAGCTGTGTAGAAGACGGTGACCTTGTGTTCCTGGATGATCTTGTACCAGCGGCCGAAGTCTGGATAGTCTGGAGATCCCTCGTACATGATGCTGGTTGCGCCAAGGCAGAGAGGCCCGTAGGCGACGTAAGAGTGGCCAGTGATCCATCCGACGTCGGCGGTACACCACCAGGTGTCGTTCTCCTTCAGGTCGAATACCCATTTGAGTGTCTGCGCTGGTGATACGCAGTATCCGCCGTGGGCGTGCTCGATACCCTTGGGCTTGCCGGTGGTACCGGAGGTGTAGAGGATGAAGAGCCTGTCTTCGGCATCCAGGACCTCGGTCTTGCAGTCTGCGGACTGGCTTGCGACCAGCTCGTGGAACCAAATGTCTCGGCCCTCTTTCCAGGGGGTTTCGATGCCCGTCCTCTTGAGAACGATCACGTTCTTGACGCTCGGCGCGTCCTGGATGGCTTCGTCGGCCTGGGGCTTCAGTGGCAGGGGCTTTCCGCGCCTGTAGAAGCCGTCGGAGGTGAAGACAACTTTTGCCTCACAGTCCTGGACCCTGTCGCCGAACCCCTTGGCGCTGAACCCTGAGAATACCAGGCTGTGGATGGCGCCGATCTTGGCGCAGGCCAGCATCGCCATGACGGTCTCGGGGAGCATGGGCATGTAGATAGATATCCTGTCGCCCTTGACGACGCCGAGGCTCTTCAGACCGTTCGCCAGCTTGTTGACGGTCTCGTAAATCTCCTGGTAGGTATAGGCCTTCTCGGCCTGGTCGGTCGCCTCGGGGATGAAGTGGTATGCGACCTTCGCGCCCTTGCCAGCCTTGATGTGCCTCTCGACGGCGTTGTAGAACATGTTGATCTTGCCGCCGGTGAACCACTTGAAGTAGGGCATCCCGGAGTCGTCGAGTGTCTGGGTGTAGGGCTCGTACCAGTCGGCGAAGGTCTTGGCCATCTCATCCCAGAACTCGATGTAGTTTTCGCCGCACCAGGCGCGCATCTCCTTTTCGGTCTTGAACCCCTTCTTCTTAGCCCACTACCAGGCGTTGCAGTTCTCAGCAAGCGCCTTTGGCGGCTCAAAAATCCTGGTCTCTTCCATCAGAACCTTGGTCGTTCCAGTTTTTCCTTCAGCCAATTTAAAATCCTCCTTTTAACCCTCAAATTGAGATGTTTCAGCTTCTCCACACTGATTCCAGGATCTATCAGATGATAGATATACATTTAGATGTGATCTTTTGGGATAATCGAGCGAACTCAGCTCGCCTCTGCCACGATATCCTCTCAGCATTGTGGAGTCGCATCGGAAACACCTGGCTACCTTGTACTTCCTTTGTTTATAAATCTATCGAGAACGAATATTATAATGATTTATCATGATGTATTTTGCTCAATTATTAAGGATATTAAAACAACTTAATTCCAAATGTGGATTTCATATTTCGATAACAATGGCCTTTATATGTGGTATTTGAATCAGTTATAATTGAGAAATATGCCCTCTCAATACAGGTCGAATTGTCATCTTATTGGTATAAAAAGGCAACCGAATTTTTGCGGTCATACTAAATATAAATAAATAATTTTTATTTAATCTCGGCGAGTATGCACCCCTAAATCCCATTTGATTTTTCCTCGGTTGAGTTCGGAGATGGCGTTATATTATTTCCATTGTTTGATTGATATACAAATTATATTCTCGCAAAAGTGCCAAACAAGCCTCTTATGATGCGAACTGTTGGAATGATAATTACAAATTCCGTTGCATTCGCAATAAGGCGGTCTTTAATGTGATATGAAACAGAAGGACGCCCATAGCCTGTCCATACGCCGTAAATATGCGGGTTGGCCTCATCCGTAACGGGCGATAAGCGGTTTATGGATATTTTTGAGGTCGCTTATAATGGCGAATTGACAGCCCTGCTGTCCAATAGGCGTGCGCGCAAATATCTCGAAAATAAAAAAAGGATCGCTCATCTAAATGATGAGCGGTATGCCGTCCACAGCCTCGGGGTTGGCGAGAGCAGAGGTGTCGCCGGTGGGGTTACCAAGGGCCTTGGCCTTGACCACACGGCGCATGATCTTGCCGGACCTGGTCTTTGGCAGGTCGTTCACAAAGTGAACCTCCGAAGGCATTGCCACAGGGCCGAGCGTCTTTCTGACGTGGGTGATTATGTCCTTATTGAGCTCCGGGCTCGGGTCGACGCCAACTCTCAGGATGACGAAGGCGACGATGGACTCGCCCTTGACCTCGTCGGGCTTTCCGACTACGGCAGACTCAGCGACTTTAGGATGGGCCACGATGGCGGACTCGACCTCGGCGTTGGCGATCCTGTGACCTGCGACGCTCAAGACGTCGTCGATACGTCCCTGGATCCAGAAGTAGCCGTCCTTGTCCCTGGTGGCCTTGTCGCCTGCAAGGTACGTGCCGCGCTTGGGGGTGTCCCAGTACATCTCCCAGTATTCTTTCTGGTACCTCTCTTTGTCGTCGTAGAAGGCCCTGAGCATCGAAGGCCACGGGGTCTCGCTCACTATGTTGCCGCCTTCTCCCAACGGCACCTCGTTTCCGAGCTCGTCATAGACGCTGATGTTGAATCCCGGAAGCGGGAATGTGCACGATTCAGGCTTCAGGGGGGTGATCGGCAGCGGTGAGTTGAGGAAGGTTCCTGTCTCTGTCTGCCACCAGGTGTCCATGATCTGGAGCTTGCCTCTGCCGATATGTTCACGATACCATATCCAGGCCTCGGGATTTATCGGCTCGCCGACGGACCCAAGGAGCCTGAGGCTCGAGAGGTCATACTTGGCAGGCCATTCCCCGCCCTGTTTCATGAACATTCTTATCGCTGTGGGTGCGGTGTAGAGGACTGAGACCTTGTTCTCCTGTATGATACTCCACCACCTTCCGAAGTCTGGGAAGTCTGGCGATCCCTCGTACATCATGCTGGTCGCACCGAGGACGAGCGGTCCGTAGACGATGTAGGAGTGGCCTGTGATCCATCCGATATCTGCAGTGCACCACCAGACGTCGTTCTCTTTTATGTCGAAGACCCAGTGTAGCGTCTGTGCCGGACCAACGCAATATCCGCCCTGGGCGTGCTCGATGCCCTTGGGTTTACCGGTGGTGCCAGAGGTGTAAAGGATGAATAGCCTGTGCTCGGGATCCAGCTTCTCTGCCTCGCACTCCTCGGACTGTCCCTTTACCAGGTCGTGCCACCAGACGTCTCGTCCCTCTTTCCAGTCTACGTCTATGCCAGTTCTCTTGTAGACGATCACGTGCTCGATGCTTGGCGCATCGGCGACAGCTTCATCGGCGTTGGCCTTCAAGGGCATGGGCTTTCCGCGCCTGTAGAAGCCGTCCGTGGTGATGGCAACTTTTGCCTCGCAGTCCTTCACCCTGTCTCCGAACCCCTTGGCGCTGAAACCGGAGAAGACTATGCTGTGGATGGCGCCCAGCTTGGCGCAGGCCAGCATGGCGATGGGCAGTTGTGGGATCATGGGCATGTAGAGGCTGACCCTATCTCCCTTCGTGACGCCCAGGCTCTTGAGACCATTGGCGAACTTGTTCACCTCTTTATACAGCTCGCCATAGGTGATCTTCTGGGTCTTTTGATCGGTCGGCTCGGGGACCCAAATGTAGGCCACCTTGTCCTTCTTGGCCCCTTTGGCGTGCCTGTCCACGGCGTTGTAGGTCATGTTGACTAGGCCGCCGGTGAACCACTTGAAGTAGGGCATGTTCGAGTCGTCCATCACCTTGGTGTAAGGCTTGAACCAGTCGACATAATCCTTGGCCATCTCGTCCCAGAACTCGATATAGTTTTTGGAACACCACTCCCGCAGCTCCTTCTCTGTCTTAAAGCCCTTCTTCTTCATCCACTGCATGACGTTGGAGTTCTCCACCAGCTCCTTTGGCGGCTCAAAAATTCGAGTCTCTTCCTGCAATACCTTCGTCTTTCCAGTTTTTCCTTCTCCAGCCACTTTCAACCCTCCTTATCTAAACATCGAATATTTTTGCGCACTTTTCTCCCCAGATATCCGGACAGATCCGGCATTTTGCCCGTTGATATCTCTTCAGAATCTGTCCAGCGTCCTCTCTATTACGACATGGAGAACGCCCACCTGGACTACCACGATTAATAATTTTCATGATCAATAAGGTTAGTGGCCTGTTAATCATTATGGACTCAAAAATACCACAAATACTGCAAAAAATTGATCGTGAAAATGGTAAACAGCGGGTTTGTGAACTTGGACGAATATGTCCTATTCGCGACTCGCCACCATTCCAACCAGGTAGAAGGGGCTTGTCTTCACGATCTTCAATCGATGGACGCTTCCAAGGAGCAGAGGATCGCGAACCACGATCTTCTTGTAGTTCAGTGACCTCGCCATCATCGTCCCTTCTCTTCCCCTTTCCGTCACCTGCGCGACGATCGTCTTTTCGAGATACCGGCCGTTTCTCTGTCCAGCGATCTGTTGCCATAGCCGGGTCATCCGTCTCGATCTGTCCTTCTTGAACCGGGATGGCATATCTTTGAGTCTGCTAGCTTCAGTTCCTGGGCGGGAGGAGTACATGGTGACGTTGACCTTGTCCGGTTTTGTCTCCCGGATAAGCGCCTCTGTGGCCCTGGAATCCTCCTCGGTCTCACCAGGAAAGCCCGAGATGACGTCGGTGTACAGGGTGAGATCGGGAAAGGTCGCCCTGAACCTGGCCGTCATATCCAGGAAATCCTGGGCCGCGTAGCCTCTCTTCATAGCCTCCAGGATTTTGTCCGAGCCCGACTGGACTGGAAGGTGGAGGAACTTGTAGATCTTGGGATCTTCGAAAGATATGATCAGATCCTCCAGGATCGGGTTCAGCTGGTCTGGGTTCATCATCCCGACCCTCACCTTGAAGTCGCCGTCGATTTCTGCGACGGCGCCGAGAAGCTCCGGTAGGCTCGATCCCATGTCTTGGCCGTAGGCTGCGGCGTCCTGGGAGGCGAGCTGGATCTCCACCGCCCCTCCCGCCAGGCGGTGTCGGACTTCTTCGGCCACCTCCAGTACCGTCTTGCTACGAAGTGTCCCTCTCGCCCGTCTAACTATGCAGTAGCTGCACCGCCCTTTGCAACCCTCCGAGATGTTTACGACGGCGCAGAGGTTTTTGGCGTTTGGGTGATGGCGAGTTCTTGATTCCTCGGGACGGAAGGCTTCGCCCATCTTCATCCCCATGGGCCTGCCCAGGATGCCCATCAACTCCCGGCAGCGTATATCCCGAACCGCTTCGGGCATCGCCGAGGGAAGGCAGCCGGAGATCACAAGCCTATCGCCCTGAAGCTGGGATAGTCTCCTTTTCATGTTCCTCTCTGTCCTTTCGGTGACGGCACAGGTGTTGACCACTACAAGGTCCGCCTCCTCCAGAGATGAGGGAAGGTGTCCTTTTTCGATCAAAGCAGCGCTGAAAGATTCCGAGTTGCCCTGGTTTGCGGCGCAGCCGTAGGTCTCTACGTAAAATTTCATATTTTCCAGCCTTCTTCGGACTGCCGGTAGGGTGATCCGCGATCCCGCGAGTTTCGGGCCGGGTTAGTTTTCGGTATCCACTTCCGTCTCTGTCGTAGCTTCTCTGACTGGTTCCTTCTCGTCCGGGGGCTCTTCGTCACCCGCCCAATCGACGGACTCTTCCTCTGCCTGGAAGGACGCGGCCAAAGACTCTTTCTCCTCTTTTTGGACCTGGTAGACTCCCACCACTATCCCCATCAGGGCAGGGGCGAGGAAGAACCCGCCGATCCCCGCCACCAAAACCCCACCCACGAAGGAGAGGATTACGAGGAGCGGATGGATCGTCGATTTCGTGGAGACTATGTAGGGCCTTATGATCAGGTCCGAGGGAAGGTATATCAGGGCGGTGGAGACGGCGAAGAAGAAGAGTGCGTCAAAGAGCCCCATCTCGAAGTACCTGTAGAGGGTTATCGGAACTATCACCAGCCAGGAAGAGAGGATCGGGACCATGCCCGATATGAAGACGATGCTGGCCAGGGCGAAGGGTCTTGGTATACCGAAGGCGTAAAAGACCATGGCGGAGGTCAGGCAGCTGACGATGGCGGTGTAGATGGCGCCGATGAAAATGCCGGAGAGGATGCTGTCGATTCTAATGCTGTACTTCTTGTAGATCGATATGTTCTCTGTGGGGAGGATTGTGATGACTCCCCTCGCCAGCCTTCCCCCGTCCACGAGGAGGAAGTAGCAGACGTATATCGCGGCTACGAGGTTGAGGCCTGTGAGAATTACGGACATGCCGTAGGAGAAGACCGGAAGGCTCGAGAGGGCCCTTGCCAGTACCTCTATCATCGTCTTGAGGCTTCCTGTCAGGTCTTCGTAGATAGCGGGAAGTATGTCGTAGATTGCGGAAAGTGTTCCGTAGTTTTCGAGTGGAATCTCAAGTCCTCTGAGGAAGATGCTGGCCCTTCGAATCATCTCGCCTTGGTTCTCCACAACCCAGTTCAGCTGGGAGACGACCTCGACCCCGCCGAGACCGAGGATGAGCGCTATTGGAAATATTATGGCGGTGGTCGCGACTATTGAGCCGAGGCGTCTGTGGCGTCCGAACTTGTCTCTTATCGGCCTTCCTACGTAGGCGAAGACGACCCCGAGGATGATCCCATCTTTGAGGGGGAAGAGAAAGTAGGATATGAGGATCAGAATGAAAAGTATAGGCAGGATGATCCAGGCGTTCTCCAGAAGCTGGGATCGAATATCTTTCTCCAAGTAATCTGCCCCAGCCCTGACTGAACTGCCAATCGATAAATAACTTTGCGGAGGGGAGGATTTGAGACCCTGCATCCCCTCATCTGGCCCGGCCTGGCTTGGGCAACTCCACGGTCATCAGGACCTTGTCCGACCCCTCCACGATCTGCTGTTGGGTGACGCCCCGAAGGCTGGCCGCAAGGACTGCCCCTCCGGCGCCGACGCCCTCTTTAGCGCTCCCGCGGGCGTAGCAGCTGAGGGCCGGTATCTTGGACCTCTCAAGGCCGGGGTCTGACATGTACCACTTCCGCCCCAGCTCTTCCACCGTCTCTACGAAGCTCGCGTTTCGATCCTCCACGATGTACTTGGTGGTGGCGATGGAGACGTCGCCATCCTGGCCCAGAGCGTCGGCGGCGCAGAGGATGGCGGCCATCTGGGTTCCTCCGGCCAGGACCACCTTCGTCTCCCCCATACCCCTCAATAGCCCCAGAACGGCGGGCATCATCGGGTCGCCAAGCTCCTGAAGGGCACGAAGCGGGTCGGACTTCATGGACCCGAAGGAAGCGCCGCACCGGTCCATGGCCTGGTCGACGATCTCCTGTTTCATTGCCAGGGGGTGATTCAGAAGGCTGCTGGAGACCCTGCCGGGGTAGCCGAGGGCTTGCATCACGGCCATAGCGGTCGTCGTTCCTCCTGCTATCGACTCGCCTATGAATATGCAGTCGGAGAAGGCGGCGAGCTTTTTTCCCAGCAGCGCAGCTCGGTCCATGATATCGGCGGCGTCGGGGACTGCCGGCGCAAACCTGATGTCGCTTCCGGCAGAGCCGTTCATGTCGACGTAGGGGACTGCGGGCTTTCTTCGCAGGCCGCTCGTCACAAAGAGGGAGGGGATCTCCGAGAGGCTGAGGGCGGCCTTCGTCACCACCGCTGGGGTCGTCGCCCCCTCGGGGGATTCCGGGATCTCGGGTATCGTCACGATCTTGTGCAGCTCCACCAGCTCAGCGTCGGCGCTGGGGGTGTAGTCGGTGAGGTCCGGCGATGCCCCCGCTGCGCTCAACCCCGGGATCTTCCCGGTGTCGGTGTTGGAGAGGACGCAGAGGAAGAGGGGCCTCTCTGGCCGGTAATCAAAATGAGGGTGGATCCAGTCTTGCATGATCAATATGGTGTCTCGCGAGGTATAAAAACTCAACGCTAGAGGAGTTAAGACAAGTAAATTTTACTTGATCAGCGGAAAAGTGTGGTTGCCGATCGAGGATGCGCTATAGGAAGAAGCTTGCTTCGATCGCTTTCTTGCGGTCGTGGCAAATGTCCTGGTCTGGTTTATGGAATACTTATTAACCCAGCTCTGTTCTCACAAGCAATGTATTTATTCTGTAGTGCATATTAGTTCATAGTTCAACTGAGCTGATTTCTGGATATGGAGGAGTAATCATGTCGGATATACGCCTGTTTCTCAGGTATGAAATTTCCGGGATAATGATGTTTATAGCTTCATCCTTACTCGTTATTGGTTTTTTGAATTATCAAATATCTAATTTGGCGTACATTATAAAATATTCTGTTGGTATCGTCATAATATTATCTCTTGGGGTTGGATGGTTAGCTTACCAGTTATTTGATGAATTAGTACGACCTCGTACTAATATTGGATATTTCCATATAATAAAAACATATTGTGAAAAGAATGAAGTATATTTAAAGGATGAACAGTATGTTCCACTTATAGATTTTTGCTTAAAAGATGCGTATAAAATATATCCTCATTTGCCCGGTACTTTTGCAGGTTATTGGGATAATTACTATGCCAGATGTGTTGTTGGATGGGGTGTATTATTGAGTTCTTTATTTACATTATGTCTAATTCCTGCCTTCACAAATAAAGAACCAGCAGGATGCAACCAATTATTATGGATAATCACTTTATTTATTATTCTCTTGTATTTTTACTGCATACTGCCGTCGATAAATGCTTATATAAAAAAGCAGAAGCAGATTACCGATATTATAACAAAGATAAATAATAGATTTAGGATAGATACTATTATAAAAATAGGCAAAAATCCTCATATTAGTAATATATTAATCTTATTTGCTTTATTTTCCGTGTTATATCTATATTTCCAGCATTTTATTATACCCAATTCTGAGGACAATCTCAATATTCCTGTTCTTAAATTATATTTGTTATACTTAGCATCTATTGTTTTCATCGGCATTAAATCGTCTCGGATTCGTGACGAGTGGCAGCGTGCCGAATGTGATG
>DAQG01000027.1 GCA_002502785.1 Methanothrix harundinacea | reverse complement strand
CTTTAGGGTAGGGTAGTTCACAATGCTTTGGATGACGAAATACCTATGGAGACAAAGATATGTTCGAAAGAGTGCTGGTTCCGATCGACTTCTCGACCCCCTCGAAAAGGGTTCTGGAGTGCCTGGCCTACTGCCCAGGAATTAGAGAGGCGGTTCTGGTACATGTGGTGACGGCCGACTGGCGAGGCGGGCCCATGACCAGCATGAATGTGCTGGAGTCTCGTCTGGAGAAGGAGAAGAGGTTTCTGGAGGAGACTAGAAAGGACGGACCGCTAAAGGTCAGAACCCGGCTTGAGATCGTGGTGGGCAGCAGCGTGTCCCGCACCTTAAGAGCTGTATCTGATGAAGAGGGCACGTCCCTGGTGGTGATGGGAGCTAAGGGAAAGAGCTTGATCGAGGGCATTCTGCTGGGAAACGTGGCCAAAGATATGCTCCGCTACGACGACACCCACATCCTGCTGATGCGCCATAAGATGCTCGAAGGTCGCGTTGCCTCAGATCTCTGCTCGCAGATCTTCTCTCGCCTCCTCCTCCCAGTGGACTTCTCGGAGCCATCGAGCCAGGCCGTGGCCATGGCCAGGAAAATCGAGGGCCTGAAAGAAGCGGTATTGGTTCATGTGGTCTCTGGAGGCGAGACCTCGGAGCAGATCGAGGCAAGCGTAAAGAAGGCCGAAGAGATGCTGGCCATCTTGGTCGAGGATCTGGAGCGGCAGGGAGTCAAGTCCTCTTATCACGTGCTTCAGGGCAGTCCCGCAGAGGAGATAAACTCCCTGTCCAGAACAGAGAACGTCACTCTGATAGCCATGAGCTCTCACGGCACAGGATTGCTGAGACAGGCGATTGGAAGCACAACTTACGACGTGGTGAGGTATGCAGATCGTCCGGTGCTGGTTATAAGAGCGAAGAAGGAGGATATTTGTCCCTGTATCGAATAATACACCGGAGAATACGATAAGCTAGCATCCGACCGCTGGCGAGGATGGCATTTGTTTTCAGTCCGGAGGTTGACGATGATTCAGAGATGGGTCTATCGATCGGATTTCAGAAGAAAACGCACCATCAATTAGCGCCGAAAGATCTAAAGAGGGATGGTGGGGCGATACGAAGGCGATAGAGGTCCGGAACCTGACCAAGCGCTTTGGAGGTTTGACCGCCGTCGACGGCATCAGCTTTGAGGTCGATGAGGGGGAGATCTTCGGCTTCCTCGGCCCCAACGGCTCTGGCAAGAGCACCACCGTGAGGATGCTCACCGGGACGCTGAAGCCCGACGGTGGGACTGCGCTGATCATGGGTCACGATATCGGATCGGAGACTATGAAGGCGAAGGAGATGATCGGCGTCGTCCCGGAGGTCTCCAACGCCTACATCGAGATCTCCGCCAAAAAGAACCTGATGTTAGTCGGGGAGCTCTACGGCCTCCCGAGAAAGGAGCGGGTGGCCAGGGCAGAAAATCTCCTCAAAGATTTTGGGCTCTGGGATCGGCGGGACGGCCTGGTTCGGGGCTTCTCGAAGGGGATGAAGCAGAGGCTGATCCTCTGCATGGCCCTGATCAACGATCCCCCTCTCCTCTTTTTGGACGAGCCCTCCTCAGGCCTGGACGTTGAGAGCAAAAGGCTCATCGAAGGCGTCATCCGAGAGAAGAGCGAGGGAGGGACCACCGTCTTTTTGACGACCCATGACATCGAGGAGGCGAACCAGCTCTGCGATAGGGTGGCTATAATAAACCGGGGCTCTATGGCCGCCATCGATCGCCCCGAGGCTTTGAAGCGAAAGACCAGCGGCCTGAACTATCTCGATGTGAGCTTCGACGGGGCGACAGACCCCCGGGCTCTGGCGAAGTTCTGTGACGCTAAGGAGGCGATGAAGATGGGGGATAAGATCAGGCTCTGGGCAGACGACGTCGACGAGGCGATATACTGCATCTCGGCCTTCGCCTCCTCAGAGGGGCTGAAGATAGTATCTTTGAACACCCTCTCCCCCTCCCTGGAGGAGATATTCGTCGAGCTGACGAAGAGGAGAGAGTGAGGCGGCCGTTATGTCGATGCAAAAGCAGCTCCGCCGGTCTGTGGTGATCGCAAAGAAGGACGTCTGGATCTACTACTCCAAGGGGCCGGTCATCGTCTTCGGCCTTCTATTCCCCCTCTTCCTCCTTCTGGCCTTCACCATCGGAAGAAACGTCACCATCGATGAGCTATTTCCGGGGCTGATGGGCATGGCCGTCTTCTTCACCTCTACCGCTGTCGGCCCCGCGATCCTCCCCTGGGAGGCCAGGTCGAGGACTCTGGAGCGGCTGGTGTGCCTGCCTGTGGCTGTCTGGGCGATCCTCTTCGGGGACGTTCTCGCCTCCTTCGCCTTCGGCCTTGCGATCTCCATCGTCCCCCTCATCGTCTCTGTGGCCATGGGCGTCGAGGTGGAGCACCTCCTGGTATTGGGAGTCGGCATGGTTCTCGCTGCCTTCTGCTTCGCCTCCCTCAGCATCCTACTCTCAGCCTACCCTCCGACCGACGTCCCCGCCACTGTGATGATGCTCTCCTCGATGGTGAGATTCCCTCTGGTCTTCATCAGCGGGATATTCGTCCCTGTGGAGGGCCTCCCCGACTGGGCGAGGGCCGTATCCTCCATATCTCCACTCACCTACTTCACGGACCTCGCGAGGTACTCGACGACGGGCGAAAGCTTCTACTCCATCCATATCGACCTGGTGGTTCTGGCCCTTTACGCCGCCCTATTCTTGCTGGTCTCCGTCCGGCTCCACGAGAGGTATCTGCCTGAGAGGCTCTCCTGAAGGATGGTTATATCGATGCTAATTATTGTATGGATTTTTGAAGCAGAACCTTTTGATCGATAATTTCGGCAAATTCGACCGAATATAACCTAAATATCACATATTATATCCCATTTTTTGCCGATAATTATCAATTTGCCGTTATTGGGTGCTCAACCGTAATGCATATATATCAATATATATCAATGCGTCTTGGTGAAAACCATGCTTAAAGACAAAATCTTCGGAAAAGGCGACGGATGTGGCTGCTGCGGCACCCAGATCGTCGGCTCCCGCCAGATCGATGTCGGAGGGAGGAAAGTGGGGATAGTGGGACTGGATGAGACGTTCAAGGAGCACCTCAAGAGAGGGAAGAAGCCCGAGGATCTCACCGGCGACGAGCTTTTAAAAGAACTGAAGAAGTTCAACTTCATAGCCGAGGGGGCCGAAGAGGTCTACAAGGAGGCCTTCTTGAGAGAATATCGGGGCTTCTTTGAGGCCAGGAATAGATAGATCCTCCTTCGGAGGGATGGTTGAGGATGCCAGAGAGGGTTTGCGTTTGCGGTGGTTCAAAGATCGATGATGAGGCGGTCTGCAGCCTTGCGAGGCTAATCGGCAATCCGGAAAAGGCCAGAAGCAGGATCGAGAAACTCTCTTCTCTGATGGAGAGGATAGAGGGAGAAGACCTCGACGGGGTGGTCGAGGTCTTGAAGGCCGCTGCCGATCCCTGCAGACTTCGGATCCTCAAGCTCCTCAAGGAGGGGGAACTCTGCGTCTGCGAGATCGTGGCCGCCCTCGACAGGCGTCAGTCCTCCACTTCCCACCATCTTTCCGTTTTGAGGGAGGCGGGGCTGGTAAGAGAACGGAAAGACGGCAAATGGTCCTATTACCGCCTCGCAGACGGCGCCGTTGTGGAGATGCTCAAACAGGCTGAAGTCCTGAAGAGAAAATAATAACTGAAGTACAACTTTTGAAGGCGTCTGATATGTTATGGAACAACTTAGCTGTGGCTGTCGATTTCTTCGTGGAGATCGCCGTCGAGCTCGTCCTCTTATTCATAGGGTACCCCTCTCCAGATTTTAC
>DAQG01000056.1 GCA_002502785.1 Methanothrix harundinacea | reverse complement strand
GAAGGCCGATCCAGAGGTTCTTGATGCTCTGAAGTCGCTTTATCTCGAGATCGAGGGCTGGATGGAAGAGCGGATGGGAGACGTCGAGGGCGAGTTCCAGGGCGGTGCGATCGACGTGGTGACAGCTGATGAAGTGAAAGCCTGGAAGGAGAAGATGTCAAAGGTGCTGGGGGCGTGAGACGCCGGGATCGTAAGCACGGATTGAGTTGAAGACGATTAGATGAGAGAGAAGGCAGATTTCTCGTGGGAATCTGCCCACCTGCCACTTTTATTTGCTGGAATCTGGCGTCCGTCCTTTCATCTCATCCCATCAAAAGCGGGCTATGGTTGGTCTTTTGCGGATAGGCATCAGCGCCGAAACGTATTTTCGTCTGATCGGACCATCTACCCAGGTGTAGGAGGCGAGTTAGATGGGAAAAAAGACCGCAGCGATATTGTCTCTATTGATAATCGGCCTCGGCCAGTTTTATGCGGGCCGCCTCTGGAGAGCTTTGGCTTGGTTTTTCGGGAGCGTTTTGATCTTGTCCATCCTGACCCTCACCACGGGGTTAGGAGGTCTTGCGGTCGGGCCTCTCCTCTCGATAGCCGCAGCCTGGGACGCTTACAGCGTATACGGTGACTGACCAAAGGCTGGGGACGACCTGGGGAGAGCCGGAGACGGGATAAACGAGGCCGGCATGATAATCTCTCGCCTCTTCAACCAGCTCGGATACTGCCTCTACCAGTACCTCGACTACCCCTGCCTCATCAGGGGCGGTCACGACTTCGCCATAGTCAGGGCCTCTGGCGAGAAGATCGTGGCCCACAGGCGATCCATCAGGAATATCTGACCAGATTTCAGAGAATAGATTACAACCTGGATGAGCATGGCACGTTTGTCTATCCGCCACTGGTGAGGCGTTAATAATATAAACATAATTTCAATTATATTTTATTGATAATTTCTCCGAGCCGATTGGCACATAGACCGCCTCATTCTTTGCTACATCCACAGGATTTTTATCGCACATACACATGAGGATTTCGAAAGAGGATTTCGAAAAACCTCTATGAATTCCAAAATTAACATCTTCCATATTTAAAGGGTATTTAAAGGAGGTCGCCATCCCGGGCTCTTTTCGGCGATGTCCTCACATTCCCTTTCGTCATTGAAACAAAGCCAGCAACGTGACCTACTGACCGTCTCTTCGAATGCTGTCCATATTGCTCATAAAGGCATACCGAATCGCCTTTATAGTTAATAAATAATTTGCGTAACAATGAGAACCCCGACATTTTTTGCCTTCGTCATGATACTTTTTCTCGCCATGACGACCGCCGCAAGCGTCGCTGAGGAATTGGAGCTTCGAGGCTCCGTTGCAGTGGTCGAAGACGGCGCGACCTATACATGGGACTCCCAGAACTTTGCAGGATTCGGCTATGATGCCGACGAGAACGTCGGCACTGAGAGGCTGACCCTGACGATCACCGACAGCTCCCTCGACGAGACGATGGGGGTTGTCTATGAAACGTCGGCCCAGCTCGTCGACTTCGAGTTCGAGGATTGGGGCATGTACTATAAAATCTCCTTTTTGGGAGAGGAGCACTTCGCAGGATACGCCGAGAATTCGTACGATGACTGGTACTCGCCTTACCTCTACGACAAATCAAAAGACGAGAACCTGATGGTCGGAGAAGAGCTGTCGAAGATCCTCATCGACGACGACCAGGAGAGGACCTTCACAAAAGATGCTCCACTCCAGCTTGCCGAAGGCTACGAGCTGGCGATCAAGGGGATCGACGCCTACGGGTCCGTCTGGCTTGAGCTGAGCAAAGACGGCGAGATAGTCGACTCCAACCTCATCGCACCGTCGAAGGACGGCGCCACCATGGCCGACAAGACCTATACCTACACCAAAGATCTTGGAATCACGCGAGGGATCGTGGTCATAGCCGTCCGCTTCAAGGGCCCCCTTTTCCACGGCACAGAAGGCGGCCTCCAGGACGCCGCCGTGGTAGACGGCATCTGGCAGATCTCGGACACGCCCATCAGCATCGGAGAGGGCGCATCCTTCGGCAAGATGAGAGTCGCGGCGGTGGACCACAACTCGATGCAGATAAACATGGACAACCAGGACAACCGGATCCTCTTGAGCAGGAACAGGGATATCTCCCTGATGGGAGATATCGGCATAAAGACCGCCGACCAGGACGAGATCACCGCTGATGAGCCCCTTAGATACTACGTCTATAGGGAGATCACCGATCCTGGCACCTACGAGATCAGGGGAAGCGTCTCCGTGGTCATCGACGGCTGGACGGTTGAATGGGATCCCACCAACTTTGCCGGCTTCTATTATGACATAAACGACAACATCGGCACCGAGACGCTCCGCTTGACCAGCTACGGTAACACCCTTGAAGAGCCCGACGGGGTCGCCTACATGACCTCCGGCCAGATGAAAGACTTCGAAAACGAGGTCTGGGGCAGTTACTGGACGATTGGCTTCCTCGGTGAAGAGTGCTTTGCAGGCTATGCTGATGGAACTCCCGCTGACGCCTACCTCTATTACGACTCCACCGACGATTACCTGATGGCCGACAAGCTGATAAGCCAGATCTTGATCGACGACGACGAGGAGAGAACCGTTACATCTAGCACCTCTCTGAAACTCGCCGATGGCTACGAGCTGATGCTCAAATCGATAGAAACCGGCACAAACAAGGTCAGCCTTGAACTCCAAAAGAATGGCCAGACTGTTGATGCCAAAACCATCGAGCCCTCCAAGAACGGTGCGACGGTCCAGGATAAGACCTACACCTACAAAGAGAGGCTGAACGGTGCCGAAGAGATCGTGACCATAGCCGTTCACTTCAAAAACGCTTTCCGCGGCGCTGACGCCGATCTGGCAACCGTTGATGGCATCTGGCAGATCTCCGATGCGCCCATCAATATCAAAGAGGGGACGACCTTCGGAAAGATGACGATCCAGACGGTGGACGCCGCCGCCAAGATGATCACGATGAACAACGAGATGAACAAGATCAGCCTCTACAGGAACGCAGACATTCCCCTGATGGGAGATATCAGGATCAAGACCGCAGACCAGGACGAGATATCCGCCGAGGAACCGCTCAGGTTCTACATCTACAAGGAGGTGAAGATGAAGATGCCCGAGGCCCACACTCCTTCGCAGGAGATCGGACTGATCTGAGAAGATCTCGCTCCATCTCCTGATTTCATTTTTGCCGTAAGGAGCGGCTCTTTCAATCGAGCCGCCCTTCACTCCACCAATTTTGAGTTCACGTCTCGATTATTTCCGGATATGTCGACCTCAGCCTTCTCGGTCACTGTGGTCTTCGGAGGGACCTGGATCTCCAGCTCCTTGAGGAGTTTTCCGTCGCCGTCTTCCAGGACGACTCTGGCGTTTCCTTCCGCATCCCCAGAGTTTTTGAGGGTGATGGTGCAGTCAGCGTACCATCCCTGCAACAGGTTCCAGCCGATCCTCACCTCGAAGTCCTCAAGGCGGATCTCCGCGCCCTGGCCGGATTCGGCTTCGGTCTCGCTTTCTCCGCCTTCTTCATCTCCATTCTCTTCAGCCGCAGCTTCTCCGCTCATATCTTCCACAGTGGCGTTCAGAACCGAATAAGGCATCCAATCTGCGAAGCTGGCCGCCCACTCTGGGTCTTTGGGAGGGCTATCTGCCAGCATCTCACGCCAGGCCTCGTCGGTGAGCCTCTCGTCCATGGGCTGCTTGAATTCATAGTAGCTGAAGACGGGTCCTGCGGCCAGGAGAACCTTTCCGTCCGGGAGGTCGTAGGCGACGGCGATCAGCCTCACACAGCCCACCCCCTCTTCCAGGACTTGGCCCGAGTTCGCGTCGGTGTGAACGTCGGCGACGATCGTCGTCTTCTTCGACTTCTCGTCGACGGCCGTGATAGCGTCGTTCAGCCTCTCGCCGAAATCGTTGATGAACTCGATGTCGTCGGCCGTCAGCTCCTGGCCCTCAAGCTCAGAGTTCGAGATCTCCTCAAGCCTTGTCAGGATCGTCTCGAAGCTCTCAAGGCGGCTTCGCGATGAATCGTCGAGAAGGCCCGCCTCGTCGAGGCTCTCCCGATTCATTTTGGCTAGGTCTAGCAGCCTTTCGTAAAACTCGGGGACGGGCTCGACGTATCCGGCCACCGGCTCGGGCTCCTCGGGGGGAAGGGCGATGGCCTTCAGGGTGTAGCTCTGCTTTGCGTAGAGGATCGTGTCGTGGCGAAGTTCCGACCAGGAGGCTAGAGCCGTAGTCAGCACCCTGTCCTGCCAGGCTGTCGTATGCATGAAGGCGGGACTATTTGGACCGGGCGTTTCGAGGAGGGGCTGGAGGGAATAGAGCCAGGCCCAGTAGAGGTTCTTCTGCCAATCCTCCTCGCTGAAGGAGGCGAACTCCTCTTCGAGCTCGGCCCGCTGGAACGAGTAGTTCTGGTAGTTCGAGTCGTTAAGAGCGGCCAGGATCTCGTCCGCCCGACCGGAGCCCAGGATCGCCATCGCGTCTAAGCCCCTGGGGAAGTGGCGGCCGTAGGGGCCGAGGGTAAATGCGTCGCCTTCGCCGGTGTAGCCGCCGACGTTGGGGATCACCAGGTTCTGGAATATGTAAGAGTCGGGAACAAACCTCTGGCCCATGAACCTGAATCCGGCGGTTGCCGCCAGACACTCATCGGCCTGGGTCGGAGAGAAGGGCGGCTCGACCTGGCAGGCCGGGGAGTCGACGCCCGTTCCGCCGTAAATCTGAGGAAGCCTCTTTTCCGCGAGCGTGGCCTTGAGGAGGTCTAGATCTGAGTCTGAAAAGTCCTGAACCGGGACCGATGCATCGAAGACGGCGTTGATGACGTCGCAATACTCTCGGGGTCCGAGGTCGTCGGAGTAGCCGACGTAGAAGGATGTGACGTTGTAGATCCGGTCCCACTTCTCCTTCGAATAGGGATCATTGAGGAGGTTTTGGGCGATCATGCTCGCGCCCAGGGTTTGGATTCTAGCCTCCTTCTCGGAGACGATGCAGTCGCCGTCGCATCCCTTGAGAAGGAAGCTCATTCTTCCGTACCACATCATCGCCTTGAAGTAGTTTTTGAGCCGCTCGGATCGGGTATAGTGGCCCCGGGGCCGGTACTGGGAGTAATCCTCGTCGTAGCCGAATATCGGCGATTTGGCAAACCCAGATTGGCCCTCGATCAGGGCCATCTCCGCCTCGACATTATCCTTGACAAGCGCCGGAACCTCGAAGCTTCTCTCCTCCAGCTCTTCGTGCGTGAAGTACGGGTAGAGCCCCTCGAAGCTTCCCTCGTCGCACTCCCGGCCGCTTCCCTGGCAGAGCTGGTCAGACTTCGGCTCAAGGAGGCTCAGAGCAATCGAAAAGAAGGCGACGTTTCTTTTGGCAGCCTCCTTCGCCTCGCCAGAAGTGGCGTTGTAGTCCGCCTCAGATCTGGCCAGCATCAATTCACTTATCATCCAGAGGTCATCGTAAAAGTGCTCCTCCTCGATTCTCCTCAAGGTCTCGTCGAACTGGATGTGGTAGATGTGGAGGAGGGAGTCGGAGGTGACGAATATCGGAACCTCAAGGTTCTTGAGGAGCTTGTAGGATGCCGTGATCTCATCCCGATTTGGAGCGAAGGGGTCATTCATCACCACAAACCCGTTCTTCTCCAGCCGTTCGACGGCATCCTCGCTCAGCGGTATTTTAGAAGTGAAATTTTCATAATTATCGATATATTCCGTCAATAGAGGAAGCTCGTACTTGGATGTATCCATCTCCACGGCTGCACCATCTCCCTGAGATATCCCGATTATCGAAACTGTGGCGATAGCGATCGCAAACCAGATTCCAATGGCTCGCCTGTCGATGACGATAGTGAACATTATAACCCCCAATTGTCTTAAAACTTCGATTCCAAATTATATGAAGGTTTTTGAGTTCGATTTTAGAGGGCGAAAGTGCGGTCCACGAAAACCTCATCACCAGTAAGGCAGCTGGCACTCGGCAAGCGCGGAGTTTGGAAGGTTGACACCCTAACTGAGATTAATATATAAATTTGGTTACCTGTATACCCCGTAAACGGCCCGCAGTGACGGTGGCCCCCTTTGTCTTGCGGACCGGTTTGTCTTCCCATTCGACCCCGCTTAATCTGTATCATTCGCATCAATCGTCTCATTGCCACTTTCACAGCTCACTACCAACTTTGGGGCGGGATGATTGATTAAGTTTTTTAGATGGAAATTCCAACGCCAAACTTTCAGCCAATGTGGATCTATCCGCCCGCCCATCCGCTCCTCTTCAGTTAGATGTTTGCTTTTTCTTTTCCTCTAACGCCAGAAACGCCCGATTTCTCGATATCCAGGGGTTCACATAAAGGGAATTGATCATAATCGACTTCTCGAAGCAATCTAGGGATTCTTCGTATCGTTCCAGAGAGAGGAGGGCCGAGCCCTTGTTGTTCCAGGTGACCGCATCCTCCGGATCGATCTCAAGAGACGTGTTGAAGCACTGGAGCGACTCATCGTACCTGCCAAGAGACATCAAGGCGAAGCCCTTGTTGTTCCAGGCCACGTCGTTGTCAGGGTCGATCTCGATGGCTCTATCAAAGTGAGAGATAGACTCGTTGTACTCGCCCCGAGATATCAGGGCGAAGCCTTTGTCGTTCCAGGCTATCGCGTTCTCGGGGTTCACCTCCAGTGCTCTTTCGAAGGACGCGATGGATTCGTTGTACATCCCCATCGACAGATACTCATCGCCCCTCTCGACCCAGTATTCGAATGTCTGATCGCCCGACACTTGAAGTTCTGCAGATGCGGCATCGACCGATGTCCCGCAGCCCATCAAGATCTGCGAGACGAAGAGAACCACCAAAGCGAGTAACGGTTCCATCTTCACTCCCTTCGCCTCCAAAAAATTGAGACGGATGAAGGTCTGGCTCGTCAAAGTCCCGCGCTGGGACGAAGCCGATCCCCTCATAAACACGTCTCCTCGAACCATCTCAATATGCAAGCTGAAGCAAGGTTTTCTGGACTGTGCCGGTCATCGCCTCGGTCAGCTGCTCTTCGTAGCTTTCGAGGAGCTTTCCCGTCGTCTTGTCGTAGGTGAGAAGCCTCTGGTAGTCCCGGCCGTTCGTCTCCTCGAAGACGATCCCGTTCTGATCATTCTGGATCACGGAGACCATCATCCCGGTATCCGGGTCCTCGTCCACGTCTCCGACCTCGTCGATATCGAGGGCGGTCTGGGGAAGCCAGAAGCCCATGAGCTGATTCACTCCGCAGGCGGCGTACGCCGGAATCGAGGCTTCGCTCTGGCCTGGGACCGTCCACCTGACGATGGACGATTTGGCCTGGACGGAGACGACCTCGGCCTGGAGGGTCACGGGAAAGGGAGAGGCTGTCGTTCCCGGAATCTGGTATACGGTCTGGCCCTGGTAGGTCATTGTCTGACCGGCACGAAGCCACGTCGGGGCAGCGCCGCCAGCCCAGGGGACCTCGACCTGACGTCTGTTCCTGAAGTCGATTATACCGGTCTCAAGGGTGGCTCCGTCGGCAGAGAGGATGTCGTACCTGTGGTGGAGGAGAAGGCCGGTTTTCTCGTCGTAGGTCATGGAGTACTTGAGGCCCTCATGACTCACCTCAAACCTGATCGCCTGGTAGGCCGTTCCAGCCACTTCCACAGGACCGCGAATTATCGTTACGTCGTCGTCGTTTCTTTCACTCACCTTCGCCAGAACATCGGGGCTGCACCAGAAGTCGCCCAAGCCCGCTAGAACGATCGACCCGAAGCCTCCCCCGGCTAGAGGTCGCAAATATCCGAGAGGGCCTTTTACGTACATGGACGTCGAGGTGACAGCGAAAGAGCCCTCCAGGGCCACCACGTCAGTTTGGAGGATGGCATCGCCCGCCTCGGCCCGGCCCTGCTGGTTTACGCCCTTGTCAACGGTGGCGTAGTAGGTCGCCCTCAACCCCTCAGTCACCCACGAGGGGGCGGGCTTTGAGTTCAGCTCGGGGTAAAGTATAGGGAGGGGATTCTCCTTTCCGCTGGGGAGGGTCGGAAGGCTCGCGGCCGATGCCGAGCTGGCCAGCAGAAGGCACATCGTCAGAAAGACGGCTGATAGGATCTCGATCTTCTTCATTCTTTCACGGCTCCGGATCGCTTCGCCTGAGAATATCTGCCGAATCGGATATATAAATCGGATATATAGAGATGGCATCGAGATGGTATAGAGACGGCATGGTGGTCGAAAGGGCAGAAGCCTTTAAAAGAAATAACAGAGCGTCCCATGTCAACCCGACACCATCTCAACCCGATGGGACGACTCTGCCCGGGACGTCGATATTTGCCGTATAGCTTCCGCCAGCCATGAAGAAGTCAGTCCAGCTCTTCCAGAATTGAGGATGATTTATTTTTATAGAATGTTGCTGGTTTCCCGAAACGTAAAATGTGTAGATTCCGTCAGGAAGGTCTGAACCCGTCCCTTCGGTGCCAATTTGAAGGCCGTCAACTTCGACGCTGTAGCCCTTAAGCCAGCTGGAGACGGCCGTCACTTCGGCACTGCCGGAGGGGGCAGGTCCCGGCATCGAGGCTCCTGCGCCACTGTTGGAGCTGAACCCAGATGAGCCGTCTGAAGGAGTCGTATCTGGAGGCGTCGATTCGGTGGGCGCGGTGTCGGATGAATGCCACTGCCAACCAGTAAACCAGATCTGAACCTCATCGCCATCTTCCAGGGCCACCTGGGAGGCGCCGTCAAATTGAGGAAGATAGTCATAAGCATAACCCTCAAGGGTGACGGCCCACAGGTATTCATCCCAGTTATCGACCGTCAGCTCCTCTTCGAGTGCGATCTCAAGCAGTTTCATATCGGTCAGCCCATAAAGCTCCACAAAGGCGGTGAATTCCTGATCGCAGACCTCATCCAAGTTCGCGTCTACACAGAAGTTCACTGACGCCAGATCAGCCACAGCTACGCTGGCAGAAACTAAAACAATTAAGGCGAATAGAACGACGATATTTTTCATACATTGTCACCTATTTTATCGCATTGCCGCCAACCGGCTAGCCCTGTACGAAAGTTATGGAATCATGCTAAGCTGGGCGTTCGGCGGCGATATCGGCCAAACCATGGATTTATTAAAGTAAATTTCATTATATATATGGTTTTTGAATAATCTTATGGGAAGGCGCCCCCAGATGCATGGCGACGGAATGAAGACTGAAAAAGTTGGGATATTCCAGGTTCAAGACCCATCTTATAAAAGTAAACCTTGACGAATCTTGCCATCGGAGACGTGCCGGCCATTACCATGAAACTGGACGTGACGAAGCATTATACTGACGAGCTGGTGAACAGGGTCGAGACGCTTCGGAGCGGACGGTTCGAAAACAAAGTCGCGTGGACGCACGATCTGTGGACTGGTCGTTCGTCCAGCTGGTTCGTGCAGAATGCGTCGTCGAGGTCGGCGAGTTTGAGGGTGAGAAAAGCCCTGCAGGCTGGCAGCCTCCGGACTGGGTTTTCGTCTCCGTCTGCGACGAGAACTGCGAGCTGACGCCCTGAAGACATGAGGGCGTCAGCATAAATTTTTATCCAGTTTAAGAGTTCATCCCCGTGAAGGCTCTCCCTTCGAATCGAGCTTCGGCTCAATTTCGTCAGAAGGACAGATCGTAAACTTGGTGTACCCCTCCTCGCAGCTCTCGTTCACCGTTGTCTCGTTGGAGAACTCTTCCTCGGCGCCAGCAACTGGCTCTGAGCGTGCAGCTTCAGACTCGGGCGGTTTTTCGGTGCATCCAGCGAAGGCGACCAGCGCCACCGCCAGCATCACCATACAAAGGATATTGATCGGTCTGTTGATGATAATTCCTCCGTTTTCTTCTTACAACTTATCAGGCGAAGAATGTTTTGGTGCTCATCTTTCCGAGAACCGCTCAGGTCTCGAAACGGCTTTATCGAAAGGGCGATCACCCCCTGACCGCACGATAATAAATCAAGCCGTATCCGCTTCGCGGATAAAACAAGTTCAAGGATGGTTTTCATCTTGAGAGAATATCTGCTGGGAAACATCGCCATCGCCAAGGGCATCCTGGAAGCGGGGGCGGGAGTCGTCTCGGGCTATCCCGGAACCCCCTCCTCCGAGATCGTGGACTTTCTTGCTCCCCTCGCCAAGGAGCATGGGATCCACGTCGAATGGTCTGTGAACGAAAAGGTGGCCATGGAGGTGGCGATCGGGGCTTCCTGGACGGGAACCCGGTCCGTCGTCACCATGAAGCACGTGGGTCTGAACGTCGCAGCAGATCCCTTCATGACCCTGGCGTACCTCGGTGTCGGCGGCGGGATGGTGGTGATTTCGGCCGACGACCCCTACTGCCACTCGTCCCAGAACGAACAGGACTCCAGAAGGTACGCCTCGTTCGCCCGGGTCCCATGCCTCGACCCCGCCGACCCCCAGGAGGCGAGGGATATGATCCTTCGGGCTTTCGCCCTCTCGGAGGAGTTCGGAGTTCCGGTGATGCTGAGGCCGACGACCAGGGTATCCCACGCCAGAGCCGACGTCGAGGTCGGATCTCCCGGAAAGAGAATGGATAAACCGAGCTTCGAAAAGAACCCGGCGAAGAGGGTGGCGCTGCCGGTCCACGCAAGGCCCCTTCACGTCGAGCTTCTTGACAAGCAGACCGGGATCGAGGCGGCTCTCGCAGAGGAGCCGTGGAACAGGTTTGAGATGAAAAGCGAGGTTGGCGTCATAGCTTCGGGGATTGCCGGCCTCTACGCCGAGGAGGCGATCGCAGAGCTTGAGGCGGACATATCCCTACTGAGAATAGGGGCCTACCCGATGCCGCGGAAGATGGTCGGCGACTTCCTGGAACGGGTCGAGAAGGTTCTGGTGATCGAGGAGATGGACCCCGTCGTCGAGGAGTTCGCTGAAATGGTGGCAAAAGAGCGAAACCCGAAAGTCGAGATCCTGGGCAAGAGGTCCGGCGCCGTCCCGAGCGTCGGAGAGCTGGACCCCCTCACCGTGCGAAACGCCATCGCCGGGATGATCGATCTACCCAGAAGGGCGGCCCCGAAGATGAACCGGGAGGTTCTCTCGATCCTGCCGCCGAGGCCTCCGGCCCTCTGTCCTGGCTGCAGCCACAGGGCCACCTATTACGCCATGAGAAAGGCCTTTGGCAAGGACGCAGTCTTTCCGAACGACATAGGCTGCTACACCATGGGCGTCGGGATGGGGACGGTTGACACGTGCCTGTGCATGGGGGCGAGCATCACCGTCGGCACAGGTATCAGGTTCGGGGGCGAGGAGAAGGGCATATGCGCAGTTTTGGGCGACTCGACTTTCCTCCACTCGGGGCTCACGGGCCTGCTCAACGCCGCCTACAACGACGCCAGGATGACGGTGACGATCCTCGACAACTCCATCACCGCCATGACAGGCCACCAGCCTCATCCTGGGACCGGGTGCACCGCCTGCGGCGAGACATCTCCAGCCCTATCCCTGGAGGATATCTGCCGATCTCTGGGCGCAGGCTTCGTCGAGACAACCGATCCCTACGACCTTGAATCCGCTATCGACGCCTTCGAGAGGGCCAGGGACCATCCGGGCCTATCGGTGGTGGTGGCAAAGCAGGCATGCGTCATCAGCGCCATAAGGTCCGGAGTCCGTCGGCCGAGACTAAAAGTAGACGAGGAGAAGTGCGGCGGGTGCAAGATCTGCGTTAAATTCGGCTGTCCCGCCATCGAGTTTGACGGCGAGGTTGCGAAGATAAACGCCCTCTGCTCTGGGTGCGGGGTCTGCGCCCAAATATGCCCACAGAAGGCGATCGAGGTGGTGAAATGAGAACTTCAAAGTGCGACGTCGTCGTCGTCGGAGTCGGCGGCCAGGGAGTCATCCTGATATCTGAGATCATCGGGAGAGCCGCCATGTTGGCTGGCCTATCGGTTCGGGGGGTCGAGACCCACGGCATGGCCCAGCGTGGCGGAAGCGTCATCAACCATATCAGGGTCGGGTGTGACTACAGTGCCATGATATCTCCGGGAGGCGCAGACGTCCTCCTCGCCATGGAGCCTGCAGAGGCCCTCAGGTACGCTCACTACCTCTCCCCGGAGGGGGTCGCCCTGGTGAACACGAAGCCCGTGATGCCCGTCACCGTCACCACGGGCGTGGCCAGTTACCCCTCCATCGAGGAGATCCTCGCACCCCTCAGAGAAGTCTGCTCGCAGGTGTGGGCGATGGATGCCACGGGCCTTGCGGCGAAGGCGGGCAGCCCCCAGGCGACAAACGTCGTGATGCTCGGTGCCCTCTCTAAACATCTTCCCATCGAGGAGACGACTCTAATGGAGGCGCTCTCAGAGACCGTCCCAGCAAGGTTTTTGGAGATCAACAGGAAGGCTTTCGAACTTGGAAAAATTGAAGTAGAATAGGTTGCATTTCTCAGCCTATGGCCGAAGAGAAGAAGGAGACTGGGAAGAAAGAGAAGCCAAAGGCCGTCCCCCTGGGCGAGACCGAGGCGATAGACGCCCTGGCCGGTCCCCAAGTGCCAGAGAACCTGCCAGACGCCACCTGGTCGGTCGAGAAGCTGACCGAGGTTGTCACAAAGGAGAGCAACATGCTCGTCAGGGCGAACGCCGTCAACGCCCTCGCCAAGAAGGGCGGACCGGATGTGGTGGAGCCCCTGATCCTCGCCCTCAAAGATCCTGAAGACGTCGTCAAGGCCAACGCCATGGTGGGCCTCGCAGCCATGGGAAAAGATCTCGTCCAGAACAGGATGGCAGAGCTCCTCCTGGACAAGAATGCCACCGAGGAGATGCGGGGCGGCGCGGCCTGGGTCCTGGGGGAGATGATGGACGAAAAGTCCCTGGAGATCCTGAAGAGGACGGCCGAGGAGGATGAGAGCGCCTTCGTCAGGGTTCATGCCAAAGCCTCAATCCTCGCTTACGAGCAGGCGAAAGCTCCTGGGAAGAAGGAGAAGGTGCAGAAGTAAAAAGGGCTTTAAGGCCCGAGGTCGCGGTTGCGGGCCTGAAGGCCACCGGCGCCGGGCCCGCATCAAGGCCCCCCCTCACCAGCCACTCAACCCAGAATCAAGCTGAAGAATTCACGTTCATTTTTCGGAGAATCCATGAGAATATCGGTAGTCCTCGGACATCCGAAGGTCGGAAGCTTCAATCACGCCATAGCAGAGGCGACGGTCGAGGAGCTGGTGCGAAACGGCCACGACGTTTACTTCCATGACCTGTACCTGGAAAAGTTCGACCCGATCCTACCATACTCCGAGATCCCGAAGGGAGCGCCCGTAGATCCTGCGGTCCAGATGCACTGCGACGAGATCGCGTCCGCGGAAGGTATCGTTATCGTCCACCCAAACTGGTGGGGGCAGCCTCCGGCGATCCTGAAGGGCTGGGTCGACCGCGTCATAAGGCCCGGAATAGCCTACGAGTTCCTGGAGGGGGACGGCGGCGAGGGCGTGCCGGTCGGCCTATTGAAGGCAAAATGCGCCCTCGTTTTCAACACCTCCAACACGCCGGAAGAGCGTGAGCTGGCGGCGTTCGGCGATCCCCTTGAAACTCTCTGGAAGAATTGCGTGTTTGGGCTTTGCGGCGTTCCCAATGTATACAGAAAGACGTACTCGGTGGTGGTGACCAGCACGCCGGAGGAGAGGCGGTCGTGGCTCGCAGACGTTCGAGAGATTGTCGACAAACATTTCCCGCCATAGGGCGGCGGGGGCCAGAGGGCAAAGAAGCACGAACTGGACGTGATCGATCCCACAGGACCGGATCGTCCACCCTACGGTGTGTATGATCTGCATGTCCTACTCGACCACCTACGGGTCGGTCGCTCTTATTGCGCGGGCCCTCCGGCTTACTGATGCGGTCTGATGAAGGTGGTTTGCTGCTATTGCGACTGTTCTTGTTGAGCTGCCGCTCCAACGATCTTACACGCAGCTCTCGACAAGGTTGATGACGGCTTCGGGTCCTCTATCATAAATCGCTAAAATTTCCTTGCGACCGAGGGGGCGTGACAAATTTATCCACGTCCTATCCGAAGCTCTTGAAACCGGCTGAGTAAAAAAAGAGAATGGGAATAAGGAAAAGCCCTCATCCAAGTCCTCCAGGTATCCCAACTACACCAAGTATTCCAGTAGCTTCAGATCAGGCTTTGGTGTACCTGGAAATGGTGACTATCATGCCGTCGGGGTCGACCTCCCGGTAGACTACTTCCATCTCGGTGGCCGAGATCAGCTTCCCATCGATGTGGCCGTCCTCGTCCACCATGTAGATTGTCTCGTTGTCGAAGCCGATCACGCCGAGAATCATTTCGGAGGCTTCGGGATTTCCGGTCGAGGTCCACACGCCCGCAAACCTCCGGCCGTTCTGCTCCTCAATTACCAGAGGGCGGGAGATCCCATCGCTGTAGGTCAGGTTCTCTGAACTCATCTCAGGGACGGCGTCGAGTGATCCCAATCTCACAACAGATACGTTGCCCGTCCAGTTCCCCACGAGGTCCGGCACCTCCTCGGCCCCTGCCAGGACTGGGACCCAGAGGAGGGCGGCCAACACCAAGATCGATGCCCAAATCTTCGCCATTTTTCATCACCCCACGTTATCGTCGTTCCATTCGACGAATAATAGAATATTGTATACGTCAATATATAAGCCTCTATCGCCAGCCTCCGGAGACCTGCGAATTTTATGGAGATGAATGAAAAGGGCTCGAAAGATCTGCGAATAGCTGGGCCATGAAATCTTCCGCGTCAATCGATGCCCGTTATTCCTTCTACTCGTCTCCGCCCCAGGCGGCGCAGAAATTTGGACGGCCTGGAGGAGGGGCGACGAAATCGAGAAATAGCAGGGGCGCGAATTTTCGCGGGGGTGAAAAAGACGGCGGACGAAGGGCGCAGGGTGGTGAGGGCTGCAAAGGCTCCTTTAGCGGACTCCACTAAAGAACGAAGACGTTTTTTAGCCAAAGTTATCCTGGAGAAAGTCAATAGATACGATCCTTTAATCTGGCACCGAGTAATCCAAGCGGAGGAAATACTCACGACGATTGAGAAAGGCGATTTGGTAAAATACGATAAGGTAGTCGTGGAAGGCGATCTACATATATGTGGGTTGAAGCTTCCGACCGTTCCTGTAGAGAGAAGCAATTCCGAGCTCGAAGATTTGAGATTAGCTAAAGAAGCGAAACTTATCACTTCTTCTATAATAATCACGAAATCAGAGATTCAGAATGCTGTGAACTTCGAGGATGTGGTCTTCCAAAACTCAGTTATCTTTAGGGGCACTAAGTTTATCAGAGATGCTAATTTCGCGGAGGCTCATTTTGAATCAGCTCCATCCTTTGATAGTGTTCAATTTAGAGGTGGTGCCCACTTCCCTGGAGTTCATTTCAATGGTGGTGCCAGTTTCATAGGTACCCGGTTCCGAGAATATGCCAACTTTGTTAAGGTCAAGTTTAGATGGGGTGCCGTTTTTAAGAAGGCTAAATTCAATAGCTTTGCCATATTCGAAGGAGCAGAGTTCGATAGAGGTGCTCTCTTCATAGAAACTCGGTTCAGCGGCGATGCCAACTTTTTGAAGGCTAAGTTCAACGGAACTTTAAATTTAGAAAAAGCGAAATTCGACAGATTATTTGCTAACTGGAATGATATTAAGAATTGTCTCGAAGGTGACATAACGTTGTATCCAACGCTAATTAAAAATTATAATAATAGGCTCTTCGCTATTCCGTGTG
>DAQG01000073.1 GCA_002502785.1 Methanothrix harundinacea | reverse complement strand
GGTGTCCGAAATTACATCACATTCGGCACGCTGCCTTGGACACCCCCTGGTGGAGCCAAGAGAATGGCTTGAGTAGCTGCTATGCATGCGAGGCGGAAAAGGTTCTGGAGGGCCCCTCATCCCAATTTCTGTATCTTTTCTCCCCATAACTTTTATCATTTCAGGGCCATACCAACTCTTCATGAATACTATTTCTCCCGAAGAGATGAGAGCCATCGACGCCAACTGCACCTATTTTGGTCTGCTTCCTCTCCAGCTGATGGAAAACGCTGGGTCTGCCCTCGCCAAAGAGGTAAAAAAGAGGGCCCGGGGAAAGAAGATTGCCGTCATAGCGGGACGGGGCAACAACGGCGGGGACGCCTTCGTGGCCGCACGCCACCTCGCCGACTTTGAGGTGACGGTATTTCTTCTCGGCAGGTCCAGAGAGATCGTCACCGAAGAGGCGAGGCGGAACTGGGAGATTCTGGAACTTCTCAATTTCGATCTCCGGGAGGTTCGCGATTCGGGCGACCTGAGATCTTTATCCCAGTACGACCTGATTCTGGATGCGGTCTTCGGGACCGGCGTGCGCGGAACGGTTCGAGGCCTGGAGGCCGAGGCGATCGATGCCATCAACTCCTCTCGAAAATTCGTCGTCTCGGTGGACGTTCCAAGCGGCCTTGGGACTGAGAAGGCTGTAAATCCCGAGGTCACCGTCACCTTCCACAGGCCGAAAGCTGGCATCCCCGGGGAGATGGTGGTCGCGGGAATCGGCATACCGTCGGCGGCCGAGTTTCTGGCGGGCCCCGGGGACCTCGCTCTTGTTACAGATCGGGCCCCTGGGAGCCACAAGGGCCAGAACGGCCGGGTCCTGGTGATCGGGGGTGGTCCTTACAGTGGCGCACCAGCCCTCTCGGCCATGGCTGCTCTCCGGGCCGGGGCGGACCTCGTCACCGTTGCCGCCCCTGGAAACGTCTCCGGGATAATTGCTGGGTTCTCACCGAACCTGATTGTCCGGGAGCTCTCCGAGGACCACCTTTCACCCGACGATCTGCCGGTTCTGAGAGAACTCGTGCCCCGTCACGACGTCGTCGTCGTCGGCATGGGCCTGGGCCGAGACCCCGAGACGAGAGATGCTCTGGCGAAGATGGTGCCCGAATGCGGCAAGGTTGTGATGGATGCCGATGCCCTACTCCCCGGAATTCCTCTCAAGGGGATTATCACCCCCCACGAGAGCGAGTTTCGGAGGGTTAGCTCCATCAAGGTGCCGCCGGGCCGGGTCCAGAACGAGACCTTGATGAGCTTCGCCAGGGACATGAAACTCACCATCCTCCTCAAAGGGAAGGTCGACCTGATCACCGATGGCGAGGTCGTTAGAGGCAACGCCACCGGGAACGCGGGTATGACAGTTGGAGGAACCGGTGACGTTCTCGCCGGGATCACAGGGGCTTTCTACTGCAAGGCTTCGCCGCTTCGGGCCGCCGTCGCTGCAGCCTTCGTCAACGGCACCGCTGGGGACCTTGCCTTTGAGGAGAAGGGCTACTCACTCCTGGCCACCGACGTCGTCGAAAACATACCCCGGGCCATGTGGCTATGAGGCTGTGATCCCTTGAGGCCAGATCCGGATACATATTCCCGAGAAGATCGTGGAGGGATGGTGGAGATCACCGAGAAGCCCGCCGTCGGCCGGAGGGCCGTAGCATCCGGCCTAATCCGCCTCAAAAAGTCCACTGTTAAGGCGATCAGGAATGGCGAGGTGGAGAAAGGGGACGTCCTCACCGTTGCAAGGATCGCGGCGATCCAGGCGGTTAAAGAGACCCCGAGGCAGATCCCAATGTGTCATCCTATCTCGATAACCGGCGTCGAGGTGGCCTTCGAGCTTGAGCCGGACCGGGTCAGGGCGACAGTCGTCGTCACCTCCGTCGGCAGGACCGGCGTCGAGATGGAGGCACTGGCCGGTGTATCGGCGGGCCTTCTGAACGTCTGGGACATGGTCAAGTCCCGGGAGAAGGACGAGACCGGAAACTACCCCTCGACGAGGATCGAGGAGATCCGGGTGGTGGAGAAGAGGAAGGATGGGGTCTGAGGCTCAAGGTTCCCGGGACCTAGCCTTCCTCCTGATCTCGCCAGTCACTTCAGCTCTTTTCCCTCGCGTTCGTCCACGTCGATCTCGAAGGCGAAGTAGGCCATGCAGAAGACGAGGGTGATGATGTGAGCCATCACGGAGTTCGCGTTCTCGACCTCGTACGTTACTGGAGTGAGGACGATATACGCCATCAATCCAGCCTGAAAGGCCCGGAGGGCGGCCCACAAGATCCCCGATCTCTTATTCTCATCGGCGGCGCGAAAGCCGGCGAAGATCAGCATCGTCAGGACCATGATGGCGACCGAGATGGAGGTAGCCATCGCACCAACGTCCAAGACCGTCCTCCCTCCTGCAGGCTGTGGGCTTCTGATATCTTTATGGCACTATATGCTCCATCTCATCAGCAAGTCCTGTATTGGCCACCACCTTGATCTTGATCAAGCTTCCGGATTCTAGCACACTGTCCAGCTCCAAGGATTCGGTCTTAGTGGATGTCTTCGAATCTATCGTGACGCTCATTTCGAACGGTTTGGTGAAATCTTTGCCCGTTACGTAGACCTTGTCCACCACCAGTTTGTTGTCACCTTTGTTCCTGATGGTCAGGATGATGTTCTTTTTATCCTCACCCACCTCAACAAACTCGATGGCCAAGCCCTCTGAGGTTCCTGTGCTCGTCCCCATAAGGGCGGTCTTGGCGCCGAAGTAGAACCCGACGATCACGCCCACCATCTGGAGGTAAGCGGCCACAACATCTTTATTCTGGATATCATAACGGGCCAGGAAGAATATCAGCATCGTGAATCCCAAAACAAAGGTGCCTGCTATAGCTCTCCTCATCTCTCCCTGGTCCAGCGTTCCGTCCACCGCACATCCCATATAAATCAGAAGTAAGAAGACGATTGCCAGGACGATGATGGCTGCCCAGACGCTGCTTGCCATCGGCACATCGCTCGCGGACAGGATCACATTCTTCACTAGGATCGCTGCCAGAATCAACAACAAGAATACGAAAGTTACTGTGATGGCCTTTCCCACGGATTCGCATCTGGCTTCGGACGACGACATGGGCTTTTCCTTTTCGGATCTGGGCAGAACTATATGTATTATGATTCCGCCCAGGATGGCTATAATCGCCAGGGTGATGAATATCGGCGTTGCATCTTTCATCGGCAAGATAGTACTGAGTGAGGTCGCGTTTACCTCTGTTTCATTCTCGACCTGGGCACTGACCGTTTGCAACGTCAAAAACGACAAAAGCACCATTGACAAAAAGATGCGTATTCGTTCGCTTTTTCCAATAGATTCGATCTTCCTCATGTCCTATTATCTCCTACTCTTTCGCCCTCAAATATCCTGCTTGAACAACAGATTGCGGCTACCATACCTTGTAAAATCTGATATTTCCAAGTCGGATGTCTCCAAATTAACTACGTATATGGTAGCTCCACAAATATAATCTTTTTCGTATGTGTTTAGCTACCCCTTAATCGATTGCCTGATGTTGTTTTTAGTCGCTGAATTCACGCGGCCAAACAACTTGTGGCAAGAAGAAAAACAATATCTATCGCCGCAGTTAATCGAAATTAGCTAACTGGAAGTGCCTACGCGGGACATCACGAAATGGCTTTGCTGATGCTGATTGAGATGAGCTAAACACATACTCTTTTTCATTATGTTCTTTGAGGCGCACTGAATACTCTACTATTTAAAAACGCCATCAGAAATATTCCGTCGACCTTCATCGGGCCGACTGAGGGGGCACGATTTTGATGTTTCAAAAAAATAGTAGGTGGGGAGAAACCGCCGTTCTATCCGAGTCCGTACTCGGAAAGCCTCTCCCGCGCGATCTCCCTCTCCCGCTGGTGCTCGGTCAAAAAGAGCTTGATCCTCTCGGCCGCCTCCTTCTTGCAGGTCCCGCAGATCCTCTCACCGCTTTTGCACTCCTCGAAGATCTCTTTAAGCTCCCCCTCGTCCTCAGAGAGATGGAAGAGCATCAGCTCGTAGATGGTGCACTTGTCCGGCTCGCCGCCGAGCTTCTTCTGCTCGGCCAGGCTCTGCCTTCCGCCAGTCACGGCCCTCATCACCTTCTTGGCCGCCTCCTCGGGGTCCTCGGTGAGGGCGATGTGGCTGTCGGGTTTTGAGGAGGACATTTTGCCTCCGGTGAGGCCCGTCATGAACCGATGGTACAGAGATGCCGGTGGCATGAAGCCGTATCCGCCTGCCTCGACCTCAAACTCCCTCATCATCTCCTCGATCTTCTGGGCGTCTTTTGCGTCGAAGACGTCGATGTGCTCCTCGTACCGCTTCACCTTCTTGTACCCCATTTCCTTGAGGTGGCTGGCGGCAGCCTCGATGAGGTCCGCACCCGCGGCCTTTCCCCGGAGGCTCACGTACCCCTCCCTCTCCTCCACCAGGAACTTTCTCATCCTGCTGGCGAGGTCGCGGGTGAGCCTGATGTGGGCGTCCTGGTCAGAGCCTACGGGGATGACGACTGGCTTTGGTCCCCCGTTCTCGGCTAGCTGGGGGTGGAGGATGTCGGCGCTCTGGACCATCACGCTCACCATGTGGGCGACATTCGTCTCGCCGGAAAATCCGTAGATGGCAGCGAGCTCCGAGAACCTGGCAGCGGCGGCCAGCTCGAAGGCCAGATCCCGGACGGCCTGGCTTTTGGACTGGAAATATATGTGGCCTGATGGCTCAAAGCCGAGGGCGATTAGGCTCAGTACGTACTCCTCGATTCCCATCTCTCTACACCTCTGCCAGCTTATTCCTCGGACCGAGTGGGCTTCCATGTCGGCGATGGCGACGAAGGCGTCCCCCCCATGCTTCTGGTGCCAGATGATCTCTTCCATCACCATCTTGCCACCCAGATGAACCCTTCCGCTGGGCATAAACCCGCTCATCACCGCGAAGGGCTTCTTCTCATTCATGGCCTGGACGACCGACTGGTAATCACGATGGCCGAATATTATGTGCCGTTTCATATATGGATGGGGATCGTCAATCTGAGGCAGAATCTCCTCGAAGCTCGATATTCCGAACTCCTTGAATAGCTTCGAGTAGTCGTCTATCGAGACCGCGCCCCATGGGTCCAGCTTCGTTGCCATAAGTCCAGGCGATGCAGAATATGGTATATTTACCTTCTCGTCATCCCCACCCATCGAGGAAGGTCGCCCGGTCCGGGATGCGGAACCCTGCTAAAAATATTTAATACCCCTCTCCAGATTT
>DAQG01000117.1 GCA_002502785.1 Methanothrix harundinacea | reverse complement strand
CACATAAAACAGCGAGGAGCCATAGGACTTTTTTATTTAGGCCGAACGCATATCCCATTTCCATGAAGCAATTGTTTCTTAAACCTGATATATCAGCTATTACAACTGATGATTTATATATTTCCTCGAATATTTCAACATTAATGAATGGATTTTTTGTTTCAGAAGTCCCCATTTCTTTCATGCAATACCCACGTTCCGTTATAATTGGGTCAACTATAGATCTGAAAAATTTCTCCACACTATCATATTCAGATAACTCATTATTTAAAATTCTAATATAAAATGCTTGGGGTTTTACATTGTTCTCGATGAACTCGGTGATAGAATTAGCATATTCTTCAGGCGAATCCTTATAGTCGTTGTATCTCAAACTAATGAGCTGTGAAGCGTTTTTAAGCCGCGGAATAAATATTTCTGGGCGCGATATTGCAATTTTTGATAGTAAAGATGATCCACCAAGGCCATCGCCACAACTAGAATCTAATTGCATGTCAAGCGGTAAAACAGGTTTTCCATTTGCGACATAAAGAGATGCTAAATGTTCAACACCCTCTCCCCCACCTAGCGTAATCAATGCATCGGACAATTTCTCTTGCTGCAGCCGCTTGCATGCCCCAGAGTTCCACCCAGGATTTATGTTACAAAAATGGATACCTCCTCCTTTGATCAGATCCTTCCAGATGTCCTTCCTATATTCGGGTATTTGTTTTTCTGCTTTTTCAGAGGCGACGACATACGCTAAGATTCTTGAACTACACTCTAGCGGTGAAGATTGTATGTATTCATAAATAGCATCCAATACACCCCAATAATATATAATTGTCTGAGAAGAATCCTCCTCTTCGTTCATTCGCTCTTCTGCTCCGACAGTTGTTACTATAGTGTATCCCAAATTTATTAAGTTTTTTGTTATATTCTTTACGAGTGCATGTGAGAACTTGACAAGATTGCTATCCGTTTTTCTGGAGCAACTCCCAGCAATCTGAATTACCCTACCAGAGGCGCCATATTTCATGTAGCATTTGATGCAGTCTACTTCGATATTAGTATTTTGTTTTGTCTGAAAAGACACTTAAGTAATCCCTCTCGATAGTTGCAAATCTCCAAAGAACTATATCTACGACAGGTACAGAATCTCCACATAAATATGATATATGTTTGCAAAAGGCTTGAACATCTGAATAGCCTTCTGCATTTGCAATTCTAGTAAGATGGCGATCAGGCTTGGCTACTGGCAAACCAATATTCTTAGCTAAATGATAGACCGTAATTGGCCCAATATAGGGAAATTCCTGGAGGCTTCCAATAGGATCTTCGTGTACTTCGATCTTGAAGTCATCAAATTCGATTTCGTTGAGTTTATAGGCAGCATAAATGATAGCAGATATTTTGGGTTTATTATTAAAATACGAAATTGCATCATTGAAGCATTTTTCTCTATTATCTATGATTTTCTTGGTAGATTGCCAGTTAAAAAAACACTCTGATATATTACTAAATAGATTCCTTATAACTCTTTCTTTCATACCAGAAGACAAAATTACCCAGGCTAATTCTCTTAAAAAGCTTGCTTTGTCTAAGTCGTCGAAGCATGAAGAAGATTGCCACACGATCTCTTCTTCATAACCACTACTAACAATAACATTTTTTGCATAAAGATATCTCGAAGCTAAATGATTCATGCTCAAATCCCCAAAATATTTTTCCACCGTGAAATGTCACCCATCGCGTCTGCTTCGTTCATTTTTCTATAATAGATATCCAAAGTGTTGCTCAATCTCAGACGGTCTCTGGAGTTTTCAGGGCCCAAATATTCATCCACATTTATTGACTGCCCCGTCTTATCTCTTATAGGTGTCTTAATTAGATCTCGTCCCTTCTCAAAGAAGTATTTGAGCATCTCCTTGGGAGTCTTTGGACTCGATTCTGGATATGACTTAAATATCTCTATTGCCAAGGATTCAATGTGATAGCCTTTTAATTGTTGAGATTCTGGAAGCTGAGAGTTAATTCCCTTAACCAATTTTACAACTGGAACTACCTTTAAACCGCGTTTCTGATTGATAGCGGTTAAACGTTCTGCAAATTTATCTGGCCTGATGATGTTTGACCATGTGTCTCCACTTTCTGTTGGAATTTTGAAGCCCTCACCCCGTTTTATTGCTGGTAAAAATTGAATTTCAATATTATCTGCAAACGTTACTGTTATTGCCAATTTTCCAACAATGATATCCTTGATATCTCCGAATCTCCTATCTGATAACTCCTGTTTGATTTTTTTCAATACATCTCTTGGAGAAAGACGTGACAAATCTAATTTATTGATGAGAACTAAAACGTCGACATCACTCAAACCATCTACATAAGTATGCTTACTAACGGAACCCCCAAACCTTAGCTCAATCGCTCCACCAAATTCATCTTCGATAAAGGTCTCAATTCCATCCAAATGCATTCGGATCGATTCAACATCCCGTTCATTATATGTAGAAAGCAATGAACTGATCAGGTCGGCGATTTCTCTCTCATTATCCTTATCGCGGGTACTCTCTATAGTGTCCTCGATTATCTTGTTAATGTCATTAGGAGATTTGTCTCCAAAAATGCCACCACTACCACCCACTATTATCACCACCCATCCTTACTTTTAAATCCTCAAACGACTTCTCAAAAAAATCTGCTTCTTCCTTTTCACCTAAATTACTATAATCCCCTGTCAATTGGAATTTCTCCAAATTTATAGTTAACCTATTAATATAAGATATATTTCTTATAAGATATTGTATTCGCATACTACTTGAAGGTACTTCAATTCCACATTTTCTGGGCCCATAACTATCCAAATATAACGTTCCTCTGTTCGAAAAAATGAAACGCAACCACGCCAGGCCATCAAATATATCAGCGCCGGAAAGATAATAAAGTGGGGTTGTTATTGTGTCGAGACTGCCGAAAATATGAATCGGGATATTTATTTTGAGCCTATCCATCTCTCCTCTTATTGTTGCTATCGATACCATGCGTTCTAGAACGCTTGAGCCCAGCTCTTTTTCAGTAAAACCTAATATACCAAATCGAGTTAATTGTCCGAGATTTCTTATAACTTGTTCGAGATCGATTTTTGCCTTACTTCTTGTTGCACTTTCTGGCTCTGGCTTGATTAGAATTTCTTTTAAAAACCCATCAGTTTTTTGAAATAACTCTTTGGCAGTTTTGATTTGGATCTCTATTGTTTGTGGTTCTGAAGGATGATCATAACTAACGATCACTTTTGGAGGTCTTTTATCCAACGAGGCTACTTTTTCTAAATGTGACTCTCTGCTCCAATCATTAGCATCTACTTTATAAAATCCAAGCTCGGATATTTCGTTTCCTTTCGCACATTCATATCCGCCACTATCAACAAACATTAATGACGGAAATTCGACTGTGGTTAATTGTTCTACATAATGCATATCATAGGCACTTATTAAAATGGGGCCTGTTATATGCGGTTCAACATAATTAAAAATTTTGCAGATATCGATATTAGCTCTACTCGAAAAAGATGGTACGAGCATAGGAGTTGTTCCGACTTCAACTCCTTCTGAATTTCGTATAGACATTTTTCTAGCCAACATTTAGGGCACTCCGATCGAGACATGATAGGCATCTACCACATGGAACGTCTGTACCATTTTCGCAACTATAAGTCAGGTGAATAGGTAATTTATATTTTTCGCAGTAATGATATACCATTTTTTTATCCCATTTGAGGAATGGTGCTTCTAAGACGGTTTGCCCATCTGTATATCCATTCAATATCATATTTATATCATTAATAAATGATTCGCTACAATCATAATAAGGTGTGCCAGAGTGAATCCCCATTGAAATTATTCCCTTCATTCTTGGATTTGCTAAAAGCAAAGCCACCACTAAAAATGCATTTCTTCCTTTGATTTCTCCTTGGGAATATGATCGTAATGATTTAAAGACAAGATGGTCTAAATGAATTTTGTAGTACGATGCTATATTAAGCGCACTATTATATTCGTTTTTATTTGCCACTTGGCCGTAATCGATAAAAACACCCTTAACATCAAATCCTTGGCTGAGATAGTAGTGGACACAAGCTGTTGAGTCTACTCCACCGCTAAGTAATACAAAGGTTGGCTTATTCTCAATCATCGTCGTCTCCTTCGGACCTGTTTTAGACATTCAGTATGTATAAAACTTTTGTTGTATTAATCCGAGATTTTTTCGGTGCTACTATCCTTCCCCCAACTGATCGCAACAACCCTCATCCGGCTCCCCCTCGGTTCGCTCGAAATGACCCTGCTTTCGGTCAGCGTCAGGCAGTGCCCTCCCCGACAGCGGGCAGCACTACCACCTATGACCCGGCCTCCTAACCACCTACCGGTATTCAAGCGACTCGATCCTATCCGGCCGCCGCCTTTCCCGCGCCGCCCTGTGACATACAATATACAAATAAAATATATTCATATATCCAAAACTCATCCTGTGCAAATCCTCATCGACACCCTATTATATCCCGCCAACGGAATTGCTCCTCCAACTTCGCCCGCCGTTTTGGCGCATAAGTCTTGATTATGAGGTCTTCCATGGATCTAATCGATAAGCTCCGAGAGATCGTCGGCGAGAGGGTCTCGGCCGCCCCCACAGAGAGGCTCTGCTACTCCTCCGACGCCTCCCAGGTCAAAGGCATGCCCGACTACGTAGTCCGCCCGATCTCGACCGAGGAGGTCTCAAAGGTCGTGGCCCTGGCAGCGGATTTCAGCGTGCCGGTGACGGCCCGGGGCGCGGGGACGGGCCTGGCGGGCGGGGCGGTGGCGGTCTGTGGCGGGATCGTCCTCGACATGTCCGGGATGAACCGAATCCTGGAGATGGATCTGGCGAACTTGCAGGTGATCGTCGAGCCGGGGGTTGTTCAGGCCCGGCTGAACGAAGCGCTGAAGCCTCACGGCTTCTTTTTTCCGCCGGACCCAGGAAGCTCAGCCATTTGCACCATAGGCGGACTGATCGCAAACAACGGCAGCGGGATGCGCTGCGTCAAGTACGGGACGACCAAAAGCTACGTCCTGGACCTGGAGGTGGTCCTCGCCGATGGCCGGGTGATCAGAACCGGCTCCCGGATGCTGAAGTCGGCGGCGGGCTACGACCTGACCCGCCTCTTCATCGGCTCGGAGGGGACCCTGGGGATCATCACCAAGGCCGGCCTCAGAGTCATGCCCCTCCCGAAGGCCCGAAGGCTCGTCATGGCCTCCTTCGAGGACGCCGAGGCGGCGGGGAGGGCGGTGGCGAAGACCTTCGCCTCGGGGATCGTCCCCTCGGCCTGCGAGATCCTCGATCGGACGACGATCGCGGTCCTCCGGCGATGCGACCCGAACCTGGTGCTGCCCGAGGGGGACGTCATCTTGTTCGAGGTGGACGGGACCAAGGGGTCGACGAAGGAGTCGGCAGAGGAGATCGCCCGGATCTGCTCGCCGATCGCCGCCGAGGTGATGATCGCCAGCGGCGAGAAGGAGATGGAGGAGATCTGGGAGGCCCGCAGACTAGTCGGCGCCGCCGTCTCCCGCCTCGACCCAACCAAGAGCCGAATCTACGTCGGCGAGGACGTGGGCGTCCCGATAAAAATGATCCCGGCCCTGATCAGAGAGATCGGAGAGATCTCCGAGAGGTTTGACCTTCCGGCCATGAAGTACGGCCACATCGGCGACGGAAACCTCCACGTCGCCCTCTTCATCGACGTTCTGGACGAAGATGAGTGGACGAGGCTTGAGGCCGCCGCCGACGCCATCCACAGGGCTGCTATCCGGCTCGGCGGCACCGTCAGCTCCGAGCACGGCATCGGCGCGGCTCGGGCGGGGTACATGAAGATGCAGTGGGACGAGGGGACGCTCTCGGTGATGAGGTCCATAAAAAAGGCCCTCGACCCGAAAGGAATCCTCAACCCCGGAAAGCTGGGACTTTTTGAGAGCCCGTCCTCGTCCTCGGGAGGCGATTGACCCTGGCACTGACCAAAACGGCGATCGAGATGAAGACCAAGACGAAGATCGATCCGAGGGCGATCGAGATGTGCGTCCGGTGCGGAACCTGCCGGTCGGTCTGCCCGGCCTTCGAGGTCCTTGGCTGGGAGTCGCGAAACACCAGAGGCCGGATCATGGTTGCAAAAGCCCTCCGGGAGGGTCTTGCCCCCGACTCCGACGTCCTCGACAGCCTCAACACCTGCACCACCTGTGGGATCTGTGCCGCAAAGTGCCCGGCGGGGGCAAACCCGCCGGTGATCGTCCAGGAGGCGAGAAGGAGCCTCGTCGCAAAGGGTGTGATGACCGAGGCACAGGCCGGTCTGAGCGGTAAGGTGAACGCCAGCGGCAACACCTTCGGCGAGAAGGCCGAGAGGCTTGGATGGCTCTCGGATGCCGAAGTCGCCGGCCTGAAGGAGAGGGCGGACCGCGTATACTTCGTGGGCTGCCTCGACTCTTACCGCTATCCAGAAGTCGCAAAAAAGACCTTCAATCTTTTGAAGCGGTTCGATGTCACCCTTCTTCCAGACGAGGTCTGCTGCGGGTCGCCCCTCATCAGGACCGGCTCGGAGGCCCGCGGGCTTGTGGACAGAAACCTCGAACAGATCAAGAGGATCGGAGCAAAGACCGTCATCACCGGATGCGCGGGCTGCTACTCCACCCTCAAAAAGGACTACCCGCCGGATTTCAAGGTTCTGAGCGTCCCCGAGTTTCTGGCCGAGCACATATCCGAGCTGGACTTGAAGCCCCTGGAGATCTCGGTCACCTACCACGACCCCTGCCATCTGGGAAGACACAACGGCATCTTCGATCCCCCTAGAGAGGTCATAAAGTCGATCTCTGACCTTGTGGAGATGAGGGCTAGCCGGGAGAACGCCCGGTGCTGCGGCGGAGGCGGCGGTGTCCGGGCAGGGTATCCTGACCTATCCCTGAAAATTGCAAAACGGAGGCTTCTGGACGTTCCATCGGGGGTCGATGCCATCGTATCATGCTGCCCCCTCTGCATCAGAAACCTGAGGGACGCTGGAAGCGAAATCGAGGTGGTCGACCTGGTCGATTTAGTCGGAAGGGCCATCAGATCTCCGTGATGTATCAGACCGAAACTTTTTCGTAGGATCCAGAAGATCACCCTTGCAAGATGAGATCGAAACTCGCTCCGGCTCTGGCGATCCTTGGAATCGTTCTGATATCGACCTCGACATCGATGGCCGTCGTGGTCCCCGTGGGCACAGACTCGCCCCACAGCGTCGACCTGGACTTTTCCGGACAAAACCTGGTCATCGACCCCAAGACAACGGCGGAGAACGACGGGTACCTCGCCTACAGCACATACCTGTTAGACCCGGCCTCGGGAAGCGATGGCTGTTACATAGGCGTCTACAACTTCTCAGCTCCCATCCTGGCTAGAGGCCTTTCTCCCGCTCTCAAGGCAGCGATGGAGGTGAACTGCATCGGGGTGAAGGTCGAACCCCAAAACGGGGGCGCCATCGGAACTGGGGTTTACGCCAGCGGCGCCTGGGTCTCTTGGGGCCTCATCGTCCCGATCGAGGCGGAAAGGGAAGGGGTCGATTCCTTCGGGATGGTGGCGGCCTACTTCAAGAACGAGACTTTGAATGAGTGGCTCGTGAAGTCGGCGAAGTTCGGCCTCAAATCCGAACTGCTTCGGGATCTTCCGGGAACGCCGATCATCATGACCGGGGAAACGATCAAGGCGGAGATTGCAAGGTATCCGATAGTGGTCGTCGACTTCTGGTCGACCAGGTGCAGCTACTGTAGTTCTCTCTCACCCGTCATCGACGAGCTGGCTGGGGAGTTTCAGGGGGATGCCGTCTTCGGGAAGATGAACATGAACGAGAACCCCGGCATGTGGGACGAGTACGACATAGCCGCCGTACCGACGCTGATCATCTTCAAGGACGGGACCGTTGCCGACAAAATCGTCGGCAATATCCCCAAACAAACCCTGGAAAGCAATATCCGGGGCCATCTCTCAGTTTAGGCGAACCCGCAAGTGCAGTTAAGTATCCGGGGTCGAAGAGGGCGGGACAGAAAAACCCAGACCGATCAAGCCAATCCCGCCATCCCCGCGTAGATGTTCCAGGCTCCGATGGCGACGAAGTTGACGGCGATGGCGCCGAGCATAAGGCCCATGATCCTGGTCATCACCAAAATCCCCGTCAACCCCAGGATCCGGTCGACGTACTCCGAGGACCTGAGGATCAGGTAGGCAGCGAGGAAGGTCGCGGTCAGGGCCAGGAGGACCACACCCTTTTCGAGCGGCTCCTCTGCCGTTCCCATGAGGACGATCACGGTGGTTATCGCCCCGGGACCCGTCAAAAGGGGCGTTGCCAGGGGGAAGATCGACACATCCTCCCTATCGCTCGCGTCCACCATCTCGGCCTCGGTGACCTTCCTTCGGGGCTTCGCCTTCAGCATATCGATCGCCATGATGAAGAGAAGGATGCCTCCCGCGACCCGGAGGGAGTCGACAGTCGTCCCAAAGAAGCGAAGGACCAGGTCACCGGTGAGGGCGAAGAGGAGAGCGATGAAGTAGGCGACCGATACCGCCCGAAAGGAGAGCCGGGCCCTCTCCCTGGAGGTGGCTCCCGGGGTGAGGGAGATGAAGACCATCGTCGCCTCGACGGGGTTCACTATTATGAAGACTGAGGCGAAGGCGTAAAAGAAGTAAGCCAGATAACCTGAGACCTCCAACATTGACGATTCCCCCGCTCAACCTTTCCAGCTTTCCAGAACGAACCTCAAACAGGACGAATCCGGCTGAGGATATCGGCTAAGTATCTCGCGCCGCCATTCAGGAGAAGCGCGGCGCTTTGCCCTCGTTCTCTCTCTCGTCCTCGCCGATCGTCTTTCCCATCTTTCCCAGAAGGAGCATGAAAGCGGTCATCGACCACCCTGTCAAGAGGGCGTTTTTGTTGTCCCTCTGCTTTCTTGCGATCAGACCCGCCGCAAGCCCCGCCAGAGCCGAGACCAGGTACTCGGGGGCGTCGCTGAAGAGATGTCCCAGAGGATTTTCGTCGGCGTCGACTATGTCTCGATGAAGGACCCATCGGTCCGGAAACTCGTGGACATGGGAGCCAGCTGGCCCCCGGAGCTGCCGGACCGATCCCGGGGCCGATTCCCCCAGGAAGGTCTCTTTGAAGCAGCTAGGAAGCTTCGGATGCACCTCCTTTTTGAGGACGTACTTTTTGTGATGTGGCAGCGTCTCTATCCACCGACAGAACCCACGGCAAGGCTCGCTGCATTTCATGACAATCTATTCGACGTCTCGGCTTAAATAACATGCTGAGACCGATCACCGTTCCCTCGAAATTGGCGGAGATAAAAGGGGATGAGGATAAAAGGAGAGGATAAAAGATGATCCATCCCCTCACTTGGTGTAGAAGACTATTATCAGCATGATCAACAAGAACAGGCTGAAGACGACGATGCATGGATACCGGCGGAGGGTCTCTTTGATGTCCATGACAACACCCTCGTTATATGTTGACTGAAGTTTGATTTATAGTTTTTCAAGGCAGTGCATCTCACCAGTATCGCTTCAACTTCGCCCGAACGTCTTCAAGGGACGCTTCAACTTCTGAAGTGGCCACGAAATCCACGGGCATTGCCTCCAGGATCGCCTCGATGTAATCCCTTTTTGCGGCCATCAGATCGGAGACACCGGCTTCGGGGATTACGGCCAGAAGGATCTCCGTCGCCTCCTTCGACCGCCCGATGGAACTCTTCAGCCTAACCCTGCCATCGTCGAGACCTAGTGTGGCAAAAGGCGGATCGCCTCGGATTTCGTGAATCTTTCCAGCGAGGTCGTAGACCGCCTCTATTAACTGGCCGAAGGCCGAGGTCTCGGCGTCGCACCTCCCGCCGTGGGTCTCGGCGTAGCCGCAGCCATGGCAGCGGTTGCCGCCGGAGTGCTGGACGCAGAAGGGGCAGGTTTCGGGCTTGAGGGGTAGGGAGGCGAGAAGGTACATCGAGAGGGCCCGGGAGAACCGGCTCGCTTCTTGAGCCGTCCGGACGTTCTTCAAGCCCTCTTCGAGCCGGTCCAGCCTTTTGAGAAACAACCTGCAGCCTATGGAGATGGCGTCCTTGGCTTTTTCCAGCGATCGGGGATCGATGGAGTCGGCGGCCTTCTCTTTATCCTCGGAGCTGGTCATTTCAATTCTCCTCTATTCTCCCTAGTTCAAAAGCCCTCGCCTTTATCCGTCGATTACACGCCCACCCCAACTTCAGCAAACCGGATATAGAAAGTTCGCATGATCCTTAAACGAAGAAGGGAGGATTTGAGATTTGAAGCTTAAAATCCTGCGGGGACCGGCACTCTCGGGAAAGACGGAACGATTGACGGCCAAGATGATGCTAGGCCACGAGGTGGCCCCCCTCTCCTACACATTCATCGGCCCCTCTGCCGAGTTCGCGGCCAACTTTGGTGAGAGGTTCGCCCAGGCCATGGGAGGGCCCGTCCCAAGCGGGAACTTCCTCACCCTCGACAAGCTGGCTGGAGACCTCCACAGGTTCGCCCACCCCGACGAGATCTACCTCAGCCGGGGGGTGATGAACCTTCTGGTGGCTGAATCTCTCCACGACCTGGAGGACGAGGAACTGGGGGTCTTCACGCCCCTGAGGGGCTCTTTGGCCCTCGCCCACCACGCGGCAGAGGCGGTCTGGGATCTGTTGATGAAGGGCGAGGCCGAAACGGCCGACCTACTCGGCTCCGATGAAGCCCTCGCCCTGGCGGTCAGGGTGAGAGACTCGGTCAACAGGATCCACAAACGGGGGCTATTCGACCTCTCCGACGCCTATCTGAAATTCGAGCCGGGTGTGGCGAGAGAATACGTCCGAAAGAGATATGGGTCCCGCCTCTTCGCCGACGGCCTCGCCGACCTCAACGGGGCGGAGATGACATTCTTTTCCCGCTTACTGCCTTTATTCGAAGATGGCGTCATGACCCTCGACCCCGCCCTCTGGGACCCGAGAGGGTTGGAGGAGTTTTTGTCGCTCCTGGAGGATGGAGGGATAGAGGTCGATTATCTTGAATGTCGGCCAGAAAACGAGCGCCTATCGGGTGGCCTCGACTCCTTTCTTCGGGACGGTCCGCCAAGCCCCGGCTCGGACCTGAGAGATCTCGTATCAGTCGTCAGCCATCCGGACCCGGAGACGGAGACCCTGGCGATCTGCCGGGAGACGAAGAGGCTTATCGTCGAGGAGGGCCTCGGACCGGGTGATATATCGATCGTGGTAGGCGACCCTGGCATGAGGGGGCGCGAGCTTCTTCGGGCCCTTGAGCACGCAGGCGTTCCAGCGAGGCTGGAGGAAGAGGAGAGCCTCCTTGAAAGCAAGGTCGTCCAGCTCCTTCTCCTTCCCTTCAGGGTAGCAACTTCGGGGTACCCGCCAGAATTGATCCTCGCCCTCCTCGACCACGGCATCGGCGGGGACATGATGGCATCTTCCCGAGATCTGGAGAGGATCGCGGCCTCAGCGGGCCTGTTGCTCCTTTCGCCCCAGAGCGACCTTTTTGCTGCGCGGCGAAATTGGGTCGCGAGGCTGGACGAGCACCTCTACGCCCTGCAGGATAAGCGGCGCCTCCTATCCGCCGACGAGACCGTTCTGGATATGCAGGTTGCAGCCATCGATGGGGAGATCCAGCTATGCATGGAGCTATTGAGCCGGTCTGCGGATCTTTTCGGAGTTCTCGAAGGGCTGGAGGATGCAAAAAGGCCGGGCGGACTTGAGGAATGGACCAATGAATTTCGGCGCTGGATCGACCTTTTAGAGGTGAGGATATCGAGCCTTACCGATATCGAGGACGAGAGGTTTGCCCTCCGAAGGTTTTGGGAGGTCTTGCTGAGAATGGTATTGGTGATGAAAGGGCTTGAGTGGGAAAATCACAGCCTCGACCGGTTCCTCGCCCTCCTAAAAACCCCCCTCTCAGGGGAGGCTCGGAGGCCAATCTCCTCAAAATCCGACATCGTCGAGATTCTCTCCCCGGCCCTGGCCCAGCAAAGGTACAGAAAGGTCAAGTTCGTAGCGGGCTTTTCCGACGGCCTCTTCCCAAAGCGAGCGGCTAACCCACTCTACCAGCTGAACGAGTTCTCCACTGAAGGGGAGTGCGGATCGCAGAACCTCCGCCAGAGACGAGCCTGGGAAGAGAGGACGCGCCTTCGGGGTGCCGTCTGCACCTCCTCCCGCGTCGTGATCTCGTACCCACGGGCTTCCAGGGAGGGGGAGCCCCTCGTCCCTTCCCTCTGGCTCCACAGGATGGCGGGGCTCAGCCCTCTGGTCGAGAATGGGAAGGAGAAGGTCAAATCCATCCCTGCAGCGCCTCCAGCCCCCATGAGCAGAAAAGAGCTGAAGGTCGAGTACGGCCTATTCCTGGCGAGAGGTGAGCTGTTGGAAGTCCCGAAGGAATACCTTTCCGAGGTCGAGCACCTTGACCGGTGGATGGACGTGTCCCGATTCAGCTGGAGGATCTATGACCCCGAGATTTGTAGAAGCCTGGTGGGCAGTAACTTCAGCTACTCAAAGTTCCAGGACTTCAAGAGCTGTCCCTTTAAGTTCTTCCTCAAGCGCGCCATGGGAATCGAAGAGCCGGATGCTGAGAGCTTCGACCTATCGCCCCTGGAGAGGGGGCTTGCATACCACGGCGTACTCAAAGCTCTCTACGACGAGGCCCAGAAAGAGGGGCGAACCCCCTTGGAATCTGTGATGGAGGATTTCGTCGAAGAGGAGGTGGAGAAGATGGTGGCGAGGTTTGTCGCCGACCAGAAGATCAGGGCGAGGGAGGCGGTCAGGAAAAGCATGATCCGAGCCATCTCTTCCGAGATCCTCGATTATCTGAGCTTCGAGGCGTCAGACCCGATCAAGGCCTGCATCGGAGCGCGGGTCATCACGGAGCTTCCCTTCAGCATCGAGCTAGGGCGAATGAAAACGGTGCTACCCCTCTCCGGCGAGAAGTACGCAGACCTGGTCTTAAGGGGAAGGATAGACCGGATCGACCTTGATGTTCCGCAGAAGAAGGGCTCTCTCGACCTCGTCGTCTCAGACTACAAGTCCTCTGGACCGAGCGCCGAGTGGGAGCAGCTCTGGCTTTACTCCCTCGTCCTTCTGGCCCTGGAACGCCCCGAGATCCCGGCTCAGCCGGTGTCGATGAGGGCTTTTTTCAGGACGATCAGAAAGCCGGGGATCTCCAAGGTGCTTGAGATCCACCCGAAGGAGAAAAGGATGGTCCAGCAGAGGTCGAGGCCGAAGTGCGAGCCCGGCTTCTCAGATGCGGACCGGGAGCTTCGTGGAGTGCTGGACAGGATATTCGACGGCAGGGAGTTTAAGAGGGCTGACCTGCTGGAAGTGGCAAAAGGGGGCTGCTTCCTCTGCCCCTTCAAGATGGGGCCCTGCATCATGACCGGTGAGGGGGGATCGAATTGAAGGGCCCAGAGGACAGCGACCTCTTCATTTCGGCGAGTGCTGGGACCGGGAAGACCTATACCATATCCAAAGGGTACGTCGAGATATTCGAGAGGGCATTTGAGTCGAACGAAGAGATAAACGTCGGGAACGTGGCGGCGATAACCTTCACCAGGAAGGCCGCGGGGGAGATGAAGGAGAGGATCGTCGAGATGATCAGGGAGCGGGCCGTCGATGACCCAAAGTGGACGAGCCTCCTTTATTCGATGCCCTTCGCCTGGATCGGGACGATCGACTCCTTTGCGGGCCGGATCCTCTCGGAGATGGGGCCCTTCGCTGGCGTCGATCCGGGGTTCGGGATGGTCAGTGGTTCGAGCTCTTTGCCCCTTCTGAGGAGGGCGGCTCTTCGGACGATCTGGGAGAACGAGGCCCTGGTCGAGCCGCTCCTGAAGGTCATGAGCCTCGACCAGCTCATCGATGCCCTCAATCGAGGGATGGGACAGGATAGGGCGAAGATCCTCGTTTCAAGGCCAGCAGAATTCGTCGAAGGGAATCCTTCCTTACACCAAGATCCAGACCTTGCGATGGACCTGGCCGAGGCGAACCGGACGTTCCTCGCCCTTTTCGGACGGGTTCACGAGGCTTACCTTCGGGAGATGGACCGCGAGAACCTGACGGACTTTGCCGGGGTCCTTCTGACCCTTCGGGAGGTCCTAAGATCCCGCCCGGCCCTGAGAAAGCGGCTCCAGGATCAGTTCAGATTTGTGATCGTCGACGAGTTCCAGGACACCGACTTTCTCCAGAAGGAGATCATCGACATCCTCCGGGGTCCCGAGACGAGGGTCGTCTATGTCGGCGATGCCAAGCAGTCGATATACCGGTTCAGGGGTGCGGAGGTAGAGGTTTTCTCCGAGGCGAGAGGTGAAGTCGAGTCCCGCTCTGGGGAAATCCAAAATCTCGACACCAACTACAGATCCCATCCGGGGGTTCTAGCCTTCTGCAACCGCTTTTTCTCCGGGATCTTCGATGGAGGCTACAAGCAGGTTATGCCCCTCCCGGTCGCTGGCGAGACGGACGACTTGTACAGGGTGAAGATCCTCTTCCACACAGACGACGAGGCGAGGGCTGCGGCCTTGTTCATAAAGAGCCTGGTCGGTGGGGAGTTTGACTTTCTCGAGAGAAAGGCGGACGATGAGGGCAAGGTGCAATTGGTCGCAACGAGGAGGAAAGTCTGGTACAGGGATTTTGCAATCCTTTTGAGAAAGCTTCGGGGAGGTGCCGGGGAGCGATACGCCAGGGCCCTTAGGGAGATGGGGATCCCCCACTACGTGGTGGGCGAGTCTGGGTTCTTCGAGCTTCCAGAGATAAGTGGGCTCGTCTGCATACTCAAGGTCCTGGCGGACCCAGAGGACGATCTCGCCGCGGCTACGGCGCTCCTCTCGCCCGTCGTCGGCCTCGACCTCCAGGACCTGGCGCAGCTGAAGTTCAGGGCGAGATTCGGCCCCGATGGCGGGGCATGCCAGAGCCGAGGGCTAGGCATCAGCCTCTTCAAGGCCCTTCGCCTCCTCGAAGAGGGCGACCTCTCCCCGGAGAGGATGAGAAGGCTTTGTCTCTTCAGGGAGGTTCTCGATCGGTTCGGTGAGAGAAGAGATGTTCTCAAGCCGTCCGAGATTCTGGAGGAGGCGGTCGAGATCCTCGACTACGAGGCTTACCTCGCCCTGAGCGACCCCCTGAAAAAGAAAACCGCAAACCTCCGAAAGCTGATCGAGGCCTCAAGGACCCTCGACGAGGCGGGCCTCTCTTTGCGGGAGGTGATCAGCCGCCTCGAGGCCTTCGGCTTCGACGACGTGGAGCCCGCCTCTGTCGAGAGCGAGGAGACGGATGCTGTGAAGGTGATGACCGTCCACAAGGCGAAGGGTCTTGAGTTTCCTATCGCGATAGTCGGCGAGACCTCCTGGAGCGATCCGCCAGGCTTGCCGCCCTTCCTCTTCAGGAGGGGCAGAGGCGAGAGAAGAGATCTCACCTTCACCCTCCAACCCCATGAAAAGGCCGAGGATGGAACCCTTCTCTTCGAGATGGCGGAGGAGGAGAAGGCGATGGAGATCGAGGAGGAGAAGAGGACGCTTTACGTTGCCGCCACCAGGGCTGCGGACCTTCTCGCCATCACCCTCTCAAGCCCGAACCGGAGGGGTGCGAGGCCCTGGCGGGATATGCTCTCAGGCCTCATCGTTCCCGGCGATAATCTGACCGAAGCGCCCGAGATCGACCCCGCCTTCGAGGGCGTCGTCGAGTTAATCCGAGCATCTGATCTTGAGGCCACGGCCGCCGCGGCCTCCGCCACCCAAGCGAAAGATGAACGCGAGCCCGTGATCCCGGACCTCAGGTTCATCGACCCCATCGAAGTCGAGGCTGAATCTTTCCGCATCTCCCCGACCCGGCTCGTTGAGGCCTGGGAGCATCGCGGGTCAAGGGAAGTCCTGGAGCCGGAGTCGGAAGCGGGCGAGGTGGGGGAGGAGTCCCTGGAGCCGAAGGACCTGGGCCGCCTCGCTCACCAGATCCTCGAAAATCTGGGCGTCGGCGGCAGGACCCTAGCCAGTCTCGGCTCGGCCGAAAGGCTCAGCAGGCCCGCCCATCTCTACGCGGGCAGGTTCGGAGACGAGGAGCTTAGGGAGGTCTGGACGCACCTCGATCGGCTCGGTGATCACCCCCTTGTGAGAGAGATCGAGACCGCCGAGAACACCAGGACCGAGTACGAGATCATCAGGCCCTTCGGAAGATACCTCCTCGCCGGAAGGGTCGACAAGCTCGTGAAGACGAAAGACGGCTGGCGGATCGTCGACTTCAAGTTTGCAGACTCGGCCGCCCACTCTCCCGCCTACGAGTTTCAGATGAAGTTCTACATCTATCTGGCGCGGGAGCTCTTTCGACCGATGCTGGGGGCGCAGCTCTTCTACCTCAAAGACGGGGGCGTTCGGGTGGTGAGGCTGGAGGACGGGGACGTGCCCGAGTTCGAGGATGAGCTGAGGGATAGGATCGGGCGGGGCCGTCAGAATAACGGGCCGTTTAGCAAAGGTCCATAAAATGGAAGCAAGATCAGTTCTCGGCCCATCTAACGCCCTCACCCCCCAATAACACGATAACTCCTATCGATGTTAATTTGTTTTGAGAAAGGTTCAATACGTATAGAATCAGAATATAATTTGGATGACCGCAACATGTCGTCCAAAAGCCTGGATGAACCGCCTCAGATTAGCCTCAAAGATCGACCTGGGATTGAATCGATCCGGTTGAACGCCGCCGTCATCAATTGAACGCGATTCCGGGCCTGAAATTCGTATGAATTTCGTATGAATGATTAAACGGGGGAAGGGGATGAAAGAAAAGAAGAGTGGTCGGGTTGAAGGGAGAACGGCGATCGTCACAGGCTCTACTTACGGTATAGGCGAGGCGATAGCAAAGGTCCTGGCAGACGAGGGCGCCATCTCGATCGTCACCGGAAGGACGGAGAAAGACGGTGAGAAGGTCGCAGAGGAGATCAGAACGGCGGGCGGTGCCGCAGAGTACTATCCCCTGGACGTGACCGACGAGAAGAGGGTAGAGGAGGTGGCGAGAGCCGTCTACGATAAGTACGGCAGGATAGACATTCTGGTGAACAACGCCGGGATCGCCGGACCGAACAAGCCGGTCCACGAGTACACGAAGGAAGAGTGGGAGAAAGTCTTCGACGTGAACGTCACCGGGGCCTTCCTCTGCACCAAGCACGTCGTCCCCTACATGAAGAAGGGCGGCGGGGGAAGCATCGTCTACATATCCTCGATATACGGAATCGTCGGAGCCCATGACGTTCCCGCTTACCACGCTACCAAGGCCGCAAACAGGATCATGGCCAAGACGGGGGCCCTCTTCTATGCTGAAGACAACATAAGGGTGAACTCGGTCCATCCCGGCTTCATCTGGACGCCGATGGTCGAAAACTTCCTCGAAGATCTGTCTCAAAAGTCGGGCGTGCCCGTGGAGGAGTTGAGAACGAAGCTGGACTCGGTGCATCCGATAGGCCACATAGGCGAGCCGAACGACATCGCCTATGGGGTGCTTTACCTGGTCTCAGACGAGGCGAAGTTCGTGACCGGGGCGGAGCTGATCATCGACGGCGGCTACACCACCAAGTGACCTCATCCGCACGAAAAAAGGTCGGGAGATGCTCCTCTTCGAGCTTGTCGTGCTCGCGGGAGTTTATCGCATCCTCTTTCGTCCGCCATCTCCGGATGGCAGATCGCCGACATCGAGTTCGCAGACTCGGTAGCATACTCACCCACCCGCGAATTTCAGATTAGGTGCCACCTCCGTCTGGCGCGGAAGCTCTTTCGACCGATGCTGGGGGCGCAGCTCTTCTACCTCAAGGACGGGGGCGTCCGGGAGGTGAGGCTGGAGGACGAGGAGGAGCTCAAGTTCGAGGAGGAGCTGAGAAGGAGGATCGAGCGGGTGCATGGGAAGTGAGGGAGCAGAAAGAGAAGTAGAATACATTTATTTATGTGGCGTGAGGTTAGAGGGTGACGGAGGCTTGGCGAAGATGGTGATGCCCGATTACCAAAGTTTGTATTATCCTTTCTTGCGAAGCATCGAGGATGGAAAAGAGCATAGCATTCGAGATACAATAGACAATTTATCTAAATGTTTTGACTTAACTGACGAAGAGAAGAAGGAGAGGCTTCCCAATGGCAAACAGGGCAAGTTCGAAAATAGAGTTCGTTGGGCACAAATGCGTCTCAAAAAAGCTGAACTTTTGGAGACCACAGGGTGGGGGAAGTTTAAGATAAGTGATCTCGGTCTTGATATTTTAAAATTTGATCCTTCTACATTTAATGATAAATTTATAATGGAGTTCTCAGGTTCGGGTGCCAACGGATTGAAGCATGTTGAGGAAATTGAGGATAATTCAAAAGCAAGTAAACCCCCCGAGGAAGTCCTGGAGGAGACTTACGAAGAACTCAGACAACAACTGGCACAGGAACTTCTCGAACGGATAATGGGCTGCTCACCGGAGTTCTTCGAGAGCCTGGTGGTGGATCTTCTCGTCGCCATGGGCTACGGCGGCTCCAGGAAAGATGCGGGTCAGGCGGTGGGAAAGAGTAGCGACGGTGGCATCGACGGAATCATCAAGGAGGACAAGTTGGGCTTAGATGCGGTCTATATTCAGGCGAAAAGATGGCAAACGACCGTAGGCAGTCCAACCGTAAGAGAATTCGCTGGCAGCCTAATGGGACAAAATGCCCGAAAAGGTGTGCTTATAACCACATCTCAGTTTTCCAATGAGGCAAAAAATTACGTATGCGCCATCCCCCAAACTAAAATCGTTCTGATCGATGGTGAGCAGCTCGCCCAGCTAATGATAGACCACGACATCGGCGTTACCGACGTCGCAAGCTACCGAATAAAAAAAGCAGATCTGGACTACTTTGGGGAATTGTGAATTATCTCTTCGCCGCAGCTTTTGCGGCGATGGCACTGGCTGATCGATTTTGCGCCCAAGGCTGTGGTCTGGCCGCCGTCAAACTGGGGCGCGATCTTGCTGACCGCCCCCAGGGGTCCCGCTTCTTTTCAGCAAAGACTTTGGAAGCGTCCTCAAAGTACGTTCGACCAGGTTATCTTCATTCTTCGTGATATCTCTCCCAGGCTTGCCACATTCTGGCCTTTTAAACTCGATTTGACTTGGAGAAACATTTTCAGATCATCAACCTTGCTTGATCCGACTTAAAATCATTTAATCAAGTTGATTTAAATTTTGGTTTATTTTTTCTGATTTTAGGCCAAATTCCGGGCTTAACCACAAATTATATCTAGTTTAAAGCCGTATTGTTGTCAAAGAGCTTATTTGAGGTGAGGGTTTCGTGATGGACAAATTCATATCCGAGCATCTGTACAACAAGGAGATCGAGGTCTACTTCGGCGGGAACGGAAGCCAGCGTCTTAGCGGCAAGGTTGTAGGCTCTGCCGACGGAGTGCTGGTATTGGAGAACGAGGGAAGAAGAGACTACGTGAACATCGAGAAGGTGATCGCAGCCTGGGAGGTCTGACCTCTCAGAGCCCCTTAGTCGCCCTTTTTCCTCCTGCATTTCCCATTTCGCCTGCACCTTCCCTTTCACCCGATCCCTATCTGAACGATCTTTTTTGCTTTTCAGCATTCATTTGATGACTCTGGGGTACTGCTCCGTAATCATCCTATCTTCCATTTTAATTCTCAATATGGCAAATATTTATACAAGCTTGACGCACTCTGATAGCAATGATCTTTTGGTGGTGACTGAAGTATGGATGAAGCAGATGCTCAAAAGGGCGAATTGGATCAGGGCCCGGAACTGGACGTGGCAGGCGTTGGGCAGCGTCTGGCGTCATATCTGGTCGACGTGATCGTCTTAAGCGTCATCTATCTCGCCCTCGTATTCGTTTTCGGAGTTCCGACCGAAGAGGATATTATGAGCGGCGGCGGCGACTTTTCGACGACATTTTACGCGGTTTACATTCTGATGGTGGCTATAGCAATAGGATACTACGTCTACTTCTTCGGGAAGGGACAGACCCCGGGGATGAAGCTTGTGGAGATAAAGCTGATCCGAGCGGACGGAATTATTCCGGTCGGATACAAAAAGGGCTTTTTCAGATGGGTCGGCATGGAGATATCTGGCATGGTTTTCTTCCTCGGCTACATCTGGATTTTGATCGACAAGAAGAAGCAGGGTTGGCACGACAAGATCGCAGGAACCTACGTTGTCAAGGCGTGATTGACGTCGTCCCGGGAATATCCCGGAGATCTCCGCACCCAATGGGATATTTCCTGGGATATTTCCCTCCGTACTTTTCTGATATAAAGGCCATCAAGCATTATTGGCCAGTACACCTGCCCACGATTATACTAGTTACCAGAGGAGTCCAACCGCTATCCACCCCTACCCAAAATTTGCCATCGTGGTCAAGGGCGCCTACGTTGCCGCATCGAAGCGTTCATCGCCCCCGGACGAGTTCGCCGCCGGCAGAGGAGTTGAGGCAGTAAATATCAAAAATAGCATCGCCGAATCCGATACAAAAGGAAAAGGAGGGCGGAGGAAAGAATAGAGGGGATAGAAAGGGGGGTAGGAGGGGCCCGCCCCTACTTAACCTCCTCGCCGGTCCTCACTCGCACGGACCTTGCCACCGGGATCACGAAGATCCTGCCATCGCCGGGCCGTCCGGTCCTGGCCGCCTCGGAGATCGTCTCGATGAGGGTGTCCACGACCTCGTCTTTCACGATCAGCTCGATCCTGATCTTTGGGAGAAGGTCGACGTCCATCGTCCTGCCCCTGAACTGGAGCTTGATCCCCTTCTGCTCGCCTCGGCCCGTCACCTCGCCGACGGTCATGCCCACAAAGCCCTTCTCTTCCAGGGCCTTTTTGACCTGGTCCAGCCTCTCGGGCCGTATTATGGCCTCAACTTTCATCATCGCCTATCACCACCTTCCGCCGCTAGGCGTAAGCCTTCTCTCCGTGCTGGGATATGTCCAGCCCCACGTACTCTTCGTCTTCAGTGACCCTAAGGCCCATCGTCGAATCGACGATTTTAGCGAGGGCGTATGTCACAACGAAGGCGTAGACCACCGCAGCGACGGCTCCGATCACCTGGGCCACGAACTGGTCGACGTTCCCTTGGAGAAGGCCGGAGTACCCGCCGACAGCCTCAACGGCGAATATGCCCGTGGCAAGAGCGCCCCAGAGGCCGCCCACTCCGTGGACCGCCCAGGCGTCCAGGCTCTCGTCAAGCCCCTTACCGACCCTGAACAGGAGCGCTTTGTAGCACAGAACGCCAGCCACAGCTCCGATCACCAGCGCCGACATCGTATCGACGAAACCTGCCGCAGGGGTAATCGCAACGAGCCCTGCGATCCCACCGCTCACCATGCCCAGAGCGCTCGGCTTGCCCTTGACCCAGGAGGCGAAGAGCCACGCCAAAGCACCGGCGGCCGCAGAGGTGTTCGTCACGACGAAGGCGTTTGCAGCAAGGCCGTTGGCCGCTAGGGCAGACCCTGCGTTGAACCCGAACCATCCGAACCATAGGAGGGCGGCTCCCAGCATCGTCATCGGTATGTTGTGAGGCTCCATGTCGTGCTCGCCAAACCCGATCCTCTTGCCTATGACGAGGGCGAGAGCGAGAGCGCCGAAACCGGAGCTTATGTGAACGACGGTTCCTCCGGCGAAGTCGAGGGCTCCGAGCTGACCGGCCCAGCCGCCGCCCCAGGCCCAGTGGGCGAGGGGATCGTAGACGAGTGTCGTCCAGAGGAGACCGAAGACTATGAACGAGCCTATCTTCACTCTCTCAGCCACGGCAGAGGTTATGATCGCCAGGGTGATCCCAGCGAAGACTAGCTGGAAGGCCATGAAGAGGAGGCCGGGTATCGTCGCATCCCCGGCGCCCATTCCGACGCCCCGCAGGCCCAGGAAGTCGAGGCCCCCTATGAAGCCCGCAATGTCCGTCCCGAAGGATAGGCTGTAGCCGACCAGAACCCACTGGACGCTGACCAGGGCCAGCGCCAGGAAGGATAGGCCGATCATGGAGACCACGTCCTTCTTCCGAACGAGACCACCATAGAATAGCCCGACTCCCGGTATCATCAGCATGACCATCGCCGTTGCGACCAGGATAAAGGCCGTATCTCCACTGTCTAGAACCATAATGCATCACCTTTCGATCTAGCAAATTCGTATCTTGGATTGATCATCGATACGTCCGACTTATCAGACGGCCGAAATATGTTCTGTGGATTTATAAAGAGATTTGATCAAGTTTCATAGCGGTTATGAAAAGAGCTTACAGGATATGTTCCCATCTTATGAAAGAAAAATCGACATCATTTGCCGCCTAGACTGGACCGCTTCTTATGAACATGCGGGTCTTCTGCGACCCTCAGTTCTCACGATCATTTGGATGATATTGGATACGTCTTCATCGAGATGCGCCCGGCAATGGTATGCTCTCTAAGAAAGGAGATCTATAGAACGAGAGTATTGACGTGAACGGGGGGCTGGTATCAAACTCAAACGTGGCAGAGGACCAAAGCAACAGATGTAGGCCGAGATATTTCACGCCACGTCCGACCAGATAATGGTCCGCGTCGCATAGTTCAATCAGATACCAATATCTTAACCCTGATCTTCGACAGATCCTCTCTTATCTCGGCTTGACGTCCCATCTTGGTGAAGATGTCCTCCAGCTCGTTTTTGATGAACTTCTTCGGAACGTCGTATCCGAGGATCAGGGTGAAGTCCGTCTCAGATGCCCTGCTGAGCTTGAAGAGGTTGCAGGCTTCTAGCCTCCTTAAAACACTCTCCACATCGTGGTTTTTGTGTATGAACTCCTCGGCGTGGGCCTGAGATACTTTTCGATGCATCTCCCAGAACTTCTCGTTATCGGGGTGAGACTCGATGAAGTTCAAGAACAGTATCCAGTGATCCATGTCCAGGATGACGTGCTCGCCATCCGAGAGCATCTCCGAGTAGATGTAGACCCTTTCACCATCAACGGAGTCGAAGAGGGCTTTGTGTCTGCTGTAGAACTTGAGAGCCGTCCTCATCAGCTCGCTCTGAGATATCCCGAGATTCTTCTTCAGGTCTTTGAATATGGCCGCCGTTTCGTCGTCGAAGGAGACGGTGACAGCGAATTTGTCAGCTCCCTTCGCCAGGTTGCGCTCGTTTTCGCTCATGCTCGCATCCCTGGATCTGGCTCGATCCTCTGATCGCCGAAGGGGGGACTTGAGATCTGCTCGGCCCGGATCGCCTCCATCGAAATGTTCACGTCGTCACCACCAGCTAAACTCTCACCTCATTTTTCATCCCTGACTTATATGGAGGTATTTGAGATATCTGAGTACAAATTAATACAAATTATGAATCTTCATTTTAACATCATATCTTCTAGTAAATTTCCATTATGGTAATTAATATACACTATTGCCTCTCAAATAGCTCTTTATATCTATCTGGATATTTCATTGTGCTGGGGGTGGTAATTAGGTGCGACAGATCGCAATCTACGGAAAGGGCGGCATAGGCAAGTCCACGACGACTCAGAACCTGACTGCAGCCCTGTCGACGATGGGCAAGAAGATAATGCAGATCGGATGCGACCCGAAGGCCGACTCGGTCAAGATGCTTATCGGCGGAAGAAGGCAGCAGACGGTCTTGGATACCTTGCGAAAGGAGGGCGAGGTGACCCTGGAAGACGTCATGCTGGACGGGTTCGGTGGGATAAAGTGCGTCGAGTCCGGAGGCCCGGAGCCCGGCGTCGGCTGCGCCGGCCGTGGTATCATCACGTCCATAGGCCTCTTGGAGAACCTCGGAGCCTACACCGACGACCTAGACTACGTCTTCTACGACGTCCTGGGCGACGTCGTCTGCGGCGGCTTTGCCATGCCGATCAGGGAGGGGAAGGCTCAGGAGATCTACATCGTGGCCTCGGGGGAGATGATGGCCCTTTATGCAGCCAACAACATCTGTAAGGGGGTTAAAAAGTTTGCCGACGCAGGCGGCACCAGGCTCGGAGGCATCATCTGCAACTCTCGAAGGGTCGATCGAGAAGAGGAGCTCGTCTCCGCCTTCGCCAAGAAGCTCGGAAGCCAGATGATCAAGTTCGTGCCGAGGGACAACATCGTCCACCAGTCTGAGATCCACAAAAAGACGGTGATAGAGTACGCGCCGGACTCTGACCAGGCCAAAGCGTACCTGGGCCTTGCGGAGAACATCGACAAAAACGAGATGTTCGTCATCCCCAAGCCGATGGAGTACGAAGAGCTGGAAGATGTCATGGCGGAATGGGGCGTTGTGGCATGAAGATGATAAGGGCCATCGTGAGGCCCGAGAAGGTGGACAAAGTCGCAGACGCCCTGGAGGCGGCCGGGTTTGTGGCACTGACAAAGCTGGACGTCTTCGGCAGGGGAAAGCAGAAGGGGATCAGGGTAGGGGAGATGGTCTACGACAGCCTATCCAAGACGATGCTGATGATCGTCGTCGACGACGAGAAGCTGGAGGAGGCGGTGGCCGTCATCGAAGATAGCGCCAGGACCGGAAAGATCGGTGACGGCAAGATCTTCGTCACCCCCGTCGAAGAGGCCTACACCATCAGGACCGGCGCCAGGGGGCTGTAGATGAAAGAGGTAGTGGCCATCATCCAGATGAACAAGATGGAGGAGACGAAGAACGCTCTGGACGTCGTCGGCGTTCCTGCCTTCACCGCCTACAAGGTCATGGGAAGAGGAAAGCAGCGGGGCCTCGATATCATATACCCCTCGGATCTGAACGAGCCGAGAGGGGGGCCGGTGAAGTTCCTGCCGAAGAGGATGATCTCGGTGGTGGTGGAAGACGAGTTCGTGCCCGCTGTGGTGGCCGTCATCACCAAGATCAACAGGACAGGCAACATCGGCGACGGCAGGATCTTTGTCATTCCGATCGAAGAGTCGGTCAGAATAAGAACGGGTGAACGTGGCAGTGAGGCCGTTTCATGACCTCGAAGGCGAACGAAAAAAGGCCGGTAACGGTTGCCGAGAGCCAAAGGATCGTAGAGGAGCTCTACGAGGACTTCCCGAAGAAGACCGCCGAGGCGAGAAAGAAGCACCTGGTGGTGAAAGACTCCTGCGAGGTGGAGCAGAAGATCGAGGCCAGCACCAGGACAGTTCCGGGGATATTGACAAACAGGGGCTGCGCTTTCGCCGGCTCCAAGGGCGTCGTCTTCGGCCCCGTCAAAGACATCCTCCACATAATCCACGGTCCCATAGGATGCGCCTACTTCACCTGGGGGACGAGAAGAAACCTCATGAAGGCCGAGGAGGGGCAGGACAACTTCGGAGCATACTGTCTCAGCACCGACGTCAAGGAGACGGACATCGTCTTCGGGTCGGAGAAGAAGCTGGCCAAGGCGATAAGGGAGGCCTACTCCATCTTCAAGCCAGGATGCATCTCGGTCTTCGCCACATGTCCCATCGGCCTCATCGGCGACGATATCGAGTCCGTCTGCAGGAAGGCCGAAGAAGACCTCAAGATCAAGGTGATACCGGTCCGGTGCGAGGGGTACAGAGGCGTGAGCCAATCCGCAGGCCACCACATCGCCTCCAACGCCCTGATGGAGCACCTGGTGGGGACCGAGGATATGGAGGACCCCGGACCCTTCGCCGTCAACGTCTTCGGCGAGTACAACATCGGCGGCGACTATTGGGTCGTCAAAGACCTCCTGGAGAGGATCGGCTACAACCCGATCAGCTCCTTCACCGGGGACGCCTCCTTCCACGAGATAGCAAGAGCTCACAACGCCAAGCTGAACATCCTCCTCTGCCACCGGTCGATCAACTACACCAACCGGATGATGGAGGAGAAGTACGGGACCCCCTGGCTGAAGGTCAACTACCTGGGCGTAAAGGATACGATCGACACCTTGAGGGACATGGCCGCCTTCTTCGACGACCCCAGTCTGACGGCAAAAACCGAGGAGGTAATCGCCGAGGAGATGGCGAAGATCGAGCCGACGATCGAGATGTACAAAGAGCGTCTGGCCGGAAAGAGGGTGATGCTCCTGGTGGGAGGGTCTCGCGCCCACCACATCAGGAACATGTTCGAGACCCTGGGGATGGAGGTGGTGGTCGCAGGCTACGAGTTCGCCCACAGGGACGACTACGAGGGAAGACGTGCCCTCTCCGACATCGTCCACTCGGGCAGATCGAAGATCCTGGAAGATATCCACTACGAGCGCGATCCGGACGTCGTCTCTCCTTATGATGACGAGGAGATCAAAAAGAAGAAGGAGACGATACCGAGGCTGATGGATTACGAGGGGCTCCTGCCCCACATGAGAGACGGCCAGATAATGATAGACGACTACAGCCACCAGGAGTGCGAACGGCTCGTCCGGGAGATGGAGATCGACCTCTTCTGCTCCGGGATCAAGGACAAGTACGTCTTCCAGAAGATGCACATCCCCTCGCGCCAGATGCACTCCTACGACTACAGCGGCCCCTACACCGGCTTTGAGGGGTTCGTGAACTTTGCAAGAGATATGGACATGGCCATCAACAGCCCCACGTGGAAGTTCGTAACTCCACCCTGGAGAGGTGACGCCGATGCTTGACTACACTCCAAAGGATATTGTGGATAGAGAGTCTCTGGCGATAAACCCCGCCAAGATCTGCCAGCCCATCGGAGCTGAGCTTGCCTACAAGGGTATTCACAACTGCATGCCTCTCACTCACGGCTCGCAGGGGTGCTCCTCGTACCTCAGGATGCTCCTCTCCCGCCACTACAGGGAGCCGTCGATCGCCGCCACCACCTCATTCACAGAGGACTCCGTCGTCTTCGGAGGGAGAAACAACCTGAAGGAGGCGGTGGAGAACATCACCAGGCTCTACCATCCCGAGGTTCTGGCGATCAACACCACCTGCTCCTCGGAGACGATAGGCGACGACGTCTCCTCCTTCATGGAGGAGATCAGGTACGAGCCCTTCTTCGACCCCAAGATGAAGGTCGTCATCGCTAGCACCCCAAGCTACGTCGGGTCTCACATCACAGGGTACGACAACGCCGTCAAGGCCATCGCCCAGACCTTCCCCAAAAAGGGGGAGCCGAACGGGAAGCTGAACATAATACCAGGCTTCGTCGAGCCCGGAGACATTAGGGAGATCAAAAGGCTCCTCACAATGATGGGGGTACCCTATATCGTCTTCCCGGACACCACAGGGGTCTTCGATGCCCCCCTCACGCCCGAATCCGGCGGCCTCTACCCTCCGGGAGGAACGAGCATCTCTGACCTCGAGGATGCCGCAAACTCCGCTGGGACGATAGCCCTCGGCAGGTGCGCTGGAGCCTCCGGTGCCATGATCCTGAAGGGCAAGTTCGGGATCCCGGCAGTCGTCGGCCCGATGCCGATCGGGATCAGAAACACCGACACCTTCGTCATGGAGGTCTCTGAGCTGATGGGGGTTCCGATACCCTCAGAGCTTGAAGACGAGAGGGGAAGGCTCGTGGACATGATGACTGACGCCCATCCCCACTTCCACGGCAAAAGGATCGCGGTCTACGGCGACCCCGACACGGTGATAGGACTTGTGGGGATGCTGAGAGACCTGGGAGCTGAATCGGTCTACGCCCTGACGGGAACCCCCGACAAGCTCTTCGAGAAGGAGATCAAAAGCGTCGCCCCGGCCTGCGAGGCGATAGGTGGCGACCTATTCCTCCTTCACCAGAAGATCAAAAAGGGGCCGGTGGATATGCTGATAGGTAACTCCTTTGGAAAGTACATCGCCCGGGCCGAGGACATCCCTCTGGTGCGGGTCGGATTTCCGATCATCGACAGGGCCAACCTCCACTACTTCTCAACCTTGGGATACGGAGGGGCCGCAAGGCTCGTCGAAATGATCGGAAACACGTTCCTGGAGAGGATGGACCGAGATGCAGACGACACCCACTTTGAGCTGATACTCTAGGAGGAGGATCATGGGCATCATCAAGACCTTCGATGAGAGGGCGGATCACATCCGGCAGAAGAGCGGGACTGAACCCGTTCCACTCGCCTGCAACAACGAGAGCCTGGCGGGAGCCGTCAGCCAGAGGGCCTGCGTCTACTCCGGGGCCCGGGTGGTTTTAAACCCCATGACAGACGCCCTCCATCTCGTTCACGGGCCGATAGGCTGCGCCAGCTACACCTGGGACATCAGGGGGAGCAGCACCAGCGGCCCGACCCTCTACAAGAAGAGCTTCTCTACAGATATGAAGGTGGCCGACGTCATCTTCGGCGGGGAGAAGAAGCTGGCGGGAGCTATAAGGGAGCTTGCGGCCCGGTACAGGCCACCGGCCTTCTTCGTCTACTCGACCTGTATCGTCGGCGTCATCGGCGACGACCTGAAAGCCGTCTGCAAATCCGCGTCGGACGACCTGGGCATACCCGTCATACCCGTCATGTCGGAGGGGTTTCGGGGCAACAAAAACGAGGGGTACAAGGCGGCCTGCAACGCCCTCTTCGAGCTCTTGGGAACCCGGGACTATGTGCCAAAGAGCCCCTATGCCATAAACCTCCTCGGCGAGTACAACGTCGCAGGCGACCTTTGGAACGTCTTGCCCCTCTTCGAGGAGATGAATGTCGAGGTCGTAGCATCTTTCACCGGCGACTCCAGGGTCGAGGAGATCCAGCGTGCCCATAAAGCGAAGCTGAACCTGGTCCAGTGCAGCGGCTCCATGACCTACCTCGCAAAGAAGATGGAAGAAAAATACGGCATCCCTTACAGACGGGTGAGCTTCTTTGGGAGTGGGGACATATCTTCGGCCCTCAGGACGACGGCCGAGTTCTTCGGGGATCCGGGGATGATGGAGCGGGCCGAGGAGATCATCGAACGGGAGACGGCAAGGATCGCGCCCGAGATCGAGTGCCACTGAAGCAGGGTCGCCGGAAAGAAGGCCGCCATTTACATGGGAGGCGCCGCCAAGGCCGTCTCTTTAGTCCGGGCTTTTGGAGAGATCGGGATGGACGTCGTGATCATCGGGACTCAGACCGGCAGCAGAGACGACTACAAAAACATCAGCTACATAGTCAAGGAGGGGACGGTCATCATCGATGATGCGAACCCCCTCGAGCTGAAAGAGCTTCTGGTGAAGCAGGGGGCCGACCTCCTGGTCGCCGGGGTGAAGGAGAGGTTTCTCGCCTACAAGCTGGGGGTCGCCTTCTGCGACTTCAACCACGACCGGACCTCCACCTTCGAGGGTTTTGACGGCATCGTCAACTTCGCAAGGGAGGTTGACATCACCATCAACAGTCCCGTCTGGGATCTTCCGGTCGAGAGGGTTCCAGGAGTGCGGATGAGAATGGAAGTTGAAACAGAGATCGGGACGGAGATGGGGAGAGAGCATAGCAGCGTCATCGATGCTGGAGGCGAGTCGGTTGTCTGAGAACTATGCGACGGTCAACCCCTGCTCGATGTGCATGCCCATGGGCAGCGTCATGGTCTTCAAGGGGATCGAGGACTGCATGCCCATATTCCACGGGTCCCAGGGGTGCAGCACCTACATGCGCCTCCACCTCGCCCACCACTTCAGAGAGCCGGTGGACATAGCCTCTTCGGCTTTGAGCGAGAAGGGAGCGGTCTACGGCGGTGCCGCGAATCTCAAGAAGGGGCTCTTGAACGTGATCCAGGGCTACGGCCCCAGGGCTGTGGGCGTCGCCACCACCTGCCTTGCGGAGACGATCGGAGACGACGTCGCCCAGATAGTGAAGGAGTTTCAGCAGGAGGAGCCTCGTGCAAGGGAGGTCGCCATAATCCCGACATCGACCCCCAGCTACTCGGGGTCTCACGAGGAGGGGTACAACGAGGCCCTGAAGGCCGTCGTCAGGACCCTGGCGAAGAGGGGGAAGCCGAACTCCAGGTTCAACCTGGTGATAGGGTCGATCATCTCTCCGGCGGAGGTCCGCCACCTTAAATCGATGCTCGACGACTGGGGATGCGGCTACGACCGCATCATCTTTCCGGACATCTCCGAGACCTTCGATGCGCCTCTCGCCGCGGACTACCCTAAAATTCCCGAGGGCGGAACGCCTCTCGCCGATATCGAGGATATGGCAAACTCCAAGGAGACGGTGACCGTCGGGGGATCGATCTTTGGCGGGAGCGCCGGAGAGTACCTCGAACGGGAGTTCGGCGTTCATCACACGATCCTGCCTATTCCCATCGGGGTCGAGCAGACTGACAGGTTTGTCGGAAAGCTCGAGGAGATCACGGGCCTCGGCCTTCCCGAGAAGTACGAGAGGGACCGGGGCCGCCTCCTGGACGCCATCGTCGACTGCCACAAGCTGGTGGCGGGGGTCAGGACCGCAGTTTACGGGGACGCTGAGATGGCCCTGGGGGTGGCAAAGCTCCTCTGCGAGATGGGGATGGACCCGAGGGTGATCGCCACCGGGTCGAAGAGCCCGGAGTTTGTCAGGAGGGGCGAGAAGATGGCACGAGGATCAGAGGTCCTCAGCGGGGTTGACTTTTCCGACATTCACGAGGCGGTGGCAAGAAACGATATCGAGCTATTGATCGGCCCCTTCACCGGCAGGCAGATCTCAAAGGCCGAGAATATACCCATCCTGAGGGTGGGGCTTCCCAATCACGACAGGTTCGGAGCGTCTCGTCAGATGGTCCTCGGCTACGAAGGGACGACGGGACTTGTGGACAGGATAGCAAACGCCATCGTGGAGACGAATGAACTGAGTCATTGACAGAGATTCGGACTCCGTCTGACTATGTAAACATATATGTTTACCATTCTAGCGTCATGTTTATGTTTGCGTTTACACTAAGACGACCTGGTGAACCACAGTGCTCTATCCACCGGTGATCGGATTCATCCCGGCAGTGAAACTCGCCATAGCGGGGTGCGCTGCTGAGGGTTCGCTTCACGGTTATTACAGCGCTGGACTGAGTGAGCCGATGGAAGAGATCGCCGACCTCTTAGAGGAGGTGGAGGGTGTACAGATCGACTACACCTTAGGCGGATCAGCCCAGCTCCTCTCTAAGATCGTACTGTGCAAATTGTCAGTTTAACGGGTTTAGGTTGGGATATACTTTGATTAAAAAATTAGTTGCAGCGATGTTGGCGATCCTTATGATCGCATCTCTCGCCGGAGGGAGCGGCACCGAGGAACTTGTAGTCTTCTGTGCGGCCTCCCTCACAGGGGCTTTCAGCGAGATCGGCCAGATTTACGAAGATGAAACTGGTGTTGACGTGATACTGAACTTCGATGGGACTCAGGCGCTACGAACCCAGGTGGAACAGGGAGCCATCGCCGACGTCTTCGTATCCGCCAACAAAAAGCATATGGACGCCCTGATGGCCGAGGGGTCCATGGACAACGATTCCGTCTCCATCTTCACCGAGAACAGAATGGTGGTTATCGTCCCCAAGGATAACCCCGCCGATATCCAGAGCCTCTCGGATCTCGCAGACCCCGGGGTGATGATCATCACGGGTGTCAAAGAGGCGCCTTTCGGAAGCTACACCCTCCAGGTCCTGGATAACCTCGCAAATGATTCCTCCTACGGTCCGGAGTATCGAGATGCCGTCATGAGCAACGTCATCAGTCAGGAGACGGCGGTCAGCAACCTGGTATCAAAGATAGCTCTCGGAGAGGCGGATGCCGGCTTTGCCTACCAGTCCGACATATCGCCCGAGCTATCCGAAAAGGTCTCAAAGGTGGAGATTGCAGACCAGTACAACGTAGTGGCCGAGTATCCTCTCGGAAGGCTGGAGGAGTCCGAAAACCCCGACGAAGCCTCAAGCTTCATCGAGTTCGTGACCTCGCCAGAGGGCAGTACGGTCCTGGAGAAGTATGGCTTTATGCCGGTTTGAGCGGCGCAGCTTCTTGGACAGGATCAAGGGCGTTGAAATCACCAGGATCAGGGGACGGGCCCTAAAGGCCGGGCTTGCCCTCCTCCTGGTCTTAGCTGGTGCCTTCATAGCCCTCCCGGTGGCCTCCCTCTTCATCAAGAGCGCTTCGGGGGTGACGCTACAGACCCTGTGGGACCCGGTGGTAATCGACGCTCTGGCCCTGAGCCTCTTCACCGCCACCACTAGCGTGATCATAGTGATAATTCTGGGAACGCCCCTCTCCTACCTGAACGCCCGGTTCGATTATCCGGGAAAGGAGATCGCCGACTCACTGATCGAGCTTCCTGTGGTCATGCCGCCGATGGTGGGTGGGATCGCCCTTCTCATGGCCTTCGGCAGGATGGGCGTTTTAGGCCAGCATCTGCACGCCTGGGGCGTGAACATAGCCTTCACCACGGTGGCGGTGGTGGTGGCTCAGATATTCGTCTCGATGCCCTTCTACCTCCGCCAGGCGAGGATCAGCTTCGAAGATGTGGACCTGGTTCTCGAGAACGCCGCCCGGACCCTGGGGGCCAGCCGGACCCGAGTCTTCTTCAGCGTGACCCTTCCCATAGCTACAAATGGCCTCATCTCAGGGGCGATCATGGCCTTCGCCCGGGCCCTGGGGGAGTTCGGGGCGACGATAATGTTCGCGGGAAACTTCCAGGGCAGGACCCAGACGATGCCGCTAGCGATCTACACGGCGATGCAGGGCGATCTTGAGGTATCGTTATGCCTGGCCCTGATACTGGTGGCGATCTCTTTTGCAATAATAGCCATAGTCAAGATGCTGACCCGCAGGATGTACAAGAACGATGTTAGAGATTAGCGTTCAAAAGAAGCTGAGAGACTTCGACCTGGAGGTATCCCTGAAGGTCGAGGAGGGCGAGATCTTGATGCTGGTGGGCGAGAACGGATGCGGCAAGAGCACTCTCCTCAACATGGTGGCTGGTCTCCTCACCCCGGACGCGGGCGAGATCACCCTAGCTGGCGAGCCTCTATTCGACTCCAACCTCAGAATAAACCTCCCACCAGAGAACAGGACGATAGGATACGTCTTTCAGAGCTACGCCCTTTTCCCCCATCTAACCGTCTACGAGAACGTGGCCTTCGGCCTGCGCGCTCGCCACCTTTCCCGGCGGAAGATCGAGGAGAGGGTGAAAGACCAGCTGGAGGTCGTGGGCCTTTGGGACGTGAGAGATGCCAGGGCCGTGAAGATCTCGGGGGGACAGAAGCAGCGGACGGCTCTCGCCAGGGCCCTTGCGATAGAGCCCCGCATTCTTCTGCTGGACGAGCCGCTGGCGGCCCTCGACATAAGGAGGCAGGCGGAGATGAGAAAGGAGCTGAGGAAACTGATCAGAGACTTCGGGGTTCCCAGCATCGTCGTCACCCACGACCTTCGGGACGTGGTCAGCATCGGCGACAAAGTAAGTCTCCTTGAGGCTGGAAAGGTGATACACTCGGGTCCCGCGGAAGAGGTCTTCAACGCGAAACCTCTCGCAGGGGCTGTTATTCGATAGTGAGCCTGTGTTCCGCAAATCCGAGATGTTCGTTAACCATGCATGAAGATGCCCTTCCTGGACATCAAGTCCTACGGCCGTCAATTCGACCAGCAAGAAGAGCAGATGGATGTGGACGATAAGCACATCCAACAAGATGTTCGAGGACAGGAACAGCAACTGCAAAGTCAAGTTGCTGCGGGGTATTCGATAAAAATAAAGGTTCTCGGTACCGTAAAGCTTTCTCGCTGCCCTGGGAATGGGATTGTTAGAGAGGCCCTCAATGACTTCCAGGATGTGAGATGCTTTATCCTTCGGAAGTTTTCGGAAGTTTTCGAAAGTCCTTCTCCACGCTGGCCTTGAAGGTGATGGTGTAGTCGCCCATCTCGCCCTCACAGGCGTCTCTTCATCTCTTCTAAGCTGATGCACTTCTCGTCTTTCCGGTCAGCTATCACCGAGAGATCGTGAAGATCCTCCTGCAGCTTTTCATACTCATCTAGGGGGAGGATGACCGCGACCTTCTGGCCTTTCGCGTCAACTACATACCGTTCTGCAGCGCCCAAGGGACCACCTCAATACAACGTAGTATGTGTTTCTCTCGGTATAACCGGTTTTCGTGGTTGAAGAGCTGGCGTGCTGAATCAAACGCGATACGTATCCATCACCCTCGATCCTGGTGGGGTGGTGGGTCGACCGGAGGCGGGCCCGGCGGCGGAGCTCCGCCTCGGCAGCGAAGGGGAGGGGCATCTCGGTCACCACTGCTCTTGCGGCCTCGATCTCCATCAGGCCCCGGGCTATGGCGGGGGTGATGACGTAACGGGGGATCCAGGGGTATTGGGTCATGGAGTATCTCTCACGGTTGAATGGGGTGGAGTTAACTGCCTTTCGGCAGTTGTCTCTGCCAGGTGTAGATAATAACCCAATTCTTCTTTGCGGATGTCTTCCATCAATTCTATAAAATCCAACGTATCTCTAGCGGACTTTTCATACATGCGACTTAAATGAGGATCGGCGGCTATACTTGCATCCATGAGATTTGATACAAAATCATGATTTGATACCATTATTTCGATTATCTGAGGCCAACGCATAGTAACGACGACCCATTTAGCGAGGGACTCTAGTCGAATTATTTTGCGTTCCAATAGTCCCCTTCTGTTGGCGATTAAGGCCATGAGTCTAAAGAGGTTGATAAATCTCTTAATCTTTCGAGGATTGGAACCTAGGTATGGTACTGCTCCATTAATGGCATGTCTTACATCACCCGAATTTTCAAATAATATTTTAGCTATTTTTCTCATTCTTGCTTCATTTATTGCCTCTATCGGTGCTTCAGGCGTCGTCTTTTTAATTGCCTCAATTGCTTCATCAAAAGTCTTTCCTCCTTTCTCTTCAGCTTCAACCCATGCAGAAATTTTTTCGATCCCTTTTTCAGGTGGTTTTTCCTCTAAAACCCTTTTTGGTTCGTTAAGCGATCCACCGAGATTCGCATCAACGAAAGATGCCATCAGATCCTCATCAGCCCTTGGAATGTGAAAGTTGATCTGGATTATCTTTTCCAAAAATCGCTGACCTAAAGTTAATCCGGTTGAGCCAAAAGAACCATCATAACATTCTTTTAAGTCCTTATATTTCGCCTCAATACTTGCCGCAACCGCTTGGGAGTCCATACCGATAACAAAAACACAATGATTTGCATCGAGCAGAACGTTGATTGCTTCGATTATATCAGCTGGTTGAGGAGGTGTACATCGGTCAAGGTCATCAATAAATACTACTAATGGCTTTTTTCCTCTTTCGGTCACTAGATTTACAATATATTTAAAATCCTCCTCAAATTGGACCAGAAACCCAACTCGATCCTTGTAGCTTGACATTTGGGCGTATTGATCGATTTTCAGATCAAACGGACCGATGAGGCGGCTATATACACCTTTACCTAAAATATATAATACAACTAAATACGCAAGGACATTTATAGACTTGAATTGCTCTAAAATTAACAAGTACGTATGTAATTGTTGCAATAACTCTTTATCGCTTGATGCCATGAAATTCGATATTAATGACAGATCCATAGATATAAAACACCCAAATATTATAAAGAAGATCATCGAAGCAGATAACATAAATAGACTCCATTTAATATTTTTATTAACTCTATTAAGATTCAATAAAAACCAGAGTTTTAATCTTTGTAATCGATTTGATTCGTCTCGAACCTGAGTAAGAATCTCCAATACGAGCGCTGCCCAGAGTGATCTTTCCTTATCATATTTCCAGGCGTTGAACCAAGCAGTTCGATTTGAGGATTCGATCAGGTTATTCTTGATCATCTCCATCAGCTTAGTTTTTCCCATTCCCCAAGCCGCATCGATCCCTATTATTAAAGGCTCCTCAGGCTTCTTATTTCTGATAAAATCTGTTAGAGCGTCTGCATAATCTGAAAATCCCAAAAGGTCTGCCTCACTTCGATCAGCCAGGATATCTGCAGCAATATCAATTGGATCCGGGTTAAATTCAATTTTATCCCTTTTGTTTATTGAGGCTGGTTTTGCGTCACGTTCTGCATCTGACGATTCCGATTCTATGAAATTTTCAACGCTAATATCTTTAAAAGAATCAATATCCGATTTATCTACAGCAATAATATTCTCTATATATTTTCTATCACCAATATCTCCGAAATCGGCATCAAATATGTCAATTGATCCAAGAAACATGATTTCATCATGTATGAACGATTTGATGAACAGAGCCCCTCTGAATATGGTATCTTTACTGAATTTAGGCAGCGTGCCGAATGTGA